>CANSCI010000017.1 GCA_947645355.1 uncultured Dorea sp. | reverse complement strand
GTATGGCCACTGCGACGCTGCCAGCCCCTTCAACTCTTACACGAATCTGTAAAGAGCCGCAAGTGCAAATGGATGGCCATCTGCACTTGCGGCTCTAACAGCTTCGGCAAGGATTTTTCGGGGCTTCTCACTTACCTCCGTGGCCATACAGCGCCAAGATCCCCGCCCCGAAGCCTGCGGCTTTCGTGACTGCCTGATGTTGGATGGTGCGGTTGTGCGGCGTGTGATGACATAGGTCATCAGTAAGCGGCTGATTGTCATCAACATTCGGTTTTTTATGATCTATATTGTCTTACTGGAATGTCTGAATAAAAATTCTTTTTTCTTTTTCTATTATTTCATTCGTACTTAAATCGCGATAAAACCGCAGTAAAATCACGTTTAAGTGATATTTGAATACATTTATTTATGGAAATAAATTTTTGTAAGAGAATGCAGGGCTTGGAATTGGCACGGAAATTGCTTCAATAAATTACAAGAGGTTGTGCACAAACCTGGAGGCAAATCAGAATCATTATAAGAGAATGAGAAAAGGAGGGTTTATATGGATTACAACTTAATTAAGCTGGTTATTGTTTTCGCCATTATCGTTGCGATTATCTGGGCGAAGAAACCATTGCACTGGGCGTTTATTGCCGGCATCGCGGCAACGGCTTTGATCTGCATGATTCCAGTGGATCAGTGCGGCAAGGTCATCTGGAGTGTTGTGACAGACTGGAGTAAGATGGCGATTGTGCTGAATATTTATTTGATCACATTTTTACAGAGGCTGCTGGATAAGAGGCAGCAGATCCAGAAAGCGCAGGTGGACATGATCAACCTGTTCAACAACCGGATCGTCAATGCACTGCTGATTCCGATTATTATCGGATTCCTGCCGTCACCGGCTGCGCTGATCCTGTGCGGCGAGATCGTGGACCAGGCGACGGGAGATTATATGGATGCGAAGGAGAAGGCAATCATTACGTTCTATTTCCGTCACATTCCGGAGTCATTTCTTCCTACATATCCGGTTATCTTACTGCTGTGCGGATTTTCCGGGCTTCCGATTTCGAGCTTTGTAATCGCCATGCTGCCGCCGGTTATCGTTTTATTTGTGGCAGGGTATTTTATCTTCTTAAGAAAGCTTCCTACAAAGACGGGCATGGAGATTACGGTAAGCAAAAAAGAGGCGGCGATCGGACTGTTCAAGCATATCTGGTCACTGATCTTAATTATGGTGCTTATTATGGGCGTCGGTCTGTCTGTAGAAATTTCGATCGGTATTGTACTTGTATTGTGCTTCATTGTTTACAAAGTTACACCAAAGGAGATCGTGGAGCTGCTGCCGAAGGCATTTGACAAGGTTATGATCCTGTCTACACTGATGATCTTCATCTTCCAGGGTTTCCTGTCACATGCAGGTATTCTCACGTCCCTGATCTCGGCGTTCCAGGCACTGCCGATCCCGGCATTCATTATGTTTGCACTGTTGATCTTTGTAGGCGGCGTGCTGACAGGTGCACAGGGCATCATCGCAGTGGTTGCACCTCTGGCATTTGCGGCGATCCCGGGATTCGGAATACCGCTTGTTATGCTTCTCGGCTGCTTTGCATGGGCATCCAACCAGCTTTCACCAACCCATGTGTGTGTGGTAGTTGCGGCGAACTATTTCAAGGTGAATTTCAGCGACATGGTAAAACAGGTTATTCCATGCCTTGCCGTGTACCTGGTATTCTCATTCTTGTATTACCATGTACTGATGCTTTTTATGTAGATTGATGGGGCAGGAAATGCAGCAGAATCCTATCATGCAGTAAATGGGAAAATGTAAATCAAAAATTAAATAACAGAAAAAATATAAACATTCAGGAGGAAAATGATTATGGCAATCTGTAAAGAACAAATCGAAAAGATCAAAGAGGCGGCTCTGTGGAACTTTTATAATGGACTTAACTGCTGCGAAAGCGTCTATGAGGCAATGATCGCAAGCGGGGTTCTCTCAAAAGAGGACGCACCTTATCACACCTGTGCTATGTGTGCAGGCTTTGGCGGCGGAGTCGGAATGACGGGGCTTACCTGCGGCGCGTTATCAGGCGCTATCCTTTCCGTCAGTGCAAAACAGGGCCGTAAAGATCCGAAGTCAGAGAAACCGGACGGGCTTTACGATGTGGAATACCGCCGTTACAACAACATGGTAAGTGATTTCACCGAGGCTATGGGAAGCCCTTTGTGCAGAGAGATCTGTAAAGGGAATGTCGAGGATCCACAGCGCTGGGGAAGCAAAGAACGAAAGGACCATTGTGCGAACTGCATCATTGCCGGTGTAGAGATCGCATGCAAATACCTGGATCTTACAACGGAGGAGATCGGTGAGTTCTCATGGAAGAAGAACGTGGCAGGGTTCTAGGATGACAGGAGTGGTGTAATATGGCAAAAAAAATTGTTGTTGTAGGGGGCGTTGCCGGGGGCGCATCGGCGGCAGCGCGCGCAAGGCGCCTGGATCCCGGAGCGAAGATCACAGTCTTTGAACGCGGGGAGCATGTTTCCTATTCCAATTGTTGTCTTCCGTATCATCTGAGCGGAATGATTGAAGACAGTGATTCCCTGGTTCTGATGACGCCGGATGACTTTAAAACAAGGCATAATATTGATGTGCATACAGGCAAAGAAGTAACAGCCATTGACAGGCAGGCAAAGAAAGTATCTGTCCGGGACGTTGAGACCGGGGAGACCTGTGAGGAAGTCTATGATAAGCTGATCCTTTCACCGGGAGCGTTTCCTCTCCGGCCGCGGAGCATCAGCGGGATAGATAAACCTCATGTATTTACCGTAAGAAATGTGACGGATATCCGAAATCTGAAGGCGTATGTTGACCGCAGTGAGGTGCAGGATATTGTAGTAGTAGGCGGCGGCTTTATCGGAGTCGAGGTCGTTGAGAATTTGAAAGAAGCAGGGAAAAATGTCACTTTGATCGAGGGACTTTCGCAGATCCTGGCGCCGTTCGATTATGATATGGTACAGATCCTGCACAAAGAAATGACGGATTACGGTGTCCGGCTTATGGTATCCGGCCAGGTAACGGCAATTGAGGATGAGCAGGTGATCGCAAAGCAGGGAGAGGGCGAAGTAAAGATCCCGGCCCAGGCAGTTGTCCTGGCCATCGGGGTAAGGCCCGAGACAAAGCTTGCAGAGGATGCAGGGCTTACGATCGGCGTCACAGGAGGTATCGAGGTCAATCATAATTTTCAGACCAGCGACCCGGACATCTATGCAATCGGGGATGCCGTCGAGGTATTCAACAGCCTGACACACAAACCGGGCCGCCTTGCGCTTGCAGGGCCGGCACAGAGGCAGGCAAGGGCGGCGGCCGACCACATCAATGGAATCCCATGTGCAAATAAAGGCGTGATCGGGTCGAGCTGCGTGCAGGTGTTTGGCCAGAAGGCAGCGTGCACCGGGTTAAATGAAAAAACTGCGTCGCAGGCAGGGATCCCGTATAATTTTGCCTATGTAATCCCGACGGACAAGCCGGGACTGATGCCGGAGAGCAATTATATGTGCTTTAAGCTTTTATTCGAAGTGCCGACGGGGCGTATCCTGGGGGCACAGGCAATTTCCCGGGGCGCGGCAGATAAGCGAATAGATGTGGTTGCAGCCATGATCACCATGGGAGGAACGCTGGAAGATCTAAGGGATCTGGAGCTTTGCTATTCGCCGGTCTTTGGAACAGCAAAGGATGTTGTAAATATTGCTGCTCTGGTAGGGCTTAATCTTTTGAACGGACAGTATACGCAGGTTCCTGTGAGCAAAGTCCGCGGGCTCTGTGAGAGCGTCGCTTATATCGTAGATGTGCGTGAGGAGCGGGAATATGCGGCGGGGCACCTGAAAGGAGCGCATAATGTTCCACTGAGCCGGCTTCATGAACGCATGGGAGAGATCCCGAGGGATATTCCCGTATATGTACATTGCCGCACAAGCCAGCGCAGCTATTATGCTTTGATGTACCTGAAAGGGAATGGCTATACGAATGTACAGAATATTTCCGGTTCCTATCTTGGGATCAGTCTGTACGAATATTTCAACGACAAGGCACTTGGCAGAGAACGCATTTTAACAGAATATAATTTTAACTGATGATGGTTCAGGCGGACAGGAAGGCGTCAGAAGACCTTTTGTCCGCCGGTGTCAGGGAAGGAAAATAGATTTATGCAGATGGAAGTGAATGAGGAAAGACTTATCGGCATGATTGAACGGCTGGCAGAGTTCAATGAGACACCGGGATGCGGGATTACAAGATTTTCGTACAGTGATCTGGACAGACAGGCAAAAGATTATATCGGTTCAATCTGCAAAGAGATGGATCTTAAGGTATCTGTGGATCAGATCGGGAATATCAGGGCAAGATATGAGGGGACTGATCCGGACCTTGCCCCTGTGTGGATCGGCTCGCATCTTGACAGTGTCCCAAACGGAGGAAAATACGACGGGATCGTCGGGGCGGCCTCCTCGTTGGAGGTGCTGAGAGTATTCCATGAAAATGGAATAAAGCCGATCCGGCCTGTAGAACTTGTCCTCTTTGCGGAGGAAGAAGGCTCGAATTTCGGGACGACAATGATCGGAAGCAAAGCGCTGGCCGGAAAATACGATAAGGATTATTTAAAAGAATTAAAAACAGAAGCCGGGGAGACGGCATATGATGTGATCCGCCGGTTTGGCCTGGATCCGGAGAGAGTAAAGGAATGCCGCCTGAATCCGGGGGATGTACATGCAATGGTGGAATTACATATTGAACAGGGGGCAGTCCTTGATAATGAAAAACTTACCATCGGTGTTGTGCAGGTGATCGCAGGAATGCATACACTTCGAATCACACTCAGAGGTTTTTCTGACCATGCGGGGACAACTCCGATGAATATGAGAAAGGATCCCATGGCGGCAGCGGCAAAGCTGATCTGTGCCATTGAACAATATGCCAGGGAAGAAGTGTATGCTTCAACTGTTGCCACGGTAGGTGAGATCGAGTGCAGTCCAAACAAGCCGAACGTGATTCCCCAGATCGTACAGTTCAGTGTGGATATCCGTGATGTGTGCGAGGATGGGATGGAGAAAGTGATCGACTTTATCCAGGAGAAATGCAGGGAAATGGGAGAGACAACCGGGGTGGCGGCAGAGGTGACGGAGATCGGCAAGTCCGAATGTATCCGGCTGTGTCCAAGGATCACAGAGCTTATAGAAGAAGTGACTGCAAAGAAAGGGCTGCCGTATAAGCGTATGAACAGCGGGGCAGTCCACGATGCCGCCATGATGACGGCTGTGACAGATGTAGGCATGATCTTTGTACCCAGTGTAGACGGAAGAAGCCACACGGCAGAAGAGTATACGGCAGAAGGTGACATAAAAAAAGGTGCAGATGTTTTGCTTGAAACTGTGAGACAGTTAACAGCAGGAAGGAGTCTATGATTACTATGAAAAAATTGATTAAAGGCGGGACCATTGTAACAGCCTCGAATGAATATATGGCCGATATTTTGGTGGAGGACGAAAAGATCATATCTATAGGCGCAGATCTGGAATGTGAAGATGCACAGGTTTTTGACGCTTCAGGGAAATATGTCCTTCCCGGAGGTGTGGACCAGCATGTACATTTTTCTTTTGAATTCAACGGTGCGAAGGTGAGAGGCTTTGAGACGTCAAATGCCGCGGTTGCCGGCGGAACGACGACAGTGATCGAATTTGTCAACCAGGTCAAGGGAAAAGGACTTGTGGATTCCATAGAAGATTACCGCAGGGACAATGCAGAAAATATTGCAATGGCTGACTATTCCTTCCATATTGTCATGACAGACCCGCGGGAAGAAGTGATCGAGGAGATCCCGGCGCTTGTGGGGGCCGGTTATCCGACAATGAAGCTGTTCATGGCGTATAAAGGGATGTTTTTCCACGCAGATGACGACGCTATTTTAAAGGCATTGAAAAAGGGGAAGGAAGCAGGGATAACGGTAATGGTTCATGCGGAGAATGCAGATATGATCGATGTGCTCCAAAAAGAGCTGATCGCGAAAGGGCAGACCGGGCCTTACGGGCATGTATTGTCAAGGCCGCCGGTCGTTGAGGCGGAAGCCACAAGAAGGGCCATATATCTCGCAGAGCTTGCGGACGCCCCGCTCTATGTCGTACATGTTTCCTGCAAGGAAGCGCTGGAGGAGATTGCCAGAGCTTATGATAAAGGACAGCCTGTCATGGGCGAGACCTGTTCCCACTATCTTACGCTGGATGAATCCAATCTTGCAAAGCCGGACTTTGAAGGCGGGAAATATGTGTGTTCCCCGGCGCTTCGCACCCCGGATCACTTTGACGAGTTGTGGAAGGGCATCAATAACGGCTGGTTAAATGCAGTCAGCTCCGACCACTGCGGGTTCGACTGGAAGGAACAGAAGCACATGGGAAAGGACGACTTCCGCAATGTCCCCAACGGGGCGCCGGGGCTTGAAAACCGGCTTCAGGTACTCTGGACATACGGCGTCGAGGCAGGGAAGATCACGCGCCAGAAGCTGGTGGACATCTATGCGTCCGCACCGGCAAGGAACAACGGGCTTGACTACTGCAAAGGTTATCTCGAGGCAGGGTACGACGCGGATATCGTAATCTATGACCCGGAGTACCGGGGCGTATTCTCCAATGAGGGATCTCTCCACGGAGTAGACTATTGTGCATATGAAGGGATGGAAGCTATAGGAAAGGTAGACACTGTATTCCTCCGGGGGAATGTAGTTGTAAAAGACGGGGAATACTGTGGAAATAAGGGTGACGGAAGGCTGATCAAGGGAAAGCCGTACGGAACCTTGTACAAGGAGAGATAACCGGAAGGTTTGTGTTTGACGTATCAGCCCCCGATGGATTGCAGATATAAAAGACAGAGGAGCAGTGCCATCTGCTTCCTCTGTCTTTCTGGGGTTTTGCGGCAGCCCTCCTTGCAGGGCTATAGATTCCTGTTTATAATGATCAGTAGGCTGAATATGAACTTGTTAATAGACTACTGTACTGGATGCATGGCGTCTTGTCTGGGTATCATGCAGGCAGTACCCTGGCATAGGAGGGTTTCTTGGTGGAAAAAGATTTGCAGTATTATAAGGAAGCGTACAGCGAACTGGAGACGATCTTTGAGATGGCGTCTGACCAGATCACGGTTGCAGACGGAAACGGCGTATTTCTGCGCGTCAGCAGTATGTGCGGTGAGAATTTCGGAATGCCTAACGAAGAAATCGTGGGCAGCAGCGCGTATGAGCTGGAGGAGAAGGGGATCTTCGACCGGTCGGCTACGGTGGCTGTGCTGGAAGAGAAGAAGGAGCTTACAGTGTTTCAGGTGACGGGGGCAAAAAGGAAGCTGGTGGTTACCGGTAAGCCTATCTTTGATAAGCAGGGAAATGTCAAAAGAGTCATCAATATATCGAAGGATATCACGGAATTGGAGAATTTAAAGCAGCAGCTCAGAGAGCAGGAGGATATGGTAGAGACCATCCGCTCTCAGCTGCGCCACAAAAACGGCCGGCATGAGATCCTGATCGGCTCCAGCGCCAAGATGCAGGAGGTGGTGCGGCTGATGGAGCATATCGCGCCTCTGCAGACGACTATATTGCTGCAGGGGGAGACCGGTGTGGGCAAGAGTATGTTTGCCCGTTTTATCCACAACAGTTCAGTGAACGGTGAGCTTCCGTTTATCCAGATCAACTGCGGGGCGATCCCGGCAGAACTTCTGGAGTCGGAATTGTTCGGTTATGTTCCGGGGGCATTTACCGGGGCATTGCGGGAAGGAAAGAAAGGACTTCTGGAGGCTGCGGGGGATGGAACCGTATTTCTTGATGAGATCTCAGAGCTTCCCCTCCATCTGCAGGTGAAGTTCCTTCACGCCCTTCAGGAAAGGGAGATCATCCGGGTGGGTGCCACGAAGCCGGTGAAGGTCAACGCCAGGATTATCGTAGCCGCCAACAAAGACCTGAAGGAACTGGTGGCCCGGGGGCAATTCCGGGAGGATCTGTATTACCGCATCAGTGTGGTGCCCATTCATATTCCGGCGCTTCGAGAGAGGGAGGAGGATATTATCCAGTATATTCGGTTCTTCTTAAAGATTATGAACGGGCGATACGGGATGGCGAAGGATATTACTTATGAGGCCACAGAGCTGCTGCGAAAATACGAATGGCCCGGGAATGTCCGCGAGATGGAGAATGCCATAGAAAGGCTTGTGGTCAGCACCTTCCACGATGCGATCACAGAGTCGGATGTCCGCAAGATGCTTCTGCCTAATGCGGCGAAGGAAGTGCAGACCGAAAGAATGGAGGAGAGACGTGTAAGTCTTCCGGAACGGCTGAACCAGGTGGAGAAGGAAATATTAGAGGACTGTTTCCGGACGCATAAGACAACGCGTGCCATTGCCGGTGCGCTGGGGATCGACCAGTCTACGGTGGTTAAGAAGCTTAAGAAATATGGGATTAAGTGAAGTATAATGAGGGCGTTTTACTTCAAAGAGTAAATCCGCCCTCAATCATAGTTTTATTATATATTTCTTTTTACATTAAGTACATTCATCAAAGCTTCCTGTAATACCCTGGAAACGTTAATTCCTGCATGCTCTGCTTCATAATTGAGCCAACTTGGGAGCGCTACATTTCTCCGGACAGTTTTTGTGTCGACTTTTTTCCTGTACTCAGAAAAGTCAACATCTACATAAGTTAAAACGCCTTGAGAGAAGTCGATATCTTCTGTATATTGCTTTACCTTTTCGATAGCAGCAGCCTGGTCTGACGGCATAGGAAGTTCTTCTTTGTTGTCTTCCATCGAAATACCTGATAATCCGATGGCATCTCTTGCCATTTCAATCGCATCTGCAAAATTATCCCCCTCAGTAAAGATTTCTAAGTCAGGAACACATACTAAAAAAGAATGCTCAGAGCCGTCATTGGTATTTAAAATAAAAGTTGGATAAACCTGCTTCATAATAATTCACTCCTTATAATAATTTCCATTTTCTAAGTATCATCCTTGCCAGGCGCTCATTCACCTCTTTATGCCGTGGTATTTTTTCTATGTCGTTGCCCCTTCTGTATATATCATGATTTCCGCCATGTCTTTCAAAAGTAAATCCGGCGTCTTCAAGTTTTTTAATTAAATCTCTTTGTTTCATTAATGTTCCCCCTTGTTTCACTATTATACACACTGATTACACAATAATCAATATATTTATCTAATTTAGCAAACTTATTTCAAATTGTAGGAAGAAGGGAGATGAAGAGCAGAACATCAATAATATTCTGCGGCATTTTCCAGCATATATTCTTTCGGAGAATGCCCGCAGAAGGCTTTAAAGCGTTTGCTGAAGTAGAAAACATCGGTATAGCCGACGGCCTCTGCGACTTCTGTCACCTTATACTGTCCGGTCTTCAGCAGATTCTTTGCCTCCGTCATACGCAGTGTGGTGAGAAACTGCAGGATCGAGGTATGGTTTACTTTCTTGAATACACTTCCCATATAAGATACATTCAATTGAAAACAGGCGGCAAGACTGGTCACCGTCAGATCAGGCTCTTGGTAATGCTCCATCAGATACTGGATAATATTTTTGCTGAGGCGGATGTCGGAGGGCACAGCCTCTGTATTTTTCATGTAATCTAATCCATAATGGATGATAACGGACTGAACTTCTTCCAGCCGGTATTCCTCTGCGATGACAGACTGTGCATAGTCTCTGGGGAGGGGCCGGTAATTTTTCTGCGAGGAATATTTGACGGAGAATGCGGCAAAGACCTCCATCACTGCCAGATGGAAATATTCTACAGATTTCCGCTGTGCAATGGTCTGAAAGAGCTCTGTGATGAAAGCACAGAAACCCTCTGAATCAGAGGCGTTGAGCCTCTGGAGAAGCGGATGGCGGATGGCGTCGATGCCGGACATCTGATGTTCGGGGAGGGATGAAGAGCCCGGGGAAACTGTGCAGGACGACAGGTTGCCTGCCGCAGAGAAATACCGGTTGTCCAGTCCGCCAGGCGCCTGCCTCCGACGCGTATCCCAGTCTGTCTGCACATCAAAAAGCACTCCGAAATAATAGTAAAAACGATTCGCCATGCCGTGGAAGAATTTTTTGCAGTGATACTGACAGAGGGGCTCTGCGATATCATCCTCCAGGAAAAACTGGATATAAAAAATGTGGTCGCTCTCTATAAAATACTCACATTCTATCTTTTGACCAGTTAATACAGTATACAGATCTTTGGCGGCCCGGCTGCATTCCACGTCAATAAAAAAGGAGTAGAACATGGAATAATTGGCGGACATCAGCTGGGGATAGGCCGCTGCCAGTGCGTGAAGAGGTTCTTTTTTACGCAGAACCTGGTTAAGCAGCATGCTCTTTTCGTAATGGGCAAGACTGTCAAGCTGCCGGATTTCCAGACGCCTTTTATTGATTGCACTGATACAGCCCCGGATGGCAGAATTTAAGGTATCGGCATCCACCGGCTTCAGAAGGTAATCAAAGACATGATATCGAAGTGTTTTTTGGGCATATTCAAAATCATTGAAGCCGGAGAGGATGATCACTTTTGTGTTCGGGAAGCTGCGGTGGAGGAACTCGGCCGTATCCAGGCCGGATACCTTTGGCATACGGATATCCAGCAGGACAATGTCGGCCTGATCCTTAGAAAAATAGTCTATGACCTCCCGGCCGTTTTCAAAGTCTCCGGCCAGCTCAAGCCCCAGTCCTTCATAGTCGATAATCTTAGTTAATTTCCGGCGTATATAATATTCGTCATCTGCAACGATAATCTTATATTTTGTCTGTTCCATGTTCATCTGCTTCATCTGTGCCGCTCCATTTCTGTTTTGGGATTGAAATGATTGTTTCCAGACCTTCAGGTTCTGTGTTTTGCATGGTAATGCTACAGTTATCTCCGTAATGCATAAGGATCCTTTTTTGAATGCTTTTGATGCCGAAATGGCTTTCTCCCGGTTCAGTTATCTGTTTTAAAGCTCCGGCTGCCATGCCGGGACCGTTGTCCCTGCCCGTGAAGATGATGCGGGAGTCTGCCTCCCGGACGTCCAGGGTAATATGGCCGAACCCGTCCAGTTCCTTGATACCGTGGTAGATACTGTTTTCAATAACCGGCTGGAGGAGAAGCTTCAGGCAGCTGTAATCCTTCACACTTTCCGGGCAGAATACAGAGAAGGAGAATTTATTCACATACCGTATCTGCATAATGTTCACATAAGCCTGTGTCAGCTTTAGTTCTTCTCCCACGGTAATGACCAGGTTTCCGTCACTTAGGCTGTGCCTGTAGAAATCCGACAGGCTGCCCACAAGAGAGAGTAAGGTGTCTGTTTCATTCAGGGCGGCCAGAGAGCCGATATTATCCAGGGTATTATAGAGAAAATGCGGGTTCACCTGCTGCTGTAAAAGATCCAGGGACAGCTTGTCCTTTTCCCGCTGGGAAATAATAAGGTCATGGGTCAGCTTCTCCTGGGCAAGGATCATGCTGTCAAATTCCCGGAACAACAGCTTGAGATCGGCATCCTCAGGGGCGTTGTTCAGCGGGATCCAGTTTCCTTCCTTTACTTTCTGAATATGGCTGATGAGAAGATATAACGGTTTTGTAATAGTTTCACTGATCCGCCTGGAAATCACCATAAAAACCATAAGAAACAAAAGGCTGATAACGAGGGTGACCAGCAGAATAAGAAACAAGGGCTTGTAAAAGGCTGAAAGCCTGATCTCATTTACAATAAACCAATTCAGCTGCTCCATATGCGAGACGAAACAGATCGAGCCGTTGCCGGAGCGGAACTGCTCCGGAACTGCCCCGCCGTATTGCTTCAGAGGAAGAAACATTTCTACCAGCGGCCAGGCTCCGTCTGTGCTCACAATGCGTCCTTCGCTGTCTGTAATAAAGAGCTTGCTTGTGTCGGAGGTATCCCGGGCGTAGAGTGATCGAATGTCACTCTCCGCTATGGAGATTTCAATATAACCCAGTTTCTTTCCCGTGGAAATCTCGTAAAAGGGTCTCAGCAGCGACAATGTCTGTATCTCGGATGTAAAGTTGAAGTTTGAATATTTCTGTGTGACGGCAAATGTAATATGATCCTGAACCTTCAGCTTTCGAAGGTCTGCAGGATAGGCGGCCACTGCTGTTGTGGTGATGCAGGATCCGGCGTCGTCATATATGGCGGCAGAGTGGATATAGGGGATCGTCTGCAGGTATTTCCTCATCTCGGAGCGCAGCCGGGTACGGTCTGTCTCTGTGTAGGCCATGCCGGGGGTTTCATAGCTTCTTACATTTTTCTGAATACTAGAGTCACTGATCATCATTTTTGAATAATTGTCCATGGAGGTAAGATAGAAACTCAGCTGGTTATTTATGGCGTTGAGCTGCTTTACAGAGAACTCCGCCTGCATGGACATAAAATAATAATAGAACACCAGGGACACTATAATCAGAAGCCCGGAGGAGATCTATGACGCGGCGGCCATTGACGGGGCAGGAACGGTGAAGAAGTTCTTCTATGTCACAGTTCCCATGTTGAAAAATGTCATCTTTGTCTGCATTTTATTAGATATTATGGGCTCGGTGAAGGTATTCGACCTGGTCTATGCGATGACGGGGGGCGGGCCGAACGGCCTGACCAACCTTCCGACTACGCTGCTTTATAATGAAGCGTTTAAATATAAACATTACGGGCAGGGAAGTGCTATTGGGATCACGATCCTGGCAATCTGCCTTGTGGGTACGCTGGTGACGAATTTTGTTCAGAGAAAATATGAGAAGGAGGACTGATGATGAAGAAGAGACGGATCGGGATCTATATGTTTCTGATAATCATGGCTGTAGTTTTTGCGGCGCCTATGCTTTTTACCGTTATGTCCTCCTTAAAGACCAAGGTGGAGATCTTTTCTTCGCCCTTTGCGCTGCCGGAGCATTTCCTCTGGTCGAATTATGCAGAGGCCTGGAAGGGAGCGCGGATGAGCAGGTACTTTGTAAACAGTGTTGTCCAGTCCGGTGTGACGGTGATCGTACTGGGGATTTTGTCGTCTATGGCCGCATTTGTGCTGTCCAGGTTCCGGTTCAAGCTCAGCCGTCTTGTAATGCTCTATTTTCTGCTGGGGATGATGGTTCCTATGCATACAGTGCTTGTACCCATCTCCTATATGATCGGGAAAATGGAACTGTCGGACAGTATACCGGCTCTGATTCTGGTGTATGCTGCATTCGGGCTTCCGTTCAGCATCCTTGTCATATCAAATTTTATGAAGGGGGTCAACCGTTCCCTGGAAGAAGCGGCGCTGATGGACGGGGCCAGTTATTTCCAGATCTGGCTGTGGGTCATGCTGCCTATGACCAAACCGGCTGTGGCTACAGTGTCTATTTTTAATTTTCTGAACGCGTGGAACAATGTTATTTTTCCGCTGATCTTCATTAAGGATAATGATTTGAAGCCCATTGCCCTGGGGATCCTGAATTTTAACGGGGAGAAGGGGACGGAATACGGGCTGATGATGGCGGCCATCGTCATCGTTGTGGCGCTGCCGATGCTGGTCTATATGTTGTTCCAGGAAAAAGTGGAAGGCGGACTTGCCGCCGGTGCGGTTAAGGAATAGAAGTATGAAAGGGATATGGAGGAAAGAAAATGGATGATTTGAGCAGCAGGCAGGTACATTTGGATTTTCATACAAGTCAGTATATTACGGAGGTAGGGAAGGATTTTGATGCGGAGGAATTTGCAGAGGCGCTTCGGAGGGCGCATGTCAATTCTGTCACGTGTTTTGCCAGATGCCACCATGGGTGGCTTTACTATCCGTCCAGGGAAAATTCGGAACTTATGCATCCGCACCTTAAGAGGCCGCGGCTCTTGCTTGAGCAGATTGAGGCCTGCCATAAAAGAGGGATCCGCGTTCCTGTTTACACGACGGTGCGGTGGGACGAGAGAGTCCTGCGTGAAAAACCAGAATGGCTGTGCCGGGATGTAAAAGGGGATCCGGTAAACCGGGGAGGCGGACAGGAGGCGCATTTTTGCTATGATATCTGTCTCAACAGCGGATACCGGGAATTTTTCAAAAAGCATATTTTAGATATTATTCATGTAGTAGGGCGTGAGAATCTGGACGGACTGTTTCTGGATATCGTTATGCAGACAGAATGCTGCTGCGAGGACTGCAGACGGCTGATGAAGGAGGAAGGACTTGACCCGGATATCAGAATGGATCGGGTTTCATTTGCAGAACTTACGCTGAACCGTTTCCGCAGTGAGATTTCTGCCCTGATATGGGAACATGCGCCGGGGATATCTGTTTTTTATAATGACCCGGGGATCGATCCGGTGATGCGGCGGTCCATTGATACATACAGCCATCTGGAACTGGAGTCTCTGCCCAGCGGGGACTGGGGGTATGACCATTTTCCGGCGATGGCAAGGTATGCCGCGCATTTCGGGAAGAAGATGATCGGTATGACGGGAAAGTTCCATACTGCATGGGGGGACTTTCATTCTCTCAAAAATAAAGAAGCGCTGGAGTTTGAATGCTTCCAGATGCTTGCTATGGGAGCCGGGTGTTCAGTGGGCGATCAGCTTCATCCGTGGGGCCGGCTGTCTGATGCAACCTGCCGGCTGATCGGGGAGGTCTACGAGAGTGTGGAGGCAAAGGAGCCTTTCTGCACAGGGGCCGTCATGGAGGCTGAGGCAGCAGTGCTTACGCCCCATGAATATTTGAATCCCATTCTGGACGGCCGGGAACTTCCTGCCTCCTTAGTAGGAGCCGTTCACATGCTGCAGGAGCTATCCTATCAGTTTACAGTCATTGATTCGGAGGATTGCTTTGACGACTATAAAGTTCTGATCCTGCCGGATGAAATCCCATATTCCGAGAAGCTGGAGCGAAAGCTTGAAGAATATGTGGCAGGAGGCGGGGCTGTGTTCGGATCTTATCACGCGTGCATCCGCGAAAGGAGCAGCCTGTATGGGGTGAAGGATGTCCGGGAGTCGGAGTACAGCAGAGAATTTGTGCTGCCTGGTTCAGTGATCGGAAAAGATCTTCCGGAGGAGCCCTTTGTCATGTATGGAAGAGGGACGGATGTGGGGGCAGCAGACAGCGATGTTATTATGCAGAAGGTACATCCCTGGTTTGAGCGGAAAGGAAAAAGATTCTGCAGTCATCTGCACGCTCCGGCGAGGGGCGGCGTGCAGGGTACAGAGATGGTGCAGAAGGGAAATGTTCTATACTGCGCCCACCCGATTTTCCGTATTTACAGAGAATACGCACCCAGATGGTGCCGGGAAATGTTCCGGGATGCCATGGAGATCCTTTGCCCGGACAAGCTTGTATCCCATACGGGTTCGTCCCAGGTACAGTGCATTTTGAATCAAAAGGATGACGATACAAAGATCCTGCATCTTTTATTCTACATTCCAGAGAAGAAGTCGGAGAACATTTATACGATCGAAGACGTGATACCTCTTTATAACATGGAAATCCGGGTGTTCTTAGGAGGCCGGCGCGCAGAAAGGATCCATCTTGTGCCGGAATGTAAGGAAATACCGTTCCGGGAGGAGGACGGATATGTGGTCTTTCGGGTGGAAGAGCTTAGAGGCCATCAGATGGCGGAGATAAAGTATGTCGGACAGGAGGAAATATAAGATGTTCACAACAAACTGGGCCAATAAGAATATCTGCTGTATGGGGGACAGCCTTACACAGGCAGGAATCTGGACAGAGAGGCTGAGAAATAATCTTTGCTGCAATGTCTTTCTGCATTGTGGAGGCGGCCTTAAAATGCGCGAGATCGTGGATGGAGGAATGGGGGCCGAGGGAATGTTAGAGCCTATATCTGCCTCTCTTCTCAGGGATATGGACTATATCATCTTCTATGCCGGCTATAATGACCGGGAAAAGACAGATATTGCCGCCGCGCTTCAATATTGCATAGACAGGATCTATGATACGCTTGAGGAGGCGCACAACCTTGTATGCCGGATCCTGATCGTTACGCCGCACTGCGTCGGGAAATATTCTTATATTGACGTTGACGGATACGGGGAATACCCGCCGGGGTCGGGCAGGACGCTTCAGGGCATCGCGGATCTTATGGAGGAGGCTGCCCGCAGGAACAGTCTTCCGGTCTTAAATCTGTGGAGGACATCGGGGATCAACCGAAGGAACTGGGAGGTGTACGGAGCAGTTCCGGGGGAGGATGCCGTACATTGTTCTGCGGCAGGGTATCAGCTGATCGGGGATGTGATCACCGGGGCGCTGATTCATAATTTTGGAGTGTAGAGGATATAAACAGCGGAAACCCGAAATACAGATGTTTTGGGAAGTTGTCAAACTGTAAATTGTTATATATTTTTATGAGGATTTGACCCGAATTTGACCGGAAACAGTTTGGAATGTTTATATGTTTACAAAGTTGCATATTTATAATATGCTTAATGGGTAGTATATTATAGATAGCGGTTACTTTTTGAATAAATTGATGTTTGGAGGAATGTATTATCAATATGATTGATTTGCAAGATAAGAATAATCCACCTGCTATTGAGGCGATAAGCGAATATGTTAGAAATCCTGTTTTCGTGCAATTCTGTTCAGAAATCAAGAACACTTATAAATGTAATGAAAAAATAGAATACAGTTCATGTAGTTGGGAAAAGGGCTGGAATATAAAATTTAAAAAGGCTGGAAAAACACTATGTACTGTATATCCACGGGAATGTTATTTTACAATTATGATTGTTATAGGTACAAAAGAAAAAGCGTTTGTTGAGGCAATACTGCCAGAATGTACGGTTGAATTATCTGATATATTTAATCATACAAAGGAAGGGAGCGGACAGAAATGGTTGATGATTGACTTGGAGGATAAGGGAGATTTGTATAACGATGTTTTACGTCTGATTCAGATTCGCAGAAATTTCTTTAGAAAAAACTGTCCAGAAACTGTCCACGGACAGGAAAATTTAAAAATGTTAAATTTGACAATTTAAAAGTCTTTTGCTAGAATAGAAACATAAATAAGGCACTACTGATAGTTGGTTAGTCCCAATTTATTTAGTTACAAAGAAAGTAACCGCATTCCTTGGGCAGGGGCGGTTACTTTTTTGATTGATTTATATATGCTATCAGAATCGTTATAACGATACTAAGTATCATTAGTACGATGGATAGGAGTTCAAAATCGCTCATAAGTTAAGCCCTCCTTTCCTAGAAAATTATCTAAAAATAATGAAACAATGCAGATTGCTTTAGAAATATTTGACCGAGATTTGACCGAGAGGTGTTTCGGACAAACTCTATAAACAGCGAAAACCCGCTTACCTTGCGGCTTGCGGGTCTCCGTTGTTGTTATAGTTATCTAAAGGAATGAGAGTAAAGTGTACATCGGGGTTCCCTCGATGTATTACTTTATGAGGGGGGAGATAGTAAGAGTTACTTAACTATCTGAAATACATTATAAAAGGTAAATATGTCTAAAATATGTTTAATCTATAAAAGAAAAAGAAAAATTCTTAAGAAGCGCTTAAGAAGCCTGGAATAATACGTGAAGGCGTCTGTTTATATGCCCGCGCAGTTGATGTGGCCGGCCAGGATATCCAGAAATTCACTGGTAGTAGGCTTATGTATCAGAGGATATAATGCTATATCCTGAAGAAGCGGGCGATTTCCCCGTTCCCAGCAGATTTTTACAACTGTCCGTATATCACGTTCCACGCTGCTGCTAGTTGTTGAGTATGTTTTTGCGATCTGGGGATATAGTAATTTGCTCACAGATAAGAGGTAATCTTCATCACTCAGACATAATTCGACTCCATAATTAAGATACCGGTAGCCCCGATAGGTAGCGCCAATGCCCAGAGACCGAATAAGCCTTTCGATTTCCTGATTCCGCATGTTTCCTCCTTTGTGCATACCATAAGATTCCAGATATCAACAAATATATTATAACTTATAATCTGTCGTTTTTTTAAAAAATTTCACATTATGGAAGAAAACGTCAGATATCGACAAAATATGACATTGTTTAAATTCATAATATCTTAAGAAATTTCCGTATTTGTCCTTAAAAATTCCCTGATATTCTTGTATAGTATAGAGGAGGTGATGAAAATGGCTAAGATTTTAGTATGTGATGATGATAAAGAGATCGTGGAGGCAATTGATATTTATCTGGCCCAGGAGGGGCACGAGGTGCTTAAAGCTTATGACGGCGTGGAAGCTCTTAAGGTATTAAAAGAGAAGGAGGTAGACCTTCTTGTGATCGACATTATGATGCCGAGGCTTGACGGCATCCGTGCGACACTCAAGATTCGGGAAAAGAACAATATACCGATTATTATCCTGTCTGCAAAGTCTGAGGATGCAGATAAGATACTTGGGTTGAATATAGGGGCGGACGATTATGTTACGAAGCCGTTCAATCCACTGGAGCTGGTGGCAAGAGTGAAATCGCAGCTTCGCAGGTATACGCAGCTCGGCAGTACGG
Organism: uncultured Dorea sp.; assembly: GCA_947645355.1. Taxonomy (GTDB): domain Bacteria; phylum Bacillota; class Clostridia; order Lachnospirales; family Lachnospiraceae; genus Dorea_D. Next base: position 16,580 of record CANSCI010000017.1, on the reverse strand, counting down.
CGGACAGTGGAAATGAGGCAGTCTATACGGTGGGAGGCCTTACGATTAATGATGACCTTAAGGAAGTGACTGTCGACGGTGAGCCGGTAAAGCTGACGCCGATGGAGTACAATATTTTGTTATTATTAGTAAAAAACAAAGGAAAAGTATTCTCTATTGACCAGATATACGAAAGTATCTGGAATGAAGACGCCATTGGAGTAGACAATACGGTGGCGGTGCATATCCGCCATATCAGGGAGAAGATCGAGATTAACCCGAAGGAGCCTCGTTATTTAAAGGTAGTGTGGGGCGTCGGTTATAAGATAGAGAAGCTTTAGAAGGGAGTATGTATGGATCGAAAATGGTTTAGATCTAATCTGACGAAAACAGCATTGATTGTTATTGCGCATGTCCTGGCTGTTATTGTGGCTGTGTGCGGCATCAGGATCATGTCATATCCGGTGTTTCAGGAGGAATTGCTTGAGGGGGGGGCAGATCAGTATGAGGACACGAAAGATTTTTCGAGAAAGCTGATGGATTATAGTCTCCAGGTAGTGTGGGGATTGAGCCAGAAAGAAACATTTGAGACAGAAGGAAAGTATGATCCGGAGAAAATCGTAGATATTGAGGCATACTGTACAAACGGAACAGTAACGAATGTTAATGGGAGCGGTCTGGCTTACCGTCTGGGAGATTTGGTTGACTGGTATGACAAGATGGAAATGTATGACTCCCAGAATATAGACAAGGAAAATAATATTGTCGTATGCCGGAGGGCGGACGGCACTTATCAGTATTATGATTATCCGGATTTCCAAAAACTTATAGAGTCCGGAGAACTCAGGTTTATATTGGATACAGGAGCCGGGGACGGAGAGGAGTTCAGTACGTCAGATATCTTAATGCTGCTTCAGGATGGGGTGTACGATGAGAACTCTTATAAAGGATCCCTGAAAAGTCTTCAGGATAAAGAGGGGAAGGTTGCTTATGTAGACTGTTGGAGTTATGACGGGTATTGCGCTCCCGGATCTGCAAATGAATATCAGCCTATAGGATATGTGGACCTGTTGGAACTTGTGAATGAGAATCCTGACTGGAACGGACGCCTCAGTGAGGCGAATGATATGCTGAATAGTACGATGCGCTCTATTGGTTCGAGTCTGAACGAGTATGAAAATATCAACAATAAGATTGAAGAGGGAGATACCAATTATACTTATATATATGCAGACCTGAAGGGCGGGCGCATTTACAGCAATAAGGCGGCATATGCAGAATATAATGATCTGCAGAAAAATATAGAGGCAATGTCGGAGGCCGGAAGATTTGTGATCGTTGCTCCGAGATTGGATGCGTTTAAGACAAATATAAAGAATGTGAATGCCTCTTCGTGGAGAGATGAGATCAGGATGTCCGGGCCGGAGGAAGAGGAATTTATATTTGCGGCAAGTGTGGACACTTCCTATCCTATTCAGGATGATTTCTATACGGAGCATCAGATCTTTGAAAAGTATGGCTCCGGTGCGAGGGGAATTGCGATTCTTGGGCTTTTGGCAGGGATATTGTTCCTTGTGTGTGTGGTCTGGCTGTCAGCAGCTGCGGGACGCAGCAGCAGAGATGAGGACGTGCACTTGAACTGGTTTGACAGGTGGAAGACGGAGCTTGCGGCGGGTATCATAATATCTCTATGGTTTTTTGTGATAGTAGTCATCGGCATTGTCAGTGTTTCGGCTGAGGGCATAGCACTGCACAAGGTCTACAAATATGACAGCTATAGTGCAGATTATGTGCAGAATTCACTTCCGTATCTTATTGCCGGGGCGTTGACAGCGGCTTATACCTGCAGTATGTTCCTGATCGGGTTCCTCAGTCTTGTGAGGAGGGTGAAGGCAAAGACATTGTGGAAGAACAGCATTGTTCGTGCGGTCTATATTTTTGCGAAACGTCTGTTTGAAAATATGCATTGTGTCTGGAAGGTAATTGTAGTGTTCGGAGCCTTTGTACTGCTGCACTGGTTTGTGTTTTTCCGGATGTCATATTATTATAGCATATCCTTTATATTCATGCTTTTGGTGGAGGGAGCCGCATTTGTCTACCTCACATATCAGGCCATGGGGAAAGAGAAGATCAAGCAGGGAATTAAGAGGATTGCAGGCGGTGAGATTAATTACAAGATCTATACGGACGGAATGATGGGGGATCAGAGGGAGATCGCAGAGGCAGTGAACTCTATCGGGGACGGGCTGGATGCAGCAGTGGAGAAGAGCATTAAGAGCGAACGGTTAAAAACGGATCTGATCACCAATGTATCCCATGACATCAAGACACCGCTTACCTCCATCATCAATTATGTAGAGCTTCTTAAGCAGGAGAATTTTGAGGATCCAAGGATTCAGAGGTATATTGAAATACTGGAGGCGAAGTCACAGAGGTTGAAGAACTTGACAGAGGATGTGGTGGAGGCATCTAAGATCAGTTCAGGCAATATTACGCTGGAACTCATGAACCTCAATCTGGTTGAGATGATCCAGCAGACCAGCGGAGAATTCGAGGAGAAATTCAAAGCCCGGGATCTGAGAGAAGTGCTTACTCTGCCGGAAGAAGAGGCTTTGATCTGTGCCGACGGGAGGAGAACATGGCGGGTTCTGGAAAATATCTATAATAATGCCGCTAAGTATGCTATGGAAGGCAGCCGGATCTATGGGGATCTGACCGTAACCGAAGGAGCAGTTGTCTTCAGCCTGAAAAATATCTCTGAGCAGCCACTTAACATTTCGGCAGATGAGCTGACGGAACGGTTTATCCGGGGCGACATATCAAGAAGTACCGAGGGAAGCGGCCTGGGGCTGTCAATTGCAAAAACATTGACAGAGATGCAAAAAGGGACGTTTGAGTTGTATCTGGACGGAGACTTGTTTAAGGTAACGATTGCGTTTCCAAGAGTGAGACAATAAAGTGTTTCAGCAGGCAGTGAGTACAGTCTGCATATGTATTTTGGGCAGTGAGAGTACTGTGAGCGAAACAGCGAAGAGGGGCAGGGCATATGAAAATAGTCCTGTCCCTACTTGCACTTATGGGAAAAAAACATTACAATATTACTATTATGGATGAATTGACAAGATTATTGCAGGAGAATTTAAATCAGGAGTTTGTGTCTGCTGTGCTGAGCAGCCCGCGGGACAAGAGCGGAGTGTCAAAGATAAAGGTTCGCCCGCTGCTGAAAAAAGGAGAGCTTCTTTTTCAACTAGAGTCTTTCCGGAATAACCAGGCATTTCATGAAAACCTTCATGCGAAAGAGGCTCGCAGGAGGATTCTTTGGTATATGGAGAATATGGGGCAGATGCAGTTTGAGACAACTCATTGGAGTTATACGGTACTTGTGAGTAAGAAAGGCAGGCTTACTGTAAAGAAAAGGATGCAGAAGAATGCGAACATTCAGGCAGATCTGTCCCATAACCGCCGAAAACGGTATATTCTGGAGGAGGGTGTGCCGGTTCCCTTTTTGAAGGATCTGGGAGTTATGACGGAGGACGGGAAGGTGGTGCATTCCAGGTTTGATAAGTTCAGACAGATCAACCGCTTTTTGGAATTCATTGAGGATGTGCTGCCCCAGCTTGATAAAGAAAGGGAACTGACGATTTTGGATTTCGGATGTGGAAAGTCTTATCTGACATTTGCAATGTACTATTATCTGCATGAGCTTAAAAAATATGATATCCGTATTATCGGGCTGGATCTTAAGAAGGACGTGATCAGGCACTGTAATGCACTTGGCCGTGCGTACGGTTACGAGAAACTGACATTTTTGGAAGGAGATATTGCAGATTACACGGGAGTCAGGGAAGTGGATATGGTCGTAACCCTTCATGCATGCGATACGGCAACAGATTATGCACTCTCAAAGGCTGTGGGGTGGAATGCGAAGGTAATCCTCTCTGTTCCATGCTGCCAGCATGAGCTAAACGCACAGATTGAGAATGATATCTTGCAGCCGGTTTTAAAGTACGGTCTATTAAAGGAACGGTTTTCTGCATTAGTGACAGACGCACTGCGTGCGGAGTACTTGGAGCTTATGGGTTACGATGTCCAGGTACTGGAATTTATTGACATGGAGCACACCCCGAAAAATATTTTGATCCGTGCGATATACACGGGCAAAGAGGGGAAGAATACACAGAGGATCAAAGACTGTGAACGATTCCTTCATGTGTCGCCGACGCTTGGGAAGCTGCTGGGATAAAAAGAGGATACAGATGAATATCAAAAAGAAATTGAAAGAAGCTGCGATTTTGATCGGAGCATTTCTGATAGCTGTCGTTGTTTTCAGCTATTTTACAAATAAAGGGAACAATAATATGACTGCAGACATGGGCACTGCAACTTATCCGATGATTTCTTTTACTTATAATGGATATAGCCTTAACAGTATAGCAGGTTATGCCGGTGAGATGAACATACCGTCTGTGCGTGATACGATTACTCCTGTTGCGGGGAAGCGGTTGAATGTGGTGCTGAATGCCTGTGAAAATCAGATCAGGAAGGCTGCTTTTAAGATTCATACACTGGACGGGAAAAAGGTGGTCAGGGAGGATGAGATTAAAAATCCGGGAAAAGAGATAAGTCTTGACCTGAGTGCAGAAGATATCCTGAGTGAAGAACGTGTGCTCCAGATAACGTTAACACTTGAAGGGGATAAAAAGGTTTACTTTTATACCCGTATTGCGGATTCTGAGAATGCCAGCCTTATGGAATGTCTTGATTATGCAAACAGGTTCCACGATAATGCGCTGGGGAAATCGGAGGATATGAGCTTCGGGGCGGCGCTGGAGCCTGATGAACAAGGAGACAATACTACATTTTCCCATGTAACGATCCACTCTAATTCTGCGCAGGTAGGATGGAAGGATCTGGAGCCGTCGGTAGAAAACGGGGAGAGGTGGAGCATCAAGGAGATGAACAATGTCACAACTTCGCTCCAGATTGAATATATTGTCCGCTGCAAGGGAGAAGAAAATGACGGGGATGCTTATAAGGTGAAGGAATTTTTTCGGCTCAGATATGACAAGGAGAGGAAGAGGACATATCTTGTAGATTATGACCGCAGGATGGAGCAGATCTTTGACCCCTCTAAAAAGATACTGAGTGAAAAGGGGCTTCTCCTTGGTATAACGTCCCCGGATGTGTCTTATCTGACCAACAAGGATGGGACGATTGTTTCCTTTGTGCAGGCCGGGGAGCTTTGGTGCTATAACCGGGAGACAGATGAGATATCCCTGGTGTTCAGTTTTTCCTCTGCGGAAAATATGGATGAGAGGAATTATACGGAGCAGCATGAGGTTAAGCTTCTGGGGGCAGATGCTGCAGGGAATGTCACATTTGCCGTATACGGGTATATGAACCGCGGTGCTCATGAGGGAGAAGTGGGCATTGCAGTTTATTATTACAATGTACAGGAAAGCTCAGTGGAGGAGAAAGTATTTATACCCTCAAATAAGTTTTACGGGAAAGAGGTAAACGGCCTTGGGGAACTGCTGCACTATAGTGTGGATAATAAGAGGCTGTATTTGCGGGCAGATGGAACCATTTATGAGATAAATGTTGAGAAGGGCAGGACGAAAGAGCTTGTGAAGGAACTCGGGGAAGACCAGTATGTGGTTTCCGGTGACGGACATTTGCTGGCGTATCAGACGGCGGAAAGTGATACGGACATCAGAGAGGTTATCATTATGAATCTTTCCTCCGGGGAGCAGAAGAGCATTACCTGTAAGGAGGGAGAGAGCATTCATCCGCTTGGGTTTGTGAGGAATGACTTTGTGTATGGAATTGCAAAAACCGGGGACATGGGGCAGACAGTTTCCGGGGAGGCAGTGGTACCGATGTATAAGGTGGAGATCCAGAACGGCAAAGGAAAGGTTGTCAAGACCCATGAAGAAAACGGGGTGTATGTGCTGGACGCTGTACTTGAGGAGAACAGAGTGGTTCTGGAGCGTGCAGTCAGGGAGGGAAATGTCTATACGGCAATTGCCCAGGAGTATATTTCTAATAATGAAGAGGAGAAGGAGAGCAATATTTTCCTGGAATCCTATACGACAGAGTTGAAGGAAAGGCAGATGAGGCTTACATTTAAAGACGGGATCGACGATAAGGAGCCGAAGGTGCTGAAGCCTAAGCAGGTACTTTTTGAGGAGCCGACGGTTGTATCCTTTGAGCATACCGGTGACGGGAAAAAATACTATGCTTACGGGCACGGGGAGTTAAAGGGCGTCTATGATACTGCGGGCGATGCGATTCAGGAGGCGGACAACTATGGTGGAGCAGTGCTGGATCAGAATCAGGCTTATGTATGGGAGCGGGGGAACAGAGATCTGAATTTCTCTATCTCCGGGGCCGACATGCTGGTAGCAAGTATTAAGGGACAGCTGACAGGCGGTTCGTCACCGATGCAGGTTATGGAGAAAGCAAGGCCTGGTGAGAGCATGGATCTCAGCGGCTGCGGTGCAGAGCAGCTTGCTTATATTATTAACCAGGGCCGTCCGGTAATTGCCATGCTGGATGCCGGTCATCCGGTTATCCTTGTGGGATATGGTGAGAATACAATTGTATATACAGATATGGTGAGCAATGAGAGAAAGAGGGTCACCTTTAAACAAATGGACGAGATGACGGCGGCAAGCAATCATACGTATATTGCGTAATGCTTCTTTTATAACTATATGACATAATAAGAGCCCGGGATGCAGAGAAATTATCATCTGTATCCCGGGCTTTTGGTATATCCGGCGGGAATGCGTCAGGAATCAAGCTCCACGGACTTCCCGGCAGGTTATTTTTGAAATACGAGATTTTTATATCTCCAGAGAGCGGAATAGAGCACCATTCCAAGCACGCCGCAGGACAGGATTTCTCCGATCCCCACTGTCAGCATCATAAATGGTATCGGCAGCAGTACGCCATAACCATAGCGGAGCACGAAAGGAACGATGACTGTATTGGCTATGACCGGAGGAAATGGAGCAAGAAAATGATTCCTGCCGCGCAGCTGGTATGTACCATATGCCCCGATCAATGTGGCCATGCTTCCGAAGATAATATCGGGGAGTATTGCGCCTCCCAGGATATTGCCGGTAAGACAGCCGATAAATAATCCCGGAATTGCAGCCGGTGTAAATAGAGGAAGGATTGTGAGCGCTTCGGCAATTCGAATCTGAACCTCACCGAAAGAAAACGGTGCAAATAAATAGGTAAGCACCACGTAGACAGCGGCAATCATGGCCGCCTGTGTCATGAAAGTAATTTTTGGGTTTTTCATAGATCTGTTCTCCTTTAGTTTTGTTTTACGTGTGGAAGGTCTCGAACACACGATTCATTTAACGCCGGGAATCGGCGGCAAGCCTTGATAGACCTTGGTTTTTGTAGACTTGCAAGCGTGGATTAGTATAGCATGTAAAAGGAGAAAAATCAAGGTTTGTCCGGAATTTGTCCGGAATGGTATTGGGAGATAATGGTTACAAAGTGTCCAAATTGGACATCAATAGACTGAGGCAGAAATGTCTCGGTTTTTTTTAATACAGTAAGATATAGAAAGAGAGGAACGAGATGAGAATCATAAATTTTCTAAACTTAAAGGGCGGAGTAGCAAAGACCTTTTCAGTGGTAAATATGGCATATGAGTTGTGGAGAAGAGGTTATAAGGTGCTGATACTGGATAACGATAAGCAGGGGAATCTTAGTAAGGCTTATCGAAAGTATGACGCGGAGCAGACAGCCCCGGTCACAAAACTTTTGTGCGGAAACTGGGAGCACCCGGAAGAACTGATACAGCGTACGGATTATGACGGGATAGATATTGTGTCCTCAAATATGTCTCTGTTTGGCGCGGTATGGAATCTTCTGAAAAACGGGGACAGTGATCTGTTGGCGCGGTATCAGAGATTTATGGAGTCGGTAAAGAACAGCGGGGAGAAGGGAGCAGACAGTAGTACAGCAGGAGGATATGATTACTGCCTGATTGATAATCCGCCGGATATCGGATTTAACGTAATCAATGCTCTTGCAGTGGCAGATGAGGTCATTGTGCCTGTGAAGATTGACGAGGATGCGCTCACTGGACTGGATATAGTGGCGGGGCAGATTGAGGACGCGAAAGCTCGGAATCCTTCGCTTACATTAGGCGGCATACTGATTACTGTATATCAGAATACAGACGGAGAAAAAGCCGGGTTAGAGTGGCTTCGCCGGGAATATGAAAATCCTTCCAGTGAGCGCTGCGGAAAATATCCAGTTCTTGGGATGATCCGGTATTCAAAGAAAGTAGCAGAGAACTCTTTCCTGCGGAAGCCGATTTATGAATACAGTCCCTGCAGCGGAGCGGCACAGGACTATAAGAAGTCCTATGACGTGAAGCCATCAGAGAGCAATTTCTATTCCCAGGAGAACATAGAAGAGCTTGCCGACAGTTTCCTGACAGTGGGGCAACAGTAGCCTACGGTACTCGGGCGGGTGAATGGAGAGTTTCATATAGTAAGCGGACACAGGCAGAATCTTGCCAATATTAAGAATATCGAACGAGGATATGGAGAATATACAAAAGTCCGTTATCTGTATAAAGATATGACTCCGGCAATGTTTGAGCTGTCGCTGTTGATAGGAAATGCTTATAACCGGGAACTTACGGCATGGGAGAAAACAGAGCAGGCAAAGAGATTAAAAGAGGCGCTGTTAAAAGCGAAAAGAGAAGATGGATTAGAGATTAAGGGGAAGATGCGTGATGTGATTGCGAGCCTGATGAACGAGAGCAGTACGGGGATAGCCAGAATGGACAGCATTCAGAATAATGCCATTGAGGAAATCAAGGAAGAACTTAGGAAAGGGACGATTGGGATTTGCGCGGCTTATGAAGCATCCAGACTTCCGCGTAAGGAGCAGGAGAAGATTGCGGCTAAAGTTACGGAAAGCGGCAGCGTACAGGCGAAAGAGGTTGCGGAAAGGGCAGGAAGGAAAACCGCGGTTACAGGAAATAAAAGGACGGCAGGGTATCAGAAAGAAGAGAGTGAAGAAGACATCCGGGAACAAATAGCAGCCTCTTATTCGGGCGTCATGCAGGAATGGGCGAAAGAAAATATGTGTCCTCCAACGAAAGAGGCAGAAGACGCTATACGGAAGGTGTCCAAAATGGACACACCGCAAGTGGACTGGGGAAATACAGAATGGACAGTCTTTATGGCAAAGGCGATTATGAACAGGGCAGATTGTGTCAGTCATGCAGATTTATATTTACTGTATGAAATTATGGGACGCTGCCAAAGTAATGAGAGAATAAAAGCCAATAACGGGAATACGGGACAATACAAAACAATCCGAAAAAATTGCTGTGAGAAGCCTTTTATGTATTGACAATCGGATGTCAGGTATCTATACTTAGCCTTGTAATCAGAAATCATTTATTCGCACGATGGAGGATTATAATGAATAAATGCAACTGCTATCATTCTACCACTGTCTACCAGCAGAAGATCCAGCCGTGGGCGGAAAAGATCTCTGCCGCACAGATGGAAAATATAAAGAAGAATTTCGCTTCTACAAAGCCGATGAATGATGAACCGTTCGCGCTGAAGGAAGATGCGTCTTCTGGCACCGCCCCTTCCGCTCCCGTTAAGCGCGAGCCAGTCATCATGACTCTAAATAATGTAACCCCCTACTACACAGGCTACGCTCGGATTGACAATACGATCACGGACACTTTGTATGGGAAAAGCCAGGAATTGAAAGATAATGTATACAATATTATATGGAATGACCTCCTCCCTAACAACGTCCATGGTCTCGATGAGGCAGGCCGGACAGCGCTAATCTCTCTTGGCGTCCAGAAGGCGGAATATCTTGCAGAACAGTTTATGGACGATAAAGAAAAAGACACCTTCATGGAGGCAATACGCTCTGTCGCCCGGATCGGCATGGAGGGAAAGCGTGTCGGCACATGCGATATGGAATACAATGTGAAACATGTAATCGGCCTGGACGGTAACAATCATGTACAAGAAGACAACATGGGCGCATATCTTTTTGCAATGGAACGAGAAGCTCCTGAGACATATAAGGAGTACGAGAACTTACGTAAATCTTCGAAGAATGGAGAAGTTGACGCAGCATTCTTCGCCCTCAGGTGGGCTATGAAGAATCTAAATCTGATTGCTGCGAACAAGCCCGAATATGATAAGTTAAAAGATAAGCAGTACGAAAAACTTCAGAAAGTAAAGCTGGATGACACCTTTTCTAAGGCAGATACTTCCAGCAAGGAGCGTTTTCTTTCGTCTCTTACAGAGATCTTAAAACAGAACCATATGTTGCAGACCGGATTCTTCTTCGGTCGGATATCACAAATGTCGAACACTTTAGGCGATTATCTGATCGGGCGGCAGATAGTCCTGTCTGGAAGAGCATAAATAAGAAAACGCTATGGCATTGATATGTATAGGCAGGAGTACCGCTCCTGCCTTTGCTTGTCTTTAAATCCAGAGATATTCTGCACTAATGTACTTCCCATAAGCTTGCTTAGATGGAAACCGTTGACGCTCTTTGAATACATGGGTATAATGAAATTGGGAGGAGGACAATCATGAGGTGTTTCAATCAAATCAAAGTATGTAACATACATTGGCATCCCTCCTTTCTTTCGTCTGGAGGGTTAGCCCCTCCTGAAATAGAGGGCAGCCGCCTGGCTCTATGGTTTCCCTTTCGCAAAGTATATCACATGCCCCTGGATCCGGCAATGACAATCTTTCTAGCAGGTACCATCGTCTTCTTACTGTTGATTACTGCGACAGAATCTATGACGACAAAGGGCAGCATTGTAAAGATATTGGTGCATCCATGCGTTATAAAAATAAAGTTCGGAAAAACCTATTTTCAAAGAATATGAGCGTGCTTATAGCAGAGTTCAAACAGTTCTTAGGCAATAAATAATTTTGAGTCACTCTTATGCAGCATGTGTTTTTCTTCACAGTGACGGCGTGAAGCCCAGCAACTGCCGCAGGCTGGGAGGTATCCACTCCGATCACATACCTCTTAAGACCAATTAATAAAGCATTCTATGGCTGATCACTATAGGATGCTTCTTTCAGTTTCTTTTCCATTGTGGGTAAATTATGGGTACGCCTTGATTTTTCACCCCTCCCATGTTATACTCATATTCGCCCGGAAGCCCGCAAGATCAACGGCTTTCCGGCAAACGATCCCGTGTGTTCGAGACCTTCCACACGTAAAACAAAACTTTAAAATTCATGATTTTATGATACCCTGTCAATGTCTGTTATTCCCGAAAATATGCCTTTTTGGGGATAATCTTTTTATCATTTTTCATCATCGTCTGTATCATTCCGGACAAATTCCGGGCAAAAAATCAGAGGGCAAGTATCTCTTACCCTCCAGTTTTTTAATCTTGAACTACAATCTTGATTTATATTTCTCCTGCTCTGACGTCGGGATTTTCATTGCCGCCATTGCCTGTTCTGCGCTCCATTTCATCGTTTCCATTAGATTTTTAATGGTCTGCACCAATGTCTTTTCTGCGGTTTCATTTCTCATTTCTTCTAATACCTTGCACATTTCATTCACCCCTCTCGGATTCTCCTTCAAATATCTTGTTCGCTTTGCCATAATTTCATAATTCATATCAGCAGCATTTGTACAGTTAAAATCATGCATCAGCTTTCCTAAATCAGATTTTCCCCGGTACTCACCATTTACATACAAAATATGCTCCCCGTCCTCAAAAGGTCGGTTTATTGTCAAATTAATTCTTTCAATCAAATATATTGCTTTTCCCTCTCCATAAAAATCCTTTTCCGTAATGAAAATAGTATAGGTGTCCGGTAGCTCATGAAAATCTTGTCCTGCATTGAGGTTCTCAACATCCAATACACTGGAATGATACCTTGCCCTATGTGGATTTGCACCTTTATCCTCACGCTGAATCTCCAAATCATATTTTTTTCCACTGGAATCTGTTCCATAGGCATCTAAACAAACCGATCTCGCCCCTACGAGACGTTTCATATCTTTCTGCGTCTGGCACTCTGTAATAATCAAATCCTCTTTACCAATAATAATACGCAGTACAAACTCTGCCAATTCAATATTGTCCTTGAAAAGACATCTCATAAAATCATCGTCTATCGGACGTAAACCTCTTAGCCTCTGCAAATCTGCCTGATGTTCATACTCTCTGATTTGCTCTTCTGCTCTGTCCATCTCTATACCCTCTTTCTTGTATTTTATTTTCAGGGTAACGCGAATTAATTTCTTCTGTTTTAATTCTATCATATTACCCCCCATTTCCTCAATGAAAAGAATTCTTAAAATCCTCCTGCTATCTTATCCATTTCTTCTGCCTTGACGTCCGGCAGCACATGACTGTATAAATTCATTGTCATGGCCAGACTGCTATGGCCAAGTATTGCCTTGAGTATCTGCGGCTGCATCCCCTCCTCGATTGCCCTTGTCGCAAATGTATGCCGAAATACATGAGAAGTAATATGTGGAAATTCATGCCCATCTTTCCTAATTCTTTTAACAATACGGTCTATCTCCCCCTGTACTCTCCATCGGCTCAATGGTTCGCCATTCTCCGTACAGAATAAAAATCTATCTATCCTTTCAACTTGGAATCTCCAGTAATTCTTTTGTGCATTAAGAAAAAACTCCGTTTCCTTTGTCATCGGAATATCTCTGATAGAAGTTGATGTCGTAGGTGTGTCTACAAAATAATTTGTTTCATACGTATCCTTTTTGGAGCTTTTGACCTGCATTTCTTCCGGTATCTTATACTCTTGCTTATTTTCATATTTAAGAGTACGCCGCACGTGAATTACGCCCGCCTTTATATCTACATCTGAAGAATATATAAGCGCCCTCAATTCTCCGCTTCTCATTCCAGTCCTTAGCAATACCGCAAAAAAATTATACAGATAACTTTCCCTTGCATATTTCATGAATAAATTTTGTTGTTCTCGCGTCATTACCCGGTTCCTTTCTGCATCTTTTATTCTTGACTGATACCAGGTTAGGATAAAAATTTTAGAAAAAAGGCATATTGAAAAACATTTTTGCATATGCTATAATGCCAGTAGGCAAAAAGATATAAAAAGTCAACCAATATTGACGAAGAAACGAATCTCTCAACCGTATTCCCGTACAGTTGAGAGATTCTTCTTTACTTTTATAGTGGCAAAGCACCCACTAGGCTAGTTGTTGCCTTTGTCGTCACCGTCTGACCATTTGATGATGTAGTGGCAAGCTACTCCACCCAGAACGGCAATTAAAAAAGATATAAAAAATTCCAATATTGACACCTCCTCCCTGTTGCGGGTATCGGTGAGCAACAAAAAAATTATAATATATTATTCGACATGCTTCTATTATTAATTCTCAGAAAAGATATAATCAGATAGGGATATTCATTTGCGCCCTTGTGGGATTGTGTTTTACGATCTTCAGGGGAAAGTTATCTTTTGCTCACATCATTTTCAGCAATCCTTGATAACATTTTCAAACAAATAAAGCAGGATTTTTAAAATTTTCATCCTGAAATATGCAATTCGCGGACAAAACATGACAGTTCGCGGACATTTCCCCAAAAGTGATGAAAAATATGTTATGATTTACCAAAGTAGTGATGGAATAATTTTACATATTCCAGAAAGTACTGTTTTTCCGGAATCGTCATTAACTCAATGTAATAATTAATGCTGCCGGTAAGAGAGGATGATTCATTGTCTGTCTGGCGGAAAAGATCACATAACAGATCCTGCAGCCCGACATCAAGGATATCAGCCAGCATATATAACCGGTCGATACTCGGCAGAACCCTGCCATTTTCAAGACGGCTTATAAAACTGGAAGAAACGCTGGCTTTTTCAGCAAGTTCTTCCTGGGTTAGATCAGCGTTAATACGTGCCTGCCTGACACGGAATCCGATTTCTTCTTTCATAGCGGCTCCTTTCGATGTCAGTTGATCAGTTTGCGAAAAATTTTTGAAATAACTAATAAGCCTGGATGTTTACTAAAAAGCACATATTGCAGGAGATAATGATGGTTAGAAAATTAATCAGTATGGAAGCAGTAAAATTAGCCCTCAATAATATAGAAGAGGTGGGCCTTGATTCAAAGGAAGTCTTAAAAGATAGTATAGGCTGGCTGTATGAAAGATATACGGCAACGGGGAATCGGTCTTATCTTGAGCAGGCATTGCATCATATTCAGGCCTATGTACAGCTTGGTTTTTCTTATGAAGAGGAACAGAGTATGTTTGACAAGGTACTTGGTATTCTCGGGGCAGAGAAGATACAGGTCATGTTCCTGGATGAGAGATATACAAAAACAATCCGGCTTAATAGGTATCAGGTGAGAAGTATGCTGGGGAAGTGGAATCCAAAGATTCATTCTATGCCGATTAATGATGTGGTAGACGATGTGATAGATAAAGTAAAGTACGAGAAGGAAGGCATCTATACCTATATCAGCGGCCGCAGGCGAATGGAGGACCGGGAGGTGGCGAAGGATGAATACCGTCTGATTATATATGGGCATAAGGCGCAGTTTTTCGATATAGGGAAAAAGCTGTATTACACAATAGAAAAATAATAATAAGGTGAGAGTGTATGTTCAGAGTTGCAATTGTAGATGACAGTAAGGATATTACGGAGGTTGTAAGAGCGTATGTAAAAAAACAGGCAGAGGATGCGGGCATGGTTCAGGAAGTCATGGTGAGGACTTATACAAGGCCGGCAAGTCTGCTGGAGGAGATGCGGGGAGGAATGGAATATCATATCTATATCCTGGACGTGGAGATGCCGGAGATCAACGGGGTTGAGCTGGCGGACCGCATACGGGAAATGCCCAGCAAGGGCTATATTATATTTTTGACCTGCCATGCAGCGTTTGCTCCCCAGGGCTATGAGAAAGACGCTTACCAGTATGTATTGAAGACCGATATGGAGCGGAGGCTGCCGTGCGTGCTGGCGAGGGCGCTGGAAGATTGCAGGCGCGAGAAGACAGAATATTATCAGATTACAAACCAGCATCGAATTGAGAAGGTGAAATGCAGCGAAATTATTTATGTGAAAAAGGATGGGAAGAATTGTACGATGTTCACAGAAGATGGGCAGCATTTCGACCGGAAAACAATAGAACACGTCAGGCAGGTTTTGAGCCGGGTGGGATTTATTGCTATAGACAGGGGAAGGCTTGTAAATATTGAGCATATCAGGAAGATTGAGAAAAATGAAGTCCATATGGATAATGGAGTGGTCCTGGAAATCAGCAGATCTAATATAAAAAAGGTGAAAAATATGGTTACAGAATATTGGAGAGACAATCTATGAGTATATGGGAGTTCCTCCAGATTGTATTGACTGTCTTTGAGGTTGGTATGTGCATCTGGGTCTGTGATGCGGTGGTTTATGATGGGGAGGCGGTTAAGGGGAACCAAGGGATCATGGTTATAGGTGGGATAATTCTGTTGATTATTGTGCTCGGAGGTCGATGGAATGTATTTTTCTCTTGGCCTGTTCTTCTATTACAAATTGTAATCACATGGTGTGTGTTGATTTCAGGAAAAAATAGTGATAAGACACTGTGTTTTGCATGCGTATTGGATTATTATCTATTAGTATCGTTGATGGATTTAACGGTTACTTTTCTGTGTATATGTTATCTGGATGGGCAATTATGGAGGAGATTATATTATGGAGCAAACTTGGAAAAGGTATCAATTTATCTGTTAACTCGCTTAGTGGTGTTCGTGGTGTGTTTTATGCTTTGCAGGTATAAGAAGGGTAATTATTTTAATATAGAGGATTACCGAGCAGTTTTATTTTCTGTAGGGGCAGTAGGATGTGCGTGGGGTTGGATGCTTTTAACAACTTTGGTAGATCATGCGAATCGTACAGGAGAGATGAACAGCCTTTTTATTATTAGCTGCCTGTTAATACTTTTGGTGCTTATGGCTATAGAATTGAGGAATATACATGTAAAGGCACAGTTTAAAATGATGCAGATAAAAAACGGGTTGCTGGAGCAGAATTATAAAAATTTGCAGAACCTGTATGCAAGTAATCAATATGTTTTCCACGATTTTAAACACCACATTGTTCTGCTGAAGAATTATCTGGAACATGGTGAATATGAGAAGGCTGTTGAATATCTGGGAAAGATTGTGGAGCCTGTAGAACGGTTGAGTAAATATGTATACACTGCTTGTGATGTGTTGGATCTGGTTCTTAATATTAAAGGGGATGAAGCATTCCAGAAGGGCATCCGGTACCAAGTGGAAGTAGAAGGGGATTTGAAGACCAATATTAATGAAAATGATCTGGGAAATATTTTTTTCAATCTGCTTGATAATGCCATAGAAGCCTGTGAAAAGATGAAAGGGTCTGACAGGTGGATACGTGTGGTAATAAAGAGAAAAAATCAGATTTGTATAGTAAAGATAGAAAACAGTATAAAGGCTCCGGTGGTTATGAAGGATGGGAAGTATCAGACTGATAAGGACAATAAGGAATATCATGGGCTTGGCATGAAATCAGTGGAGTCCTGCG
>CANSCI010000016.1 GCA_947645355.1 uncultured Dorea sp. | reverse complement strand
GCCAGTGTCGCGTACATCGTCGGCGTACAATGGCCTTTGGACAGGACAAACCGGTCCCTGTCCGGATCCTTTGGGTTCTTTGGGTCTATGTTCATCTTCTCCCAGTATAATACCGTTAATATATCAGCCACCGAAAAGGAACCGCCGACATGTCCCGACTGCGCAGCCTCAATTGCTTCCAGAGCCGTCCTGCGTACCTTTGCCGCCTGGACAGCCAGCTCCTTCACTCTTTTTTCTTCCATCATCAGACCTCCATGAATTTGTATTTGATCTAGTTGTATATACTCATGTTTGGGCTTTTTGCCCTCACTGGGCGCTGCGCGCCCTATGACCTCTCTACCGGGCAGCCAGCCGTGCAGTTCGGGCTTTCTGCCCTCACTGGGCGCTGCGCGCCCTATGCTTTCTCCGCCGGACAGCCGTGCAGTTCGGGCTTTCTGCCCTCACTGGGCGCTGCGCGCCCTATGCCGTCACCTGCAGGGCAGGAAAATAAGCAAGCTTATTTTCCTGCCCTGTAGATGACGGCGCACGGCTTAACAGGTTAGCATATGGTAAACCCGCCGTCGATTACGAGGTTTGCGCCGTTGATGAGGCTTGCGGCATCGCTTGCCAGAAAGACTGCACATGCGGCCACTTCCTCCGGGTATCCGAAACGGCGGGCCGGAATCTTCTTTTTGAACTCCACGCCTTTTTCATTGTTCCAGTTCTCTTCACCCATAGGAGTCAGGATAATGGTAGGTGAGATTGCATTTACATTGATGTTATACTGGGCAAGCTCCATTGCAAACTGCTTCGTAGCATAGATTACAGCCGCCTTGCAGCTTCCATATGTAAGATGCCCGTCAAGTGCTACGATCCCGGCCTGAGAACCCATATTGATAATCTTTCCGCCGCCGTTTTCTTTCATTACCTTTGCAGCTGCACGGCCAAAACGTACAGTACCTGTAAGATTAACAGCGATGGTCTTATCCCAGAGATCTTCATCATGCTCCAATACACTCTCTACTACTCCGATACCTGCACAGTTCACCAGGATATCCAGCTTCCCGAATTTCTCTACTGTCTGGGCTATGCACGCATCAATATCTTCCGTCTTTGTGATATTACCCACATATGCAAGATAACCTCTCCCCTGCTCTTTTACGTAGTCTCCCAGATCCTTTGCCTCATGCATGTCAAAGCTTACAACATCGGCGCCCTTTCTTGCATACATCTTTGCAATCTCATATCCGATACCGCTGGCAGCGCCTGTGATGACTGCAGTCTTGCCTGCAAGGCTGAAATCTTCATTAAAATTCCTGTAATCTATCATGATGTCCTCCATATCCGATTCATCCGGCCTATTTAATCTTTATCACTGCTTTTACGACGTCGTCCTTGTTATTGATCGCACAGTCAAATGCCTTCTGGATATCGTCAAAATCAAATTCATGAGTCACGATACCGGACACATCAATCATACCGTCTGCAATTGCTGCGATTGCCTGCGGATAAATGTTGCGGTAGCGGAATACAGACTTAATCTCCGGCTCCTTATCCATGATCTGTGCAAAGTTAAATTCAATATTTTCCTGGGCAGAAATACCTACCAATACAATAGTTCCGCCTCTCTTAACCATAAACGGCGTCTGTTTGATCGTAAACGGAGACCCTGCGGTTTCCATTACCTTATCCATACCTGCACCGTTCGTAATCTTCTTTACTTCTTCCACCGCATCAACTTCCTTGCCGTTGATCACACGGGTAGCGCCCAGTTTCATTGCATAGTCCAGACGTTTCGGAATCACATCAACAACTGTAATATCTGTCGCGCCGTGAGCCTTACATGCAAGCAGGGTCACCAGTCCGATACATCCTGCTCCAAGGATCACTACAGAATCACCGAGCTGCACATTCCCCTGGTTTGCCGCATGCATGCCGACAGACAACGGTTCAACCAATGCACCCTCTTTTGTGCTGATATTTTCCGGAAGCTTGAAGCACATATTTTCCGGGAAGGCAATATAATTCTCATAGCATCCCTGTACCGGAGGAGTTGCAAGGAACTGAACATCCGGACAAAGGTTGTAGCGTCCGCTCTTACAGAACTCACACTGGCCGCAGGTGATGCCTGGCTCCAGGGCCACCTTGTCTCCCACCTTCAGATGCTCTACACCCTCTCCAAGTCCGACAACGGTACCTGCACATTCATGTCCCAGCATAAAATCTCCGTCTACCACATAGCTTCCGCATCTTCCGTCATGGAAATAATGCACATCTGATCCGCAGATCCCTACGTACTCCAGCTCAACGAGAACCTCTTTTGCTTTCGGAGAAGGCATCTCAATCTCGCGAATCTCCATTTTGTCCAAACCTGTCATATAAGCTGCTCTGTTTTTCATTTTGATTTCCCTATAGCGCCGCAGCACTATATCTCCTTTCTTAATTTGAATCCGCCTTGCATTTCAGAGAGGAAGAATAACGCAAACCTGCTTCTGAGGGTATAAAATAACTGGCAAGTTAAAGCAACCTGCCAGTTAACTACTCTTACAATATATTCTTTCTCACTGACATTCGATTTTCAGAACTATTCTTTGATCTGTCCGTTATCTTTGTACATCTGGATGTACTCATCTACATTATCAGCTGTAATGAGTGGTGCCGGAACGTTGTCATTAATTTCAGTAACGTCTTTTCCATCTGCCAGTACAGCATGAACAGCTTCTGTATTCATCTTAGCCAGGTCGATTGCTGACTGAAGGCCTGTAGATGTCATCAAACCGTCTTTGATTAAGAGACAAGCTTCTGCTGTTCCGTCAACGCCGTATGCCAGCATATCTTTGAAATCCGGATTGTCTTTTACAACTTCGATCGCGCCTGCTGCCATGTTGTCATTCATAGAAACAACTGCGTCAATCTTGCCGTTAGCCTGTACCCAGTCTTCCATGAGTGCCATAGCCTCATCTTTGTTCCAGTTAGCAATATCTTCTGCAACGATCTGTACGTCAGTCCTCTTCTCGAAGAACTCTTTCTCCCATGCATTTCTTCTCTCTGTGCTGTGGAAGTTGCCGGCAGGTCCTAACAATACAACAACTTTTGCATTCTGCGGGATCTGGTCAACAGCAATATCACAGTTAACTTTTGCCTGCTCATATGGATCAGCGTCGATAGAGCCTGTGCCTTCACACTCAACACGCGGGTTTGTTGTGATACATGGGATTCCAGCATCAACAACCTGCTGAATATATGGAAGCTGAGCCTCACCGTTATTTGCCTGGATAATAATAGCGTCAAATCCGCTTGCAATACAGTTCTCGATCATAGAGTTCTCTTTCTCATCATTAGCCTCACCGTCGAAAACTTCCAGTGTCATATCATCATACTCTTCAAATGCTGCCTTCATCTCATCAGCAAGCCATGCTGCGAATGAGTCTTCCTGAGCTCTTGCGATGTACGCAACCTTGTAGCCGTCTTTCTTATCACCGGAATCATCTCCGCCTTTATCCTCTGATGATCCGCCGCCGCTGCTGCAGCCTACCAACATTGTAGCAATCATTGCCACGCAAAGAAGTGCGCTTAAAACTTTCTTTTTCATAGATTCATGTCCTCCTTATTATTTTATATTGTAAAAGTTCTGCACTTTGTGCATGCATTAATTATGAAGCTATTTTGCCGCTTCTTTTTCTTTCTCTTTCTCGTTATCATCTGCTGCCAGGATAACCTTTTGAGTCTTTTTATTCTTGGAACGGATATCTACTACAACCGCTAATGCGATAATACCGCCCTTTACGATCTGCTGTACGTATGAATCCACACCGGTCAGGTTCATAATATTGTTCAGGAAACCAATGATAAATCCACCGGCCAGCGTTCCCATTGTAGTACCAACACCACCGGAGAAGCTGGTGCCGCCGACGATGGTTGCAGTAAGACCTTCCATCTCATACCCGACAGCCCCGTTCGGAAGTCCTGCATTTACACGGGACATAAAGAGCACACCTGCAATACCTGCAAATACACCGTTGATAACATATGTAATATATTTATTCCTTTTCACATTGATACCGGATGCGATTGCCGCACCCTCATTGCCGCCGATGGCATACAGGGAGCGCCCGTATCTGGTGTGGTTCATAATGTACCATGTGATAATCGTCAGCACGACCATAAAGATAATCGGCATCGGAACCGGACCCACACTTCCCTGCCCGAAAATAGTATAGTCCTTAAGCTGAAGCAGGTTCTGGCCCTTTGTATAGAACAAAGCCGCACCTCTGGCCGACATCTGTACTGCCAGTGTCGCAATGAAAGCAGGCACATCAAAATGGGTGACAAGCACTGCATTGATCAGGTTGCACAGCACACCTACAACAATTGCCACAAGAAAACCAAGAGCAAGTGAGCCGGTTCCCTGATAGGTGGCGATCGAAAGCACGCCTGCAAGGGCAAGCACAGAGCCCACGGATAAGTCGATCAAACCTGCAATGACTAACAGCATCTCGCCATATGCAATAATTGTTCCAACCGACAACTGTCTGGCAACGTTTGTCAGGTTGCGTACTGATAAGAAGTTCTCATTTACCACTGCGCATAAGATAAACATAGCCAACAGTACCAGGTAAATGGAATATTTTTGTATAATGTCTCTTGTATGTGATTTTTTCATTTTTCAATCCCTCCGCCTTTTTCTACATTGCATATCTCATTATTGCTTCCTGGGAGAATTCCTCTTTTTCAAGACAACCTGTGATCCTCCCCTGATTCATAACATAGATCCTGTCGCACATTCCGATAAGCTCCGGAAGCTCAGAAGAAACCATGATTACCGTCTTCCCCTCTTCCACCATATCTGTCATCAGTCTGTAAATCTCAAACTTAGCACCGACATCAATACCTCTTGTAGGCTCATCGAGAATCAGTACATCCGGATCCCGAAGCATCCATTTTGCCAGAAGCACCTTCTGCTGGTTGCCGCCGCTGAGCGCCTGAATTGCTGTCTCCAAGGACGGAGTTTTTACATTCATTTTCTCAAAATATTTACTGACCAGTTCTCTTTCCACCTTCGGATGGCTCTTCCCACCGTAAAAGATCTTATCAAGACTTGATACGCTGGCATTTTCCATAACACTTCTGATCGGTATAATGCCGTAGCGCCTTCTGTCCTCAGAAAGCATTACTACCTTCTGGTCAATACTGTCACTTACCTTTTTGATATTCACTGGTTTCCCGTGAACCTTAATCGTACCTTCATCATAAGGGTCAAGTCCAAAGACCGCCCGCATCGTCTCGGTACGTCCTGCACCCATCAGTCCCGCAAATCCAACGATCTCGCCCTTCTTCGCATTAAAGGTGATATCCTTGAACACACCCTTGCTTCCAAGGCCTTCTACCTCCAGGATAGGATCTCCGATCTCCACCTCTTCCTTCGGGTATACATTGTCCATCTTACGGCCAACCATAAGCGCAATAACCTGATCCAGATTCATCTCGGATGCCGGATGGGTCTCCACTGTCTTCCCGTCACGGAGAATGGTAATATCATCCGCGATCCGGAACACCTCATCCATCTTATGAGATATGTAGACCATGCTTACGCCCCTCTGCTTTAACTGCTCTATCTTCTCAAACAGCACCTCGACCTCTCTGTTTGTGATGGCCGATGTCGGCTCGTCCATAATTACAATCTCCGCGTTGTAAGAAATTGCCTTGATGATCTCCAGCATCTGGATATCGGATACAGTAAGAGTTTTGAGCTTCTGTGTCGGGCTGTACGGAAGATTCTCCTGCTCCAGGAATTTGATCGTCTCCCTGCGCACAGTCTTCCAGTCCACTTTCCCCAACTTATTCACCGGAAGACGGCCCAAAAACAAATTCTCCTCAATTGACATCTCAGGCACATAATTCAGTTCCTGGGCAATCATGGCTATTCCATGTTCCTTCGCCTGGATTGGATTTTTAATCTCTACCGGCTGCTCGTCCAGGAAGATCTGCCCTGAATCTGCCTTGTAAATCCCATTAATGATCTTCATCAATGTGGATTTTCCAGCCCCATTCTCTCCACAAAGGGCATGGACGGTTCCCTTTCTGACGGCGAAATTAACATTGTCCAAAGCTTTTACACCTGGGAAAGACTTATTAATTCCGCTGACACGCATTTTGATGTTCTCCACTTTTCTTTCCTCCCTTATATATTTGCTTTCTTGTAAATACTTTTGTTTATACCCGTTTACGACTGTTTCTAATCACCAAATATTTATTTATGGGCATTTTATATAATATTTCTTATTTATTCGACCACTTATTCATGCAATATGCATTGTATATACTAGATTTTACTATCCTGTCCTTATATAGTCAAGTAATTTTTTTGACCTATCAAGAGTCCTTTTTTATCTTTTCACATCCTATATGTTTAATAACAGTCTATTTTTAGTTCATATTTTATTCATATTATTATCTGTTTATATTTGTTTATTTCTTAACTTTATTTATTTTTATGTTGATTTACTTCCGTTTATGTGTTATTTTTACTTTATAGAACATATTTACATAAGGAAGGGGTATTCTATGATTCACACACTCACGCTTAACCCTGCCATTGACAGGATCCTTTATCTGAATCACTTTGAAAAAAACGTCACCAACCGGATCAGGGAGACACTGGATACAATCGGAGGGAAAGGCACCCATGTATCAATTAATCTGAAGCTTTTAGGGCAGGATAATACCGCCTTTGGCATCTGCCACGGCCAAAACGGACTGCGTGTTATAAATATGCTTAAGGAATACGGCATCCACGTACAATTTCAGCACTATACGGATAGTTCCCGGGAGACACGTACCAACTATCTCCTGATCGAAGACACTACCGACTGTACGATTGCCGCCGAAAGCGGCGTAAGGCTGGAAGAGGCGGAATTATCAGACTTGTTGGAAATGATGGGGCAGGTCATATGCCCGGGAGATTATCTTATCTTCTCCGGCGACGCCTCCAACTCACCGGATCCTTCCATCTACAACAGGATCCTCCATACCTTCAAAGACCGGGACCTCAGGATCTTTCTGGATACCAGCGGAAAATCATTAAAAGAATGCATTCAGGAAGCGCCCTACATGATTAAGCCTAATCTGGACGAGCTCTCCACCCTGGCCGGCTACGCTGTCCCTAATAACGACGATTCTATTATAAAAGCCATCCGTTCCCTGGATCCTTATGGCGTCGAAGTCATAGCCGTATCTCTGGGCGGGGACGGTTCCATCGTCAAAACCGCAGACGGGTTCTATCGCGTACACCCGCCGAAGGTAGACGTACATAATACGATCGGCTGCGGAGATTGTTTCCTGGCGGGCTTCGTGTACGGGACGGCCAACGGGTACGGCACAGAGGATATTCTTCGGATCGCAACCGCAGTATCTGCCGCCACGGCTGAATCCAACATTTCCGTGGGCTATAATCTTTCCCGCGCCCTGGAACTGAAAAGCATGGTAACAATTGAAAAAATAAAATAAATATATTAAACTAAAGGAGAATGAATGATGAGCAATTTATCTTACTATGAAATGAGACAGGAAATGGTAAAAGTGGCAAAGCTGATGTGGGACCGCAGGCTCACCAACGCTGCCGGAGGCAACTTCGCAGTGCGCGTGGACGAGAACCGTATTTTGATTTCCCCTTCTCTTATGTCCGAACGGAAACACTGCGAGATGCTGCCGGAAGATTTTTTATTGATCGACTACGACCAGAACATTCTGGAAGGAGAAGGCAAGCTTTCAAGAGAAGGGCTCATGCATGTACTGATCTTAAGCAACCTTAAGGAGATTGAATGCACGATCCACGCACATCCTTTCTACTGCATGCCGTTCGTTGCACAGGCAAAGCCAATCCCGAACGTCACAGAGGCTACGATGGGCCGGGGCGAAGTCGGATGCATCGAATGGACAAAGGCTTACTCCGAGAAACTCAGCAGGAATGTATATCAGTATTTTGAAGACCACAGAGAGCTGGCAGTAAAAAAACCGATCGGCATGATCATGCCGAAGCATGGAGTTGTAGTTTCCGGGCCAAGCATCTATCTTGCCTACAGTATGCTTGAGAGAATTGAATGCGACGCTTTCTGTACCATTACCAAAAACCTCATCTAAATATAAATAAGGATGGTAAAAACTATGTACAGCCAGGAAAGAAAAGCCAAAATCATCGATCTGCTGGGAGCGCAGTCTTCAGTCAGCGTCAATATCCTCGCCGATATGCTTCACACTTCAAAGGAGACGATCCGACGCGATTTAAAAGAACTGGAGTCAGAAGGAATCTTGACCCGCACCCACGGCGGCGCTATTTTAAATGTGAACACACCGAATATCAGTGCAGCTGCCAAATATGGGGACGCAGTCCTTAACAATGAATATCCTTTTGCCCTGCGGCATATACGCAATATCCCACAGAAAAAAATGATCGCACAAAAGGCGGCTTCTTTCATCCAGAACAGGGACACCGTCTTCATTGACAACAGTTCCACCACTTTGTTCCTGCTTGACTACATCCCAAGGGAAATGCACCTTACCATTATCACCAATTCAATCAAAGTATTACTTGAGGCTGCAAAAATCGAGAACCCTAACCTTTCTCTGATCTCCCTTGCCGGATTTTACAACTGCAACAATTACTCCCTCTATGGCATGCGTACCATTAAGAGTGCCGAGGAATTTTTCCCTAATAAGACTTTTATTTCCTGCACCGGCGTCACTCTGGACAAAAGGCTTACCGACATCAGTTTAAATGAGGTAGATACCAAACAGGTTATGATCAACAAATCCGAAGAGACTTACCTGCTGGTAGACCATACGAAATTTGAGATTAACGGACCCTTCTATTTGTCTGATTTTAATGGAATTGATTATATTATCACTGACAAGTATGAATATACGCCCGAGACAGCTGAGACTGTCCGGACAATCTCTAAAAAGCACAACGTCCGGATCATCACCAACTAAGGAGGATTCACATTGAATATATTAGCTTTTGACCTCGGCGCAAGCGGCGGCAAGCTGTTTCTTGCCACGATTGACGGCGAACGTGTTTCCATTCAGGATATCCATCGGTTTGAAAATGTCTCCTGTTCCATGAACGGCGCACTTTTCTGGGATATTATTGCGATTTATAAAGAAATGAATGTGGGAATCAAGAAAGCAATTGCACTCACCGGTGACCAGATTGATTCCTTTGCAATTGATTCCTTTTCTAATGATTTTGGTTTTATAGACAAACACGGCACTCTGCTCACTCCCGTCCGCTGTTACCGAGACAAGCGAACCGAACGTCACGCAGACAAGATCTATGGCAAACTGTCCAGGGAGCAGCTTTACAGCTTAAGCGGCAACCAGAATGCTCTTTTCAACACCTTGATGCAGCTGGCTGCCATGCGTGAGGACGGCCATGGGTTTATCCTTGACAATGCATACAAAATGCTCTTTATCCCGGATCTTTTGATCTATTTCCTGACCGGCAGGGCAATCTCGGAATATACCCTGTCTTCTGTAAGCCAGATGTATGATTTTCACAAGGATGACTGGTGCCAAGAGATTCTGGATACATACAACATTCCCCGCCGCCTGTTCGGCAGGCTTACAAAACCCGGCACCTTGCTGGGCGGCACCCAGGAAAGCTACAACCGGATGCTGGAGACCAGGGGCTTTCCTGTGTCTGTGGTATGTGAGCATGATACAGCCTCCGCCTATCTGTCTTCCCCGCTGACCACAGACTGCGCCCTCGCAAGCTGCGGAACCTGGGCGTTGATCGGCACAGAGCTTGAACACTGCGTGATTACCCCGGAGGGATACGCCGCCAATCTTGCCAACGAGGGCGGTTATCCTGGACACCACAGACTCCTGCGCAATGTCATGGGTTCCTGGTTTATTCAGGAAACCAGACGTTATTACAGAGAACACGGGAAAGATTATAGTTTTAGTGAATTAGGAGATATGGCCGAAGCCTCAGAACCATTCCGATATCTTTTCGACCCGGATGATACGATGTTTTATGACCCTGGGAATATACCGGTAAAGATACAGAATTACTGCATGGAACATTACCACAGCCGGCCTGAGACAACGGGAGAAATCGTCCGCTCCATATACGAAAGTCTGGCCATGAAGTTCCGCTGGACCGTTGAACAGTTGGAGAGGGCATCTGGAAAGATCCTTCCGGTTATCAATATGATGGGCGGGGGTTCTAAGGCAGGGATCCTCTGCCAGTTTGTTGCCAATGCTTCCGGCAAGAAGGTAATTGCGGGACCGGAGGAGGCCACTGCCATCGGCAATATTACCGTTCAGTTGATCGCGGTGGGGGCTGCCTCTACGCTTGAGGAGGCGAAGATGATGATGGCGCCGGCCGTTCAGACAAAGGAATATCTGCCGGCGCATGCGGATGAATGGAACGTGCAGTACCAGAGATTTCTTAAATTACTGTAAAGATAAAACTTAAATTCCAAAAAAGTAACCGCACCCTTCATGGAGAGCGGTTACCTTTTTATTTTGAGGAAGAAAAATCTGTTTTATTAAGCCCTGCCTCCAGCAGAGCATTCACCTCCTCTTGCGTGCATCCACAGTACCCCAGAGGTCTTGGATTTCTGGCGTATTGACCATGGTAATCACTGCCTCCGGTCTTCAGGAGATTATGGGCCTTGGCCAGCGCCTCCAGCCTTTTCCTTGAGACCTCGTCGTTTCTCGGATGCCACACCTCCACTCCCTGAATAAGACCCCTTACAGCGTATCTTTCGATCAGATCAAAGGAATCAAACTGCTGCGCGTGGGCTACCACTGCAATTCCGCCGGCCTCCCTGATGACTCGAACCGCTTCCTCTGAAGCCGGATAACGGCTGGGAACATAACAGCTTCCCTTTGAGGAGATCAGGGACTCCATCAGGCTTCCGACGGCAGTGTTTGTGTAGCCCATATCGCACAATGGCTGCATAATATGACATTCGTGGATGGAAGCGCTGTCTTTTGCATAAGCCTCTATCAGCCTGGAAGTTAAAAAGGGGTACAGCTTCCGAAGCTTCGCCGCCATCTCAAGCTTTTGTTCCCGCCTGTTTTTCAGCGTATTTTTCAGAAAAGCTTCCAGCACATCCCGTTTTTTCGGAAGGTAGCACAGCATATGCACACTTCTTCCAGTCTCCTCATCTCTTGTGGTGATCTCCACTCCCGGAATGACCCGGATCCCCATTTTCTGTCCGATCTCCTGCGCCGGATCTACACCTTTCATCGTATCATGATCTGTCACCGCAATATGGGTAAGACCGATCATCTTCGCATATTCCATCACCTGCTGAACACTTCTTGAAGCATCTGAGCAAGTAGTGTGTACATGCAGGTCACAAGTTATCTGTCCCATAGTTCGCTCCTGTTCAGAAATAATTTTATCTCCAACTTGCAGTCAATGGTCTGCTCAAAAGACTATTCATCTCTGTCATTCGTCAGCTTCAGCTTGTCCAAAATATAGAAGATAAGGCTCAGGATCATTCCGACCACACATGCAAGCACCATCCCGGTCAGCTGGATATCCCCGAAGCTCACCGCAATCCCGGAAAGACCCGCAACAAACACAATAGAAGTCAGTGTCAGGTTCCTGGAACGCCCATAGTCAACTCCTGCATCCACCAGGATACGGATTCCTGATGCACCGATCATACCATAGAGCAGGAAGGAAATACCACCGATCACCGGCCCGGGAATGGTCTGGATCAGCATAGACAGCTTCCCCACAAAGGAACAGATAATAGAGAGCACCGCTGCACCGCCGATGACACGGACACTGTATACCTTTGTAACCGCCATGACACCGATATTCTCCCCATACGTAGTTGTCGGTACGGAACCGATCATACCCGACAGCATCGTAGAAAAGTTATCTCCGAACAAAGAACGGTGAAGCCCCGGTTTCTTCAGAAGATCACGCCCTACGATCTTGCTCGTCACCACCTGGTGGCCGATATGCTCAGACGCAATGACCAAAAGTACCGGAAGAATCATCACGATTGCTCCCACATCAAACTTCGGCGTCTGAAAATTCGGCAGCGCAAACCAGGATGCCGAAGCCACCTGTGAAAAATCCAGGATTCCACAGCACAGAGCGGCAATATAACCTGCAATCACTGCGACCAGAATCGGGATTACAGACAAGAATCCCCGGAACAAAATGTTGCCGAACACTGCTGTCCCCAGCGTAACTGCAAACACAATCACATTCTTCATATCTATTGTTTCATCCAGCAGCCCCGCATTACTCGCCGCAGAACCGGAAAGCTCCAGCCCGATCAGCGCTACTACCGGTCCCATTGCTGCCGGAGGCAGGACAATATCAATCCAGTCTGTCCCACATTTGTAGATTATACAGGAAAGCGCACACCCGCAAAATCCTACCGCCACAAATCCTCCCAGCGCATACTCATACCCCATCTCACTGATTACGATCCCCGCCGGAGCAAGAAACGCAAAACTGGAGCCAAGATACGCCGGAGCCTGTCCCTTCGTCACCGCAATAAAGATCAAGGTACCGATACCGTTCATAAACAGCACAATCGCCGGATTAATCCCGAAAATAAAAGGCACCAGGACCGATGCCCCGAACATTGCAAACATATGCTGGATACTAAGAGGCACAAGGAGCTTAAAAGGCACCCTGTCCTCCACCTGAATAATACTCCGATTTCCCATCTGTTCCCTCCTTTTGAAAACTTTCACTTTTTCTATTTTATCATACCCGGAAGAAATTTGCCTACACTTTATTTTGACTTCGCCCACAAATACCCCTAAAACGTCCTAAAACGGGGAGAAGACGGCTGACAGCAGCTACCTTCTCCCCGTTTCTCACGATGTTCCTCTTAAAATAATTCTTTCACTGTCGGATAGATCCTTCTGAACTTCTGGTATCTCTCCTCGTATTTCTCTACCAGTTCCTGATCCGGCTCTACCGTATCCACTACCTTGACAAGCTTCCCTGCAATCGTCTCCACATCCGGATACTCGCCGCAGCCTACTGCTGCCAGCATAGCTCCGCCAAGGGCAGGTCCTTCCTCACTCTCAATGACATCCACCTTCATGTTCATAACATTGGCAATAATCTTCTTCCAAAGAGGGCTCTTAGCACCGCCTCCGCAGATCTTGGTGCGTTCAATATGGATCCCAAGGCTCCTTGCAACCTCCAGGGAATCCCGAAGCCCAAATGCCACACCTTCTAACACAGCCTGGGTCATATCCTCCCTGGTAGTGTCCATGGACATCCCGATAAACATGGCACGTGCATCCGGATTATTGTGAGGCGAACGCTCACCCATCAGATACGGCAGGTAAAAGACAGGATTTTCACCCAGCTTACAGATTCCTTCCTGCTCCGCAGCAAAATCTTTCGTCTTCAAGATCTCCTCATTCCACCACTTATTGCAGGATGCAGCACTCAGCATACATCCCATCAGATGATAGTACCCGTCTGCGTGGGCAAAGGAATGAAGTGCATTATTTTCATCGACGCCAAATTTGCGGCTGGAAATAAAGATCGTCCCTGATGTTCCGAGAGAAATATTGCACATCCCTTCTCCGACTGTTCCTGTCCCCACCGCTGCTGCAGCATTGTCCCCTGCGCCTGCAATAACCTTTACGTCCCCATGCAGTCCAAGTTCGTCTGCAATCTCTGCTTTCAGGGTCCCCACCACTTCATAGCTTTCATACAGCTTCGGCAGCTTATCCTCTGTAATGCCGCAGATCTCCAGCATTTCTTTTGACCAGCAGCGGTTCTTAACGTCCATAAGGAGCATGCCGGAAGCATCCGATACATCTGTACAGAAGGAACCTGACAGCTTATATGCCAGGTAATCCTTGGGCAGCATGATCTTTGCGATCCTTGCAAAATTCTCCGGCTCATTTTTCTTCATCCATAGGATCTTCGGAGCCGTAAAGCCTGCAAATGCGATATTGGCCGTATACTGCGACAGCTTATCTTTTCCGACAGTCTGGTTCAGATAGTCTGTCTCCTCGCCGGTCCTTCCGTCATTCCAGAGGATCGCCGGACGGATCACATTGTCATCTGCATCCAGAGCAACCAGCCCGTGCATCTGACCGCCAAAGCTGATTCCTGCCACCTGCGCCTTGTCACAGCCCTCCGTCAGTTCCTTTATCCCTTCCATAGACTGGGTAAACCAGTCCTCCGGCTGCTGTTCAGACCAGCCCGGCTTCGGGAAAAACAACGGATATTCTCTTGAAACGATTTTCTTAATCTGCCCCTCTGCATCCATCAACAACAATTTGACTGCAGATGTTCCCAGATCCACACCGATATATAACATACCGCTTACCTCCTTCTATGCAAATGGATTCTCTGTCTTGTATCTCACACCTGCCGGCTGATTATAGCCAATCTCCTCCACCGGCACTCCGATATATTTAAATACCTCATACAGCTCTTTGCCAAAATGTCCGAACGCCACCGCACCGTGGTGCGGATAGCCGCCCTCGATCAATACATGCCGGTAGAACCTTCCCATCTCAGGAATTGCAAATACGCCGACGCCGCCGAAAGAGCGGGTTGCAACCGGAAGTACCTCACCCTGTGCAATATATGCACGCAGCTTTCCATCGGCTGTACTCTGGAGACGGTAGAAGGTAATGTCTCCGGGTACAATATCTCCCTCCAGCGTTCCTTGGGTTACCTCCTCCGGAAGGGCTCTTGCCATAATCATCTGATACTTCATCTCACAGGACGTAAGCTTTTCGGACGCCGTATTTCCACAATGGAAGCCCATAAACGTATCCTTCTGGGTATAGTTATATTTTCCCTTGATCTCACTCTCAAACATGTCTTTGGGAACCGTATTATTAATATCGAGAAGCGTCACTGTATCGCTGCTGATCAATGTCCCGATAAACTCACTCAATGCCCCGTAGATGTCAACCTCACAGGATACCGGAATGCCCTGCGCAGTCAGACGGCTGTTGACATAGCATGGCACGAACCCAAACTGAGTCTGAAAAGCCGGCCAGCATTTTCCTGCAATTGCCACATATTTTCGATATCCCTTGTGCTCTTTTATCCAATCCTTCAATGTCAGCTCATACTGTGCAAGCTTGCTTAAGATCTCGGGCTTCTTGTTGCCTGCGCCAAGTTCTTCTTCCATTTCCTTTACAATGGCCGGAATACGGTCATCTCCCGCATGCTTATGAAATGCCTCAAAAAGATCAAGTTCGGAATTCTCTTCAATCTCAACACCAAGATTATACAACTGTTTAATCGGCGCATTACATGCCAGAAAATTCAGCGGCCTCGGCCCGAAGCTGATAATCTTTAAGTCACTGAGCCCGATGACAGCCCTTGCGATCGGAAGGAATTCATGGATCATATCTGCACATTCCTGTGCGTCCCCAACCGGATACTCTGGAATATACGCATTGATATTGCGAAGCTTAAGGTTATAGCTTGCATTAAGCATACCGCAATACGCATCGCCGCGCCCCTGAACAAGATTATCCCCCGTCTCCTCTGCCGCTGCAACAAACATCTTCGGTCCGTCAAAATGCTTTGCAAGCAGAGTCTCGGAGATCTCCGGCCCGAAGTTCCCCAGATATACCGCCAACGCATTGCAGCCCGCTTTCTTCACATCCTCAAGCGCCTGTACCATGTGGATCTCACTTTCCACAATACAGACCGGACACTCATAGATACCTTCCTCACCGTATTTGCTCTTGTACGCATCCATCAGGTTCTTTCTCCTGTTCACGGACAAGCTTTCCGGGAAGCAGTCACGGCTTACTGCTACAACCCCGATTTTCACTTCTGGCATGTTGCTCATATTGTAAATCCTCCTTAGATTTATTTTTCGGACGAATCCCGTCCTTCCCGCAGAATCCGACTCGATGGAAGCTGCGGATATTTTTCATTCTTATGTATGTGTGTCACGCCTAAACAGAAAGATTTTCACCTTTCAGCCCGCAGAACGCCCCTTCGATCCCTGCGTCCTCGTGTGCGATCAGCCATTTGTTGCCGGCAGCCAACAGTCTGTCCTCCCCCTGCACTTCTGGAAGCTGCGGCGCCTCCATATTCGTACCATACGGAAGGATAACACCCCAGCGGAATCCATTCTCTGAAACCATACACGGTGCATAGTGAAGTGTTGTTGCATACACCTCTATGACAGTCCCCGCCGGAACAAAAAACGCTTCCACTTTTTTGGTATCATACACATATCCTTCCTCAATATCCTGCTGCCTCCCCAACAATATGATCACATCCGTAACAGCAATATTGACCTCCGAACAACGATGATACTCCAGCGCATTCAACAGCTTATTCTGCCCGTTGCAATATCCGATCTGTATGGGCATGCCGCCGAACGCCCGGTCTCTGAATTGTCTGGCCACCGGCAGCTCCTCCAGTTCTTCCACCGACGGCTCGTAGATGACTTCCCCCTCAGGAAGCGGCATATGCTCCATGACCTTTAACAGCGGACCGACAGGATACCCCTCCAGTACTCTCCCATACGGCGCAAATGCCTTCTCCGTTATCTTTTGAATTTTCATGACGTAACCTCCTTATCTCCTTTTATCATTATAACAATTTTCCTATTTTCTTTCGACCAAATATTTAGCCCATTCATGGCATTTTTTTATCCTTGTATTACTATAAAATATTTCAAAATAAAAACCGGAAATGCAGAAAGTGTTGCGTCTGTATCTCCGGCTCTTGCAAAATCGTATGTCACCATCTATCTGTTATTTTTCCAGATATCTCTGCGGAACTCACTCGGCAGCTTTTTATACTTTTTCTGAAACACCTTCGTAAAGGCCTTACTGTTTGCAAACCCATTCTGACTCGCAATAATCGCAATCGGGAGGTCACTGTTGACAAGATCTTTATACGCGTGTTCCAGCCGAAGGTTGTCCAGATAACTTTTGTAGTTCATCTTTGCGTATTTCTGGAACATCCTGGACAGGTACGTCGGCGAGTAGCCGAAGGTCTTTGACAGACTGTCAAGAGACAGTTCCTTTTTGTAGTTGTCCTTCATATATGCCGTTATAGCCGACAGCCGGTTGAGCTTTCTATTGCTCTTTACTGTCTCCTCATCCACATCTGTCTCCCGGTATTTGCTCACAAGCAGATAGATCAGCATAAAAAACTGACTCTGTACCTTCAGTTCATAGCCAACCCCTTTTTCCGCATAGGTCTCGTACATATCCCGGATCAGCCGCATCACCTCCTCATCCTGAATACGGCTGCTGTGGGAAAAATAGATAAATTTCTCATCTGTATAATACTTCTCAAAGGTCGACAGCGGGATCTGAAGTACAACCGTAAAATTCTCCCTGGGAGAATGGATCGAATGAACCTCATTAGAATTGACAAGCATAAACTCCCCGGGATTTAACGGATATCGGATCTCATTGACATAAAACTCAAGTTCCCCCTCAAAGAGTGCAAAGATCTCCACCGAACGGTGCCAGTGCTTTTCACGGATATAATTGCCGTCTCTGCCTTCAAAGACGAACATTTTAAAAGGGATATCATCGTTGGGCATAATAATCTCGTGCGAATATTCCATATATCTTCCTCCTTACTACTAACAAGTACCTTACATATCTTGAATACACCCGTGCACCAATGTACCAATGCACTACTTTATTATAGCACATTTACAGCCATTTGACAGCACCAATCACCTGAATTGCTTTTGCACCGCAGTGATTGGCATATTCTGCACACGAGAGGATATCCTTCCCCTCGGACAAGGCATAGATAAAACCTGCCGCAAAGCTGTCTCCGGCACCTGTAGTATCCAGGCAGCAAACCCCTTGTTCCGCAGGAATCCACCTGCTGTATCTGTCGTCCTTTACATAACATCCCCGGGCCCCGGCTTTTATAACTACATGCAGGGCTCCGGCCTTCTCAAGCTCCGCCGCTGCATCCTCCACAGTATCCTTTCCGGTTAAGAGCATAGCCTCCTCATCATTGGGCAGCAGATAATCTACATATTGAAGCGCCGGGCGAAGATCTGCCGCCGTCTCGTTGTTTTTGCGTTTTGTCATATCGGCACACACAGTCTTACCATGGGATTTCGCCTGAGAAAATATGGTTTTTAACTCCGCTGCCCCTATGTGCGGGAACACAAATATGCTGGCAAAGGATATAATCCCGGCGCTGTCCGCAAACGGCATGTGGATGTCTGATAACAGAAGTTTCCTCAGCGTACCGTTGGCATTGGTCAGGAAATTCCTTCTCCCGTCCTTTCTGACCAGCACTACATTGATTCCTGTCACATACTCTCCGCGTACAGCGTCTTCCGGCACTTCAATGCCGCACCGGGCACAATGCTCCAAAAGGTATCTCCCTGCCTCGTCGTCTCCGATCACGGTCTCAAGCCGCACTTTCTTTCCAAGCTTTGCCAGAACCGTCGCCTCATTCAGTGCATCCCCACCCGGAGACATGCTGATATTCTCCGCGGGAAAAGAACCTGCCTCAAACACATCAGGCTCTGCCGGACAGACAAGCGTATCGATGACCGCGGCACCTATAACAATAATCTCCGGCTGTGATTCTGATGTGTCCTTATATTTATCCATAGATATTCCCCACCTCCGTCGCATATTCAGTAATACTTATTATTCTATCAATCGAGAATCTATCTGTCAATTTAAGCAGACTGCGCTCTGAGCATAAAAAACACTCCTTCCTGACAAGAAGTATAGATTCCTGCCAGGAAGGAGCTGCCCCGAATGTGCCGGAGGAAGCATCCTCCCGTACACTCAGGCATCTATAAAGGGGCTGTTTTATAAGATATCTTCAAATCCCTCCGTGGAATAGTCCTGCCCTGCCAGTTTCAGCTTCTTCGCCTCCTGCATTGCCCGGAATTTCTCCCTTGTAATCGGATATCTCCAGATGACCAGTGCACAGAGAAGCATCAATACTCCGGGGATCCATGAGGACATGTCTGTAACTGCCGCCTTCGCACTGTCCGGCTGCACTGCCAATTCTGCCTGATATCCCCTGGCCTCCAGGATAAGCCCGACTACCTGGAGCGCCGTTGCCTTACCTAATTTAATAAAGAAAGAGAAGTATGAGATCATAACTCCCGTCAGCATCTCCCCGCACCGGAACTCATATACCTCGCAGGTATCATACAAAAGATTGTAGCTCAGTACCAGGAAGCTGATGATCCCGAAGTGCGCCATACAGAACTGTACGGCCTGCATGGTAATGCTGTGGAACCCGATCAGTTTAAATGCACTCAGCGCAATACCTGCGATTGCCATAAATATAATAAACACGTACTTCTTATCATATTTTACTGCAAGTTTTCCGATCAACATAGATAAGATGACTCCCACGATCGTACCCGAAGTATACACAATGGCCGTATCGGCCTCTGTTGCGCCTACCACAACCAGCGCATTGTAAATAACTGTCGCATTACAGGTATTAAATGCAAAGTAGAACAGGAAGGATGCGGCAATGATTAAAATATACGGTTTATAGGTAAGCACCTTTCCAAGGCTCTTAAGCAGCGGCTCACTCTTATCCGAGGGCCGGTACTTGATCTCCCATCCTCTGGTTGTCCGCCATGTGATCAGGATCGCGAGACCTGCGATAAATCCCAGTGTCAGCGCCGCCAGCATCCACGCCCGCACTTCGCTTACACCCATATTTTTAAATGCCGTCACCAACAGCAGGGGAAGTGCATTTGCAAATAAAAGCCCGAAGGTACCGAACACCTGCCTGATGGAGGACGCCCTTGTCTTCTCGTCATTATTAGTCGTTAACTCCGAGCCAAGCGACAGATACGGAATATTAAACAGTGTATAGGATGTCCAATAGAAAATAGTCATAACTGTAAAATATACGAATTTCATGCCCGCCGACACATTCACCGCAGTAAACAAAAGCATTGTAAAAACGATAATCGGAATAACGGATATCAACAGAAACGGCCTTCTTCGCCCTGCCTTCAGTTTACATCGGTCAGACATGGTTCCGATTGCAGGGTCACTGACGGCATCCCACATAACACCGATGAAAACAATGGTTCCTGCAAGCGCCGGCCTGATTCCCGCAATATTTGTCAGGAAAAATATCAGGAATGCCCTACAAATTCCGTGATAATCGTATCTCCAAGGTTTGCAATACCAAATCCCATCTTTACGGTCATTGGAAGTTTCCGGTCATATCTTTCTTGGTTTTCCATAATTGTTCTCCTTCCTTTAAGACTCAATTTTAAACATAACGCTATCCTGGTAGCCTGTGATGATCCTCACATATCCGGCCAGTTCCATATCAAGCTCAATGTCCCCGGTATCCACCGTAAGCCTTCCGGCCGCAATACTAAGAAGCTTGCTCTTTGTGGCCACGATCATACAGTGTTTCCGTCCGATTGCCCGCAGGATCCTCGGGCTGATCTGCTGGTTCCCTCTGCCGAACAAATGTCCCTGCCCCCCGATCACAGTCAGGATCACATAGACCTCTCCTTTCTTCGTAAGGTCATATATGTCTTTCTCTGCCGCATCTGCTTTTATTAGTTTTCCGTCCTTCACAATATCCATTCCCAGAAGTGTATGGGGAAGCCCTAGCCTGTCCATGATGGGTATGGTCGTAGTGCCCGGCCCCACGACATAGTATGCCCCGGGCGTCATCTGGGAAACTACACTTTCCGCGATCCCCGCAACATGCTCCTTCTCAGAATATCCCCCGCTTTTTACACTTTGCATACAGCGGTGCAGAACCGGGATCCTCATATATCCATAGAGCTTTGCCCGGACTGTCCCGCCCCGGAAGGCCTCCTCATCGATGTCCATCACTTCCGCCTCTTCATAACGATTTCTGCTTTCATTGCAGAAGTATTCCAGAGCCTCCCCGGCATTTTTCGTATTGTACGCGTATACAGCAGAGTGAATCTTTACTCCTGCCGGAATGCCAAGTACAGGAAGCTCCATGCCCACCGCCTCACACACATTTCTGGCAGTACCGTCTCCGCCGGCAAACATCAGAAGATCCGCCTGGGACTCCAGGATTTCTCTTGCAATGCGGATCGTATCCTCTGCGGTTGTAGCCCCATCCGGCAGCGTTCCCACCACTTCATAGGGAAATGCCGTCTGCTTTACCACATCCTCCCCCATGACACCGGGAGCGGTCAGAAACACGATCTGATCCGTCAGTCCGGAAGCTTTCTGGAGGGCGGCAAGGGCACGAAGAGACGCCTCCGGAACCGCACCCAGCTTTTTGGCCATCTCCTGTATCCTGGCTCCGTCACTTCCCTTTAAGCCTACCCGACCTCCGACTCCGGCCACCGGATTTACCAGAAAACCGATTTTCTTCACGTCCCTCACCTCTTTCGGCCTTCTATGCATCCTTCATGGTTCCTGCCTGAATCCGCTTCTGCCACTGCCGCCATGTCACCGCAATCTTGTCAAAATCATCGACTTCGTCGGTAAGGATCGCGTGGATCGGCGCATTGTGCGGCGCCGAACGGATAACCTCCGGCTCCTCATAGCACTCTCTGGATATCTCTGTCAGGATTGCAGCATATTCATCCAGGTCGTCCTTACTGTAGGACTCCGTCGGCTCCAGTGTAAATGGTTCCGGTACGATATGGGGATGGTGAGACTGCCAGTAATGCTGCATACCAAAATCAATAAGCCGTTTCGTCACATCCACTGTCCCGAAGCCGGTATCTT
Organism: uncultured Dorea sp.; assembly: GCA_947645355.1. Taxonomy (GTDB): domain Bacteria; phylum Bacillota; class Clostridia; order Lachnospirales; family Lachnospiraceae; genus Dorea_D. Next base: position 15,755 of record CANSCI010000016.1, on the reverse strand, counting down.
CTTTCAGCTTATTCCAGCTATACCTGCACTGCTCGATCCTTCGTTTGCCCAGTGCATAGTATACCTCTACGCCCTTGATCTTGCTGACCTGCTTCATCAGGTACTGGTTATTTAATACGGAACAGACTGCTGCCTCACGGATCCCTTCCGCCCCCATCTGCTTAATCCACATATAGGTTCTCAGAACTACATGGGCATTTCCCATAAATGTACGAATCTTTCCGATACTCTCCGGACAATCATAATCCAGGTAATAATGTTCCCCATCCTTTTCCACTCGCGGAACCGGCAGGAATGGCTTTAGGAATTCTCTTACTCCCAGTGCTCCGCAGCCTGGTCCCATGCCTCCGTGGGGGGATGAGAATGTCTTGTGCAGGTTGTAATGAATGATGTCAAAGCCGACCTCCCGGGCTCTTGTAATTCCCATGATTCCGTTTACATTTGCCTGGTCGTAGTAGCAAAGCGCCCCCGCTTCATGGGCTGCATCCACATATTCCTTGATCCTTGGGTTAAAGATGCCTGTATCTTCCGGATTTGTAATAAATATTGCAGCTGTCCTCTCAGACAATGCCGCCTTCATAGCCTCCAGATCTGGAATCCCGTCTTCATTGGGCATCAGTGTAACCACCTTATATCCAGCCGTGGAAGGAGCTCCCGCATCACAGGGGTGGGAGAAGATCGTCGTAATGATCTCGTCTCTCTTATCATCGCCTCTGGACTTATGATAAGCCCGCACGACACAGGCCCCCTCATAGCAGGCCGCAGCGCCTCCGCCTGCGTGGAAGTTGAATGCATCCATCCCAGAGATCTCACATACCATCTCCTCTGTCTTTTTATAGATCTCAAGAATTCCCTGAATGGTGGAGACGTCCTGGAGCGGATGTACGTCAATAAGGTTTTCATTTCTTGCCGCGGTATGCTCCTGTACCTTCGGGCTGTACTTCATCGTACAAGTACCCTGGCTGAGATCCGGAGTAACATCCGCGCCCATAACCTCCTGTGTAAGACGCATGAAATGACGGTTTACTCTCATCTGGTGCACCTCCGGAAGATTCGGCAGTTTCTTTCTCTTCATGCCCTGAGGGATCTTGCTGCTGCCCTTTCCGACTGCCTCCACCATCTGAGCTTCCGCCGCCGGTACTATAATCCCCCGCTGCCCCGGAACACTCAAATCAAATATAATTTCCTCGTCCCACTTTGCTTCATGGAAACGTCTCAGATATGTTTTATAATCTCTACGCATAACATCCTCCTTATCCCTGCACTGCCTTTTGAAGCGCCTCTGCCATATGGTCGACTGCCTCCATCGTGGTCATCTCTGTCACACACACAAGTGCACATTCTGAAAGTTCCGGGTAATCCTCCTTAAGAGCAGCTCCTGAGAATATCTTTTCTTCAAGCATTGCCTGTCTGATCTCTGCCTCTGTTTTTCCGGTATCGTTATAATCAAGTACAAACTCTTTAAAAAATGTCCCTGTAAATCTTACCTTCACACCAGGGATCTGTGAGAACCTCATTGCTGCGTACTGGCTCTTGGTCATGATCGTGTCACCGATCTCCTGCATTCCTTTCGGCCCCATCAGGGAAAGATACACAGCTATCGGCGCTGTCCACAGGTTATTTTGTGTTCCAGTGAACTCCCTGCCCTTCTCACGCATCGCATAATGAGTACGCTCCATAAGAACAACGGTATATCCGATCTCTCCCGGAACAGTCGTCTCCACTACTCCGTCTACCAGCTCTTTGAATTCCATCATATATTTCATATCATCCCTGCAGGCGATATACCCTGCCTGGGCGCCGCCGCACTGAAGGTGAAGGCCAAGGCCGTGAAGATCTCCGACGCAGATGGTCGCTCCGTAGTTTCCCGGCGCTTCCATCACCCCCAAAGTGATCGGATCTGCATACACGATGAACTCTGCCCCTGCTTCTCTGGCCAGTCTCCCGATCTCTTCCCCCTGGCTCTCGATCACCCCCAGATAATTAGGGTTTTCAATCAGGACTGCTGCTGTCTTATCATCAAGCTTCGCCCTCAGATCTGCCAGATCCATTTCCCCGGTCTCAGGATCGTACTCCACTGCCTCGATGATAAGCGCCTGCTCCTCGATGGCTGATTTTACATAGTTCTTTGCGATCATAAGATTCTGGGGTGTCATGGTCTTGGGCACAAGGATCTTCTTACGCCCGGTAATGCGGTTCGACATACAAAAGGCTGTCGATACCGCCTGGCCTCCACAGTGACAGGGCACCGTAAGGAAATCCATCTCAAGGAGCTCAGCCATCATACTCTGGTACTCGAAGAAAATCTGGTATTTCCCGTGATCTGCCCAGGTCTCCGCCCCATAGCAGGTCAAAAGTTCCCCCCTTCCTGCGATCTCATCGCACACTGCGGGCACATAATGCTGTGCACAGCCTGCACCCAAAAAATTGTCATACTCATTACAGTTTCTGTTTTTGCTCAGGATCTTATCAATGTGACGTTTGATCCCAAGCTCATCCCTGATAGGCTCCGGAAGATCCAGCATTCCCTTTACACGAAGCTCCTTCGGGATCTCTTCATAAAGATCCATTACATCCGACGCCCCTACTTCCTTAAGCATTGCCTCCTGTATCTCCGGAACGGAGTTTGGAATGTACGGGAAAATTGTTTTATTGCTCATATCCGCTTCCTCCTGTTTGTTGATTACATTGCTCTTTCCGGCTGCATCCCTGCACCGGCATCACGCACATAAAATTCATTAAGACCTCGCGCGTTGTCTATCTATTGACAATCTTAAACCCTGAACTTAAGTAGACAGTCAAGCATTTTTCTGATTTTTTTGTATATTCTTATAAAAAAGCAGAAAAAATAACATATTCCATGACATGTCACAATCCACATCATGGAATATGTTATTTACTTACTCCTCTTTGTCATTTTATCTTTTCTACCGGAAAATGTATCTTTGTCATATACTGCTCTTCACTGAAGGTATTACTGATATCCATCAGATAGTATTCGTGGGGCGGACCTATAATTCTATACCCGTTTTCTTCAATCCACTTTTCCAGATACCTGTAGACTTTTTCCATATTTTGATAGGATCCAATGCTTACTGTACTTGCCGCCAGCATTCCCCCGAATCTTCTCATCTCCTTACACCAGAATCCATCCGGCTTGATCACAGGAAGACAGAGCTCCAGATCTCCTCTTTCCGAATGGAACTGGGATTTGTAACCGTCGTGGAAGATCCCAATATAAGAACCGACAGGATACAGATTATATTTGCTCCTGATTTTCTGAAGTTCCAGACATCTGTCGGAAAACAGGCTCTTGGCGTTGACATTGCTTGGGTATCTGGTATAGAGAACCCACATTTCCTTGATGGGTGCAACATCCACCGGGTAGTATTGCTCTACAGCCGGCGAACTGTCCGCATCCATATAAGTTTTGCCTCTTATCATTTTCCGATAGGCATGCTGTGCAGATAAAAGCTTGCGCTCTAAAATATCGATCTCCTGTTCAAGTCCCTGTATCTTGCCATATAGAAGTTCCTCCAGATGCCTCTGGCTCTTTCTCTCGATAATATCCTTAATCTCCTCCAGAGACAGGTCGATTGCCTTGAGATCCCTGATCGTCTGAGCCTTTTCCAGCTGCTTTACAGAGTAATACCGATAACCATTATCTTCATTCCGGATCTCTGGAACCAGGATCTTCTCCCTGTCATAATAACGCAGCGCTGTTATACTGATTCCGGTCATCTTTGACAGTTCTCCTATGGTGAATCTTCCTTGCCTTTCCTTCATGTCCATCACCTTTCCATCTCACCTTTATCCTCAGTTGGTTTTTAGCTGCTCAAACATTTCCTTCACAGCCGGTGCATTCTTAGTCAGCTTCTTGATGCTGAGGTCGTCCGCCTTATTATTTGCCAGACGGAGATTATTCTCCGAGGACAGCAGTGCGTCCTTCGTTTTCTGCAGATGACTGATCGTTTTATCGATCTCGTCAATGGCTGTTTTAAACCGTTCACTTGCCAGACGGTAGTTTCTGGCGAATCCTTCCTTAAAGCTGTTCATATTTTCTTCAAAATGAAGAATATCAATCTGCTGGTTCTTCACTACCTGAAGTTCCTGGCGGTACTTCAGGGAATTCAGCGCCGCATTGCGCAGCAACGTAATCATCGGGATAAAGAACTGCGGACGGATCACGTACATTTTTTCATATCTATAGGAAACATCCACGATCCCGTTGTTGTACAACTCATTATCAATCTCCAGCAAGGATACCAGCACTGCATACTCGCATCCCTTTTCCCTCCTGTCTTTGTCAAGCTCTTTAAAAAAATCTTCATTTTTATGCTTCGTCGCGGTCTCATCCATCTCGTTCTTCATCTCGAACATAATGGAAATAAACTCTGTCCCGTCCGATGCCGCTTCCCTGAAAATAAAATCCCCTTTGCTTCCGCTTCTTGAGTCATTGTCTTTTTCAAAATAAGCTGTGGGGAACGCAGTCATGCGAATGGAATTAAACTGTGTCATACAATGCTGCTCTAAGCTCTCCCCGACCATCTTCGTGGACTGCCTGGCCTTGAAGTCCTTATAATACTCAATCTGTTCATCCTTCTGCTTAATCTTGGCCTCATACTGCTCCTTCAGGGATTTTTCCTGAAGCTTTCGCCGTGTCTCCTCATTCGATATCCGGCTTTTCAGCTCTGTGATCTCTGTCTGCTTCCCGGACAGTTCCTTTTCCTTCTCCTGCACCGCACGGGCAACTGCCAGCTCTTTCTCCGTCTCACTTCCGGAAAGCTGCATCTTTAACTGTTCGATCTCCCGGTCTTTTTTGGCAAGCGCGGATTCTTTGGAGGACAAAGCCTTGTCGAATTCCTTCTCCTGCTCCATGCAGGCAAGCCTTAAGTCGCTTTCCTTTTTCTCGGCGAGATCCCGTGCTCGGCGCTCCAGTTCATTTTTAAACTCTTCGTCCCGGATCTGCCGGACGATCTGTGCATATTCTGTTTCGTCTACCTGAAAAAGCTTGCCGCAGTTTGGGCATTTAATTTCCTGCATGGGAACCTCCATTCTTCCTGAAAACTAAATATCTTTCTTTACTTCTCTTATATATGAGATAAACTCAAAAATATTAGTGTAAGGATTACATTTATGCGATAAAACATTTTCATGTACTTTCGATTGCGCTTTATGCAGCAGTATTGCCTCCTTAAAAGCCCTATCCTGTTTAGCTTTCAATATATCAAATATATCTGTTGTTTCTTTATATTCTGGCATCTCCTCTTTTACTAAATCCCTCACTATTCTTTTTACATCTTCAGCACTTTTTCCATAGGGTGCTTGTCTGTAATGCAATATAAACCATATTTCAAATGACGGATTAGAAAATATACATTCTAATCCTTTATGTTTATATCCCCTTATCAAATCAAATGCCTCACTAATATTAGGATTAGACTTGGGATCTGAGTCAAACACACAATAACATTTATCTCCCAATTCTACATCTACATCATGCTCATCTATATATGTTTTCGCATATCTTACAATTCCTACCGCATCGGTATGTCCTGAATCAACTGGAATAACTTCGATTCCCCTTTTTCTATTGTCATAATGCTTTAAATAAATCTCTTCTGTATCTCCCTCTGTAAATATATATATTTTGCATGGTTTATCTTTCGTGCTCTTGCCTTTTTGTTCTTTTCCTCTTGCTCTTGTACGCATATCCCATCTACTCCTTAATATTCGGAACAGCTCCATATCTCCCTTTTAAATATCCCAATTCAACATTGTCTTTTTCTCGAATCAAATAATCATCTAAAAGCTTCACATATGTTCCGCCATCTTCATCCTTATCTACCAGATACACTTGTTCAGGGTTCAATATATTAAGAATTTTTGTATCATGTGTACTAAAAAGCAACTGCGCTCTTCCATTATTTACTTTATTACAATTAAACAATCCCAAAAAATACTCTGTTAACTTTGTATGGTAATTTCTCCCCAACTCGTCTTCAATAAATAATCCTCCTTCTTTACTGATAAAAAGCAATTCAGCAATATTATCGATAATATCACGAATACCAGATGAATCATCGTTAATCTCAATATCAAATGTTTCCCCATTCCGGCTTACGTGAGTAAGCCAAATCTCAGGGGTATCCTCCGGCACTAGATTTTCCGGCACCTCTCCTTCCCCCAACATATTTGCAAGGAATTGTACAAACGCATCCCTATGCTGTTTTTCCAGCTTCCTATTTTTTATATATACATCTTTTATATTAAAATCCGCTTTTAAAAGAGCCTCTAACAATACTCTTTTTTGTATATCCTCCCTTAATACATCAGCAATTACTTGACTAACATTCATATCACTATATTGCCTATACATTTTTTCAAACCATTTGTATGGTATTTTCACTTTTTCATATCCCCATTCTGCTGCAACCGGCAAATATAACCTGTTTGGATTCGTTTTCTTAGATATTTCTGTTTGGATTTTAACATCATTTCCCCTAAAATTATATTCTGGATCTGAATTTATCTCCCTTTCAAAAAGCGTCGTTGCTTTTTTGGAATAGTATGCTAAAAGATATTCCTCCAATACGCGCTCTGTATTCACTGTAAACCCATAAACATATTTTATATTATCCTCTAAAAAGATAAACTCAAATGAACTTCCGTCTTCTCTGCTATGCTTATCAAGCATAAACATTTCTATACTAATTTTTGATTTTTGTTTTCTTTCTATCGTAGAATTGATAAAACGTAATGCAAAAAATAATGAACTGATTATATTACTTTTACCGCTCGCATTGGGTCCTACCAAACCAACACACCTATATAAAGGCCTATCTAATCCATTGTTGAAAATAGGCATATTATTATCACCTTTTTTTTCCGTTACAGTAAAATTAATAATAATCTCATCTCTTATTGATTTGTAATTTCTCACAGAGTACTGTATCAGCATATAGTTACCTCCTGGATTATTAATAGAAATTTCGGACTTTTTTCTCCAAAAATCACATAATAAGATTTAATTTATACTTTATCATTTTCAATACTTTTTGTCAAAGAATATCCTGCATATAGTACCATTCTGCGTAATTAAATTGACAATATTCCCACTAATACCATTCTTTTTCCGTAAGCGCCAAATAATAATGCGGTCAGATACACAAGGCTCTACTATGAAATTGCAAAAAAAGGGGAATAGAGAAGAACACTGAAACTAAAAAAGTTAAAAAAGGGCTTCCCTATTCTTAGGAAAGCCCCATAAAATCTAACCTTTTTACTAATTACTCAACGATTGTAGCAACCCTTCCTGAACCTACAGTCCTGCCGCCCTCACGGATAGCAAAACGAAGTCCCTGCTCCATAGCAACCGGGTGAATCAGTTCGATAGACATCTCTACGTTATCACCAGGCATACACATCTCTACGCCTTCTGGAAGGTTACATACACCTGTAACGTCTGTTGTTCTGAAGTAGAACTGTGGACGGTAGTTATTGAAGAACGGTGTATGACGTCCACCCTCGTCCTTTGTCAGTACGTAAACCTGAGCTGTGAATTTCTTGTGGCATGTTACAGAACCTGGTTTAACAAGAACCTGTCCTCTTTCGATCTCTGTTCTCTGAACACCACGAAGAAGTGCACCGATGTTGTCTCCAGCCTGAGCCTCGTCAAGAAGCTTACGGAACATCTCAACACCTGTTACAACAGTCTTTCTTGTCTCCTCGCTGATACCAACGATCTCTACTTCATCAGATACATGAAGAACACCACGCTCTACTCTACCAGTAGCAACTGTTCCACGGCCTGTGATAGAGAATACGTCCTCTACAGGCATCAGGAACGGCTGATCTGTTGCACGCTGCGGGTCTGGGATATAGCTGTCAACTGCAGCCATAAGCTCCATAACCTTGTCGCCCCACTCTCCGCTCGGATCCTCAAGAGCCTTCAGAGCAGAACCCTGGATGATCGGTGTGTCATCTCCCGGGAACTCATACTCGTCAAGAAGTTCACGAATCTCCATCTCTACTAATTCAAGAAGCTCCTCATCATCAACCATGTCACATTTGTTCATGAATACTACGATATAAGGAACACCTACCTGACGGGAAAGCAGGATATGCTCTCTTGTCTGAGCCATAACACCGTCAGTAGCTGCAACAACAAGGATAGCGCCGTCCATCTGAGCAGCACCTGTAATCATGTTTTTAACGTAGTCAGCATGTCCTGGACAGTCAACGTGAGCATAGTGACGGTTCTCTGTCTCATACTCAACGTGAGCGGTAGAAATCGTGATACCACGCTCTCTCTCTTCCGGAGCCTTGTCAATGTTCTCGAAATCTACAGCAGCGTTACCAGCTACTCTCTCAGAAAGTGTCTTTGTAATAGCAGCTGTAAGTGTTGTCTTACCGTGGTCAACGTGACCGATTGTACCAATATTACAATGTGGTTTTGTTCTTTCAAATTTAGCCTTTGCCATTTTGAATATCCTCCTTATTATAGCGCCTTACCAGGCAGTTTTTAATAATATACGTTACTCGGCTATTTCTGATTATATTTCAAATCAGGCAGTTTTTCAAGCCTTTTTACTATTTATTTAATCATTTTTGCTGGATAACACTTTTTCCTGTACAGATTTCGGAACCGGCTCGTACTTCTCAAAGAACATTGAGTAGTTTCCGCGTCCCTGTGTTCTGGAACGAAGGTCCGTAGAGTATCCAAACATCTCCGACAGCGGGACATATCCACGCACGATCTTGCCGCCGCCAAGGTCATCCATTCCCTCAATACGTCCGCGGCGTGAGTTGATATCACCGATCACATCACCCATGTACTCCTCCGGCATGGTAACCTCAACCTTCATGATAGGCTCAAGAAGCACCGGAGCCGCCTTCTTCATAGCATCCTTGAATGCCAGAGATCCCGCGATGTGGAACGCCATCTCACTGGAGTCGACTTCATGGTAGGAACCGTCATATACGTTCGCCTTCAATCCTACAACCGGGAAACCGCCGAGTATACCTGACTGCATTGCCTCCTCGATACCCTCTCCGATCTTCGGGATATACTCCTTTGGAATAGCTCCTCCTACTACGGTAGACTCGAAGAAGAAAGTCTCCTCACCATTAATGTCCATTGGCTCGAATTTCACCTTACAGTGTCCGTACTGTCCACGTCCACCGGACTGTTTTGCATATTTGCTGTCAACCTCAACTGCTTTTGTAAATGCTTCCTTATATGCAACCTGCGGAGCACCTACGTTGGCCTCAACCTTGAACTCACGCAGAAGTCTGTCTACGATGATCTCCAGATGAAGCTCACCCATTCCGGCAATAATTGTCTGGCCGGTATCCTGATCGGTATGGGCACGGAAAGTCGGATCCTCCTCTGCAAGCTTTGCAAGGGACTCGCCGAGCTTGCCCTGTGAAGCTTTCGTCTTAGGCTCGATTGCCAACTCGATAACCGGCTCAGGAAACTCCATGGACTCCAGAATAACCGGATGCTGTTCATCACAAAGTGTATCTCCTGTGGATGTAAACTTAAATCCGATCGCAGCTGCGATATCTCCGGAATATACCTTTGCAAGCTCTTCCCTCTTGTTTGCATGCATCTGAAGGATACGTCCTACACGCTCCTTTTTTCCTTTTGACGCATTCAGTACATAAGAACCGGAATTCATCGTACCGGAATACACCCTGAAGTATGCCAGCTTGCCTACAAACGGGTCTGTCATAATCTTAAATGCAAGCGCTGAGAAAGGTTCCTCGTCAGAGGAATGTCTTACAACATCATTTCCGTCCTCATCCACGCCCTGAATCGGCGGAATGTCAAGCGGAGACGGCATAAATTCAACTACCGCATCCAGAAGCTTCTGAACGCCTTTGTTTCGGTAAGCTGTTCCGCAGCATACCGGAACAGCTGTACACTCACAGGTAGCCTTCCTCAAAACTGCCTTTAACTCATCAATCGACGGCTCTTCCCCTTCCAGGTATGCCATCATCAAATCATCATCTAACTCGCAGATCTTTTCAACCAGCTCTGTATGGTAAAGCTCTGCATCATCCGCCATATCGTCCGGAATATCTACAATAGAGATGTCGTCTCCCTTATCATCATTATAGATGTAGGCCTTCATCTCGAAAAGATCAACGATTCCCTTAAATTCATCTTCTTTTCCGATCGGAAGCTGGATACAAATTGCATTCTTCCCTAATCTGGTCTTAATCTGCTCTACTGCACCATAAAAGTTGGCACCCAGGATATCCATCTTGTTGATAAATGCCATTCTCGGTACATTGTATGTGTCTGCCTGACGCCATACATTCTCTGACTGCGGCTCAACTCCGCCCTTTGCACAAAATACGCCTACTGCGCCGTCAAGTACGCGAAGTGAACGCTCTACCTCTACTGTGAAGTCAACGTGTCCCGGAGTATCAATGATGTTGATACGGTGCTCTAACGCACCCTCTTTCGGCCTGCAGTTCTCCTGCAGCGTCCAGTGACATGTTGTAGCCGCGGAAGTGATCGTAATACCTCTCTCCTGTTCCTGAGCCATCCAGTCCATGGTAGCAGTACCTTCGTGAGTATCACCAATCTTGTGATTAACACCGGTATAATATAAGATACGCTCTGTCGTTGTTGTTTTACCAGCATCGATATGAGCCATAATACCGATATTTCTAGTTCTATCTAATGGGTATTCTCTTCCTGCCATTGTTGCCTCCTAATAATTTAGAAACGGTAGTGAGCAAATGCTTTGTTTGCCTCTGCCATTTTGTGCATGTCTTCTTTACGCTTTACAGATGCGCCGGTATTGTTGGCCGCATCCATAATCTCGTTTGCCAGTCTTTCCTGCATTGTCTTCTCGCCTCTCTTGCGTGAAAACATTGTCAGCCAGCGAAGTCCTAAAGCCTGTCTCCTGTCGGCCCTTACTTCGATCGGCACCTGGTATGTTGCTCCACCGATACGTCTTGCCTTTACCTCGAGCACCGGCATGATATTGTTCATGGCCTCCTCGAATACCTCAATTGCAGGCTTATCGGATTTTGCAGCAATTCTTTCAAATGCTCCATATACAATTTTCTGTGCTACACCTTTCTTACCATCAAGCATTATGTTGTTGATAAGCTTTGTAACCACTTTATTGTTGTACAATGGATCTGCTAATACGTCTCTTTTCTGAGTATGTCCTTTACGTGGCACGGTTCTTCCCTCCTTAAACATTGTTAGATTAATTCATCGGTACTCACATGTGTCTTTCTGATGATCATGTGCAGCGCTGGGCATAAAGTTCATTGTACTAAGTCTTGCTTAGCATCTGTATATACCTTGCAGCTTACTTAATCATAGCTCTGTTTGTGAATATTTTTAATTATGGTAGTTCTCCGAGATAAAACTCGAAAAGGCCTGGCTGAAATTACTTCTTAGCGTCTTTCGGCCTCTTTGCACCGTATTTAGAACGTGCCTGTCTTCTCTTTGCAACACCTGCTGTATCAAGTGTTCCTCTAACGATATGATAACGTGTACCTGGAAGGTCTTTTACCCTTCCGCCGCGGATCAGGACAACACTATGCTCCTGAAGGTTATGTCCTTCACCCGGAATATAGCTTGTTACTTCGATACCGTTAGACAGACGTACTCTGGCAATCTTTCTAAGCGCTGAATTCGGCTTCTTTGGTGTTGCTGTCTTAACAGCTGTACATACACCTCTCTTCTGGGGAGCAGATGTATCTGTACTCCTTTTCCGTAAAGAGTTGTAACCTTTCTGAAGTGCCGGGGCCGTAGATTTCTTTACAGATGTCTGACGTCCTTTCTTAACTAACTGGTTAAATGTTGGCATTCTCTTTCACCTCCTATGAATTTAATAAGCTGCTTGATTTAATAAATATCGGCGCATAAAAACACAATGCATTTTCATGCACGCTCAACTAGTGTATTACGAAATTTCGCGGTTGTCAAGGGATTTCGCCTGTTTTTTATCAAGTTCAACAACAATTGAGCCGTACAGCGTCAAACACTGCAGCAAAGCTGCGATTTGAATACTGTACGGCTCAATGATGCCTTTACTTTCCCCAAAGATCGGCCGGATAGACGCCGTCCTCAATGAGCTTTCGAAAAGCATTCTGGACAGGTACTTTATCCTCCTTGTATGTAATGCCGAACCATTTATCCCCGGTCTCCAACACCTTTACTCTTGCCGCTCCTTTCTGGATCAGCCGGTCCACCATGGTCGGCAAAAGATATTCTCTCTTCCCCGGATGCTCACCCAGACTCTCAAGAAACTCCTTGAATCCAGCTTCAAGGTACCCGATAAACTCCAGCCCGGCTGCCCACATATTCATAGAAACCCTGGCCTCCGGCGTAATCCACCGCTGGACATCTTGATTATCACAGATGATCTGCCCGCCTCCATCCATCCGTATCCCATAGGTCTCTATCACATGAGCCAGAAAGCCCTGCTCGGCAACACAGACACCTCTTGTAACCGTTCCATAATCACTGAGTGTATTTTTAAGACAGAACCCGGCCATCGCCATGCCAAGCTCCGCTCCCGCCTCTTCGCCGGAAACCAGAAAATCATGCAGCTTTACAAAAGACTCTTTTCCGTAATAATCATCTGCATTAATGACGACAAACGGCTCTCTTACTGCATCCCTGCAGCACAGCACTGCCTGGGCGGTCCCCCATGGCTTTTCACGCTCCTTTGCAAGCCCTTCATAGGGCGCCGGGACATCCGAGATCTCCTGATACACATACTCTACATCTATATGCTTCCTGATACGCTCACCAATCACCTGCTCAAACTCTTCTTTTATATCATTCCGTATGATAAATACAACTTTGTCGAATCCGGCCTCCTTTGCATCATATATAGAGTAGTCCATAATGATTTCGCCGTTCGGCCCCATCGCAGCAAGCTGCTTAATTCCGGCCCCATATCTGGATCCGATGCCTGCTGCCAGAATCACCAATGTAGTTTTCATGCCTTGTCCCTTTCCGAGCCTTGCCATACTCTCAAGCCGGCTCCATCCACACTCCTTTTATAACCCAAGCACATCCGCGATTGCTCCCATCTCCTCCAGCGCCACATCAATCAGGTCATCCAGACTAAGACCGGTAAATTCAATCGCTTCCATATAATCTCTGTTCGCCCCGGACGCAAATCTCATCTCATTAAAGCGCTTCATAACAGACTTGTGCTTTACGCTTGCAATCTTTTTATCCGGATAGATCTGGGCCACGGCTTTTACAAAACCGCTCATCGGATCTGCGGCCAAGAGTGCGTATTCAATCTTAGTCTTCGCCTTTTTGCCGCACTTTGGATTATGTGCACAGATAGCCTCGAACAACACCTTATCCTCCACACCCTCTTTCTTGAGGATCTCCACTGATGTAGGGCCATGCACGCTCATATCACTGCGCCAGTCACACTGCTCTTCGTCCAGATCGTGCAGAAGCCCTGCGATCCCCCAATATTCCACGTCATCCGGTGCAAGCCGTTTTGCCAGCCCTCTCATAATTGCTTCCACTGCATAAGAATGTACGATATAATTTTCACCTTCCATATATTTCATTAAGATCTCATGCGCCTGTTCCCTGTTCATCTCAAATCCCTCCTGCGTAGATCCTCTATTTCTCCCGGATCATCTGTTTCTGGGCATAATTGTAACATACAACCTGTGGAATGTGAAGTTCATTATTTCCCGGAATACAGCATTTTCTTCACTTCTTTATCACTCAGGTTTTCTTTTGTGACCCACACATATCCAGTATCAACATATGCTTCATTCCCAATAGACAGCGCCGCTCTGGAAGCAGCAATTACGGCGGCGTAACCCATTCCGAACGGATTCTGCACAACCAGGCCGTCCACTTTTCCATCCTTCAGCATTTCAATCTGCTCATCATTGGCATCAAACCCTACCACCATAACATCCTCTTTCTCAATACGGTCCAACCCATGAACGATGGCCCCTACAGCATCCGCGCTCGTACCATAACATCCCTTCAGATCCGGATGCTTCGACAAAATATAATCTATCACCTCTTCCTCCGTGATACTCTCCGGATCCACTGTCTCTTCTCCGCCCAAAAGGCCTCCTTCTTCTTCGCCCCTTTTATAAGTGCCTGCATCCACCTCTGCTGCCATGGCATCCTGCCATGGCCTGAGATCATCCATGTAAAATACATCCACAATAGATATCCCTGAGTAGTTCTGCCGGATCTGGTCTGCAAAACAACTTTCCCTTTCTTTTGCCGTCTTTGACTTAGAATCATGGGCAAATATTATGACCTCCCCGGACGCACTCATCTGATCAGCAAGCTGATCCGCAGCAACCTTCGCACTCTCTGCATTGTTGGTAGAGACAGTGGCCATAAGCCCCTGATAATCACTGCCCGAGTCAAAAGCCACCACCGGTATTCCGCTGTCCGATGCAAGGTCAAACTGCACGCCGCAGGCCTGTTCATCTACGATAGAGATGCCAAGTGCCACCGGGTACCTTGCAAGTTCTTCGTCCAAAATATTGACCTGCTCATCCACACTGTTTGCCTGGGACGGGGCGATATAAGTCACTTTTACCTTATCCTTCCCCTCATATCCAAGCTGTGCATTCAGATCCTCCGCCGCTTGTTTGACTCCCTTCTGCACTTCCTTCCAGTACTGCCCATCCTCCGCCTTTCCAATGATCGAAATATAGGAGCCCTTTTCCAACGGCAGCCCTTCCGCATTACTGTATGCCGCCGGCTCAATCACACGAAGCTTTGCCTGATATGCTTTTTCCGGCGCGGCTTCTTTTTTCTCATCTTCTTTTGTATCCTGAACACTAACGTTATTTGCATCACCTTTGGCCGCACACCCTCCTGACAGCAGAGACAGGCACAGCGCAGCTGCAATCCATTTTTTTCCTTTTTTCATTATTCTTCTCTCCCATTTTTTTAATCATATCAAACAACAACCACTATACACCATATTCTTGAAAAAATCTTGAAAAATTTCTTAATTTTTAGTATGATGATATGGAAAGGCAAAAACGTCTTATAATCACAAAAAGGAGGTACATACCAATGGCACACGTAATTAGTGATGAATGTGTTAGCTGCGGAGCTTGCGAAGCTGAATGTCCAGTAGGCGCTATCTCTCAGGGCGCAGACCATTATGAGATCGATGCTGATGCTTGTGTTGACTGTGGTGCATGTGCAGCTCAGTGTCCAACAGGAGCTATCTCTCAGGGCTAATAATATTTCGGGAAATAAAAAAGCATTGTCCTGATGTCTTTAAATTTCAGGATAATGCTTTTTTATTTGCCTGACGGGTTTTGACTTGTTTCGCGGTCTGCATGTGCTATGATGAACCTGCCGTTATTGTTTATAGTAAAATAAACAGTAACATCCTGCCAAAGCAGACAAGCACAGCATTTAATAAGGGGGTTTTATTATGGGCAATGCATTGGAACAATTAAAACGGGAAACAAAGGATGATCTCAAGCTATACGGCTGCATCAAAGAATTATATGAGCAGGGAGTACCTTTTTCAGAATTAAAGGCATTGATTCCAGACATCAAAAGAACAAGGGAGCAGCTGCATATGAAGCGGATGCTGGAAAACAACAATGAAGTCCTGTTATCTATGTTCAGCAAAGAAATGTCCTTTCTTCTGGACGCCAAAGAGCGCCAGGAAGAAGAACAATGCAAAAAACTGGACCAGCTGATCCGGCAGAGCGGACTCTGCGCCCACTATGTACGGTACATG
>CANSCI010000015.1 GCA_947645355.1 uncultured Dorea sp. | reverse complement strand
CTCAGTCGGTAGAGCAGAGGACTGAAAATCCTCGTGTCGCTGGTTCGATTCCGGCTCTGGGCATTTATCTTACCAGAATAGTTTTGGTGAAATATGGGCGTGTAGCTCAGGTGGTAGAGCACTTGACTTTTAATCAAGTTGTCCGGGGTTCGAATCCCCGCACGCTCAGTATTCGGTAACCATCCGAACATAGGATAAGATAGCGGAAACTCATCATTTGTAAGAGTTTCCGCTATTTTTATGCTCATTTTTTAGAATAAGTTGTTGAAATTAATCATTATGTATGGTATTCTGATTAACGTGAGATAAATTGTTAACAATCTACAATCTACAATTACTTTTTCGGGAGGAAGAGAAAATGGACAATTCAAAAAAGATGACCTGGTATACCCTGGCGTTTATCGCATTTTCCGGTGTTTGGGGATTCGGAAATGTAGCAAACGGCTTTATGTATTTTAATGGTATTCAGGTTATATTCAGCTGGATCCTTATGTTTGTTCTTTATTTTGTGCCATATTCACTGATGGTAGGAGAACTTGGTTCAGCATTCAAAACATCCGGAGGGGGAGTAAGCTCCTGGATCAACAATACAATGGGTCCGAAGCTTGCGTACTATGCCGGGTGGACTTATTGGGCATGTCATATCACATATATCGCAAGTAAGGGAAGCGGCGGTCTTAAGGCATTAAGCTGGGCAGTTTTCCGCAACGCAGAGACTTATGATACATTCCCGACGATTTACGTGCAGCTTGCAACTATGGCTGTATTCTTATTCTTCTGCTGGGTAGCCAGCAAGGGATTGAACCCTCTTAAGAAACTGGCTACGATCGCCGGGACAAGTATGTTTGTTATGTCTATTCTATACATACTTATGATGATTGCGGCTCCGGCAATCAATCCGGACGGCGGATACGTTGCCTTAGATTTCAGTGCGAAGAATCTGGTTCCGAACTTTAATATTGCATACTTTACTTCTTTGTCTATTCTTGTATTTGCAGTAGGCGGATGTGAAAAGATTTCACCTTATGTTAACAAAATCAAAGATCCGGCCAAAGGATTTCCGAAGGGTGTTATCGCCATGGCTGTTATGGTCGTGGTGTGTGCGATCCTCGGAACAATTGCAATGGGGATGATGTTTGACCCTAAGATTATCAATGCAGATCCTGATACATTTAATTCTTATGTATCCAACGGTGCATACTGGGCATTCCAGAAGCTGGGACAATATTATCACATTGGCGATGCACTTCTTGTGCTTTATGCATTGTGCAATATGATCGGACAGTTTTCTGTGCTGGTTATCAGTATTGATGCGCCGCTTCGTATGCTGCTGGATAACGAGCAGTCCAAAGAGTTTGTTCCAAGTGCGCTCTTAAAGCAGAACAAGCATGGTGCGTATATTAACGGTATCAAATTAATCATTGTACTGTCAGGAAGTATTATCCTGATACAGTCTGTCGTACCGGGGGCTGCAGCAGTACTGGCGCAGCTTACAAAGTTGAATTCCGTATGTATGCCTCTTCGTTATCTGTGGGTATTTGTAGCATATCTTGCATTGCGGAAGGCATATGACAAGATTCCGGCAGAATATCGTTTTGTGAAGAATCAGGCAGTTGCCAAGATATTTGGTGCATGGTGCTTTATCCTGACTGCGGCCTGCTGTCTGCTTGGTATGTATTCAGACGACTTCTTCACCATGGCATTGAACATTATTACACCGATCGTACTTACTGCATTAGGTGTTATTATGCCGTATCTTGCGAAAAGAGAAAGAGCTAAAAAAGCAGAAAACCAGTAGAAGCTGATACATGAAATGATAAGAGTCCAGGATGTAGCTAAGTAAATAATACGTCATGGACTCTTACTGATTTTTGGTATAATATATTTTATGGAACAAAAGTGTGCAGGCCCCAAGGGCATGCGATACAAGGCGTCCGGATGGGTATATATTTATAACAGATAAAGGAGAGATCAGAAAATGTATAGAAAAATATCCCAGGAATTATTGGAATTTTTGAAAGCAAGTCCCTCTGCTTTCCATGCGGTCCATAATATAGCACAGCAGTTAGAGGATCATGGCTATAGAGAATTAGAGGAAGGCAGTGCGTGGAAGCTAGAACCAGAGGGCAAATATTATGTTGCAAGGAATGGAACCAGTATTATAGCATTCCACATAGGAGACGACCTGCAGGATTACAGCTTTAATATTGCAGCTTCCCACAGTGATTTTCCTACTTTTAAAGTAAAGGAAAAAGCCGGGCTGGAGGTTAAGAAAAAATATGTTCAGCTTAATACGGAAGGATACGGCGGAATGATTTGCTCTACATGGTTTGACCGTCCATTGTCTGTTGCCGGAAGGGTCCTGGTAAAAGAAGAAGACCATCTGGAAACCAGGCTGTTTCACATTGACAGAGATCTTGTAATGATTCCGAGTATGGCAATTCATATGAATCGTCAGATTAATGACGGGTATGCTTACAATAAGCAGGTGGATATGCTTCCGCTGTTCGGCGGGGAAGGGACAACGAAGGATGATTTTGACAGATTGATTGCGGAGGAACTTCAGGTCTCTCAGGATGCGGTTTACGGAAAAGATCTATATCTCTATAACCGGGCGGAAGGGACAGTATGGGGTGCTAAGGAAGAATTTATCTCAGCGCCGCATCTGGATGATATGCAGTGTGCTTTTGCCGCGTTAAAAGGATTTTTGCGGGGGTATAATAACAGGTCTGTAAATGTGTACGCATGTTTTGACAACGAAGAGGTGGGTTCTGCCACCAAGCAGGGAGCCGGCTCTACATTTTTATATGACGTGCTGAATCGGATCAATACGGCGCTTGGGAAGACACAGGAGGATTACTACCGTGCAGTGTCCTCAAGCTTTATGGTCAGCGCAGACAATGCACATGCGGTGCACCCGAATCATCCGGAAAAAACCGATGTGGAGAACTGCGTATATATGAATGAAGGTATTGTAGTGAAGGCTCATGCAGGGCAGAAATATACCAGTGATGCAGTCAGCATTGCTATTTTCAGGAGTATCTGTGAGAGGGCGGGAGTACCGCTGCAGTTTTTTGCTAACCGGTCTGACGAGGCGGGCGGGAGTACCCTTGGCAATATATCCTCCACCAGAGTGTCCTTAAATGCAGTTGATATTGGTCTGCCGCAGCTTGGCATGCATTCCGCATATGAGACAGCGGGAATCAAAGATACCGAATATATGGTAAGAGCATTAGAGACATTTTTCAATTTTCATATATGTGAAAAAAAAGGAAAAATTTTTTTAATGTAAAGGTTTCATTTTTCTGCAAATGTGTGCTAAAATGACTTTAGTACGTTACAGCACAGATAAACGAGGATGAGATTGTTATGAGTAAATTGGAATACCACACATTGCGGGAGAATGTCGTAAAGGAGATACGCGACAAGATATTGTCCCATGAGCTGAGACCAGGAATGAGGATTGTCGAGCAGAATCTGTCAAAGGAACTGAATGTCAGCAGAGGTCCGATCAGGGAGGCTCTTCGTCAGCTTGAACAGGAGGGTTTGGTTGGATACACGAGAAATGTGGGCTGTTCTGTTAAAGAGGCAACAATCAAAGACTTGTATGAGATATATCTGCTCAGGTCTACCTATGAGATTATCGCAGTCC
Organism: uncultured Dorea sp.; assembly: GCA_947645355.1. Lineage (GTDB taxonomy): Bacteria > Bacillota > Clostridia > Lachnospirales > Lachnospiraceae > Dorea_D. The sequence goes on along the minus strand of CANSCI010000015.1, from coordinate 34,046 downwards.
GGTTAATCGGCGGAGAATATGCAGAAGAGGATCTGCAGAGAATGGAAAATATTCTCCGGCTGATGGAGAAGCTTGACAATTATGAAGAAGTCGTAAGCTGTGACCATATGCTGCACCGAATCATAGTAGAGAGAGCCGGGTCCGAGAGAATTACGAAGCTATGGTCAGATCTGGACTACGGAAGTATTATCAGCAGCTATATTTATGGGTTTGATGAGGCAGACACTGTAAAACGGCAATACCAGATTCACCGCGAACTGGTAGATGCGTTGAAAACGGGGAATACGGAAACGATCTGCGATGCGGTCCACAGGCATTATATGAATTCTGTCAGGCATTTCTTGAAACAAGAAGGTCTGCCGGAGGACACCTTTAATTTGACCGGACCTTTTATATAAATTTTGCATAAATTAGTTGGAAATCCTTGACACATTGACATTTTTGCTGTACATTAGATAAACATAAAAGGGAGTAACTGACGCGAGGAGCCAAAGATATCCTGCGTGTACGATGTCGTCAGTACGATGATCCGTCATCCGTATCGTAATGAAACAGTGAGACTTTTATTGCATAGTTGATTATGCAATAAGGGTCTCTTTTTTTGCGGCCGTTGATTTTAAGGCAGTTCAAAAACGGCAACACTAAGAAGAGGACTTATTGCAGGAAAGTGAGGATATGATATGTTGACGAGCGAACAGGCAAAAAGAAACCAGCAGAAATATGGTTATAATGAATTAGTGGAGGGAAAAAGGAAGGGGGTTTTCCGGATATTTTTAGAACAGTTCCAGGACTTTCTTGTAGTGATTCTGATCTTTGCGGCTGTAATCTCAGGTTTTTTGGGAGATGCTGAGAGTGCGGCTGTTATAGTTGTGGTAATTACCATCAATGCAGTCCTTGGAACTATACAGACGGTGAAGGCAGAGCAGTCCTTAAACAGCTTAAAGCAGCTTTCGGCGCCGGAGGCGAAGGTGGTCCGTGACGGTGTGACAGTTCAGATTCCGTCACGCGAGGTTACAGTAGGGGATGAAGTAATCATTGAGGCCGGTGATTGTATTCCGGCAGACGGCAGGCTTCTGAGCGCGGCAAGTCTTAAGGTGGATGAAAGTGCACTTACGGGAGAAAGCCTTTCTGTGGAAAAGTCGCTTGAGAAAGTACCGGAGGGGGCTGCCCTGGGGGACCAGACGAACAAGGTATTTTCAGGGAGCTTTGCAACTTATGGAAGAGGCTCTTTTGAAGTGACGGAGATCGGCATGGGGACAGAGGTGGGGAAAATCGCCTGCTTATTAAAGACCACATCGGAGAAACGTACGCCGCTTCAGGTCAGCCTGGATGAATTTGGGCGCAAATTATCAATTATCATTTTGGTATTCTGCGGTGTCTTATTTGGCCTGAATGTTGCTCGCGGCGGATCGGCAGTGGATGCGTTTTTATTCGCGGTCGCACTGGCGGTAGCTGCAATCCCGGAGGCATTAAGCTCTATTGTAACGATCGTCCTCTCCTTTGGGACGCAGAAGATGGCTAAGGAGCATGCCATTATCCGCAAACTTCAGGCAGTAGAAGGTCTTGGCAGCGTATCTGTCATATGTTCGGATAAAACAGGGACATTGACACAGAACAAGATGACAGTAGAGGATTATTATGTAGACGGGATCCGTATCCGTGCAGATGAGATTGATCCAAAAGCAGGGAATCAAAAGCGGCTCCTGGAATACAGCATCCTGTGCAATGATTCCACAAATACAGACGGGCAGGAGATTGGCGATCCTACAGAAACGGCTCTGATTAACCTGGGCGCCAGGCTTGGTTTTGACGTTCTTAAGGTTCGCAGCTGCTATGACAGAAAATCAGAAATTCCCTTTGACAGTGACCGAAAGCTGATGTCAACGGCCCACAGCATAGACGGAAAATATGTAATGGTCGTAAAAGGGGCTGTGGATGTATTGCTGAACCGCGTGGACAATATTCGGACAAAAGACGGAGTGCACAAATTTACGGAGGAAGACAGGGCACATATTGAGAAGCAGAATCTGGAGTTTTCCAGAGGAGGTCTGCGCGTCCTTGCCTTTGCCTATAAGGAGATGGAAGCAGAGAGGGAGTTGAGGTTTGGAGACGAAAAGGGTCTTACGTTCCTTGGGTTGATCTCCATGATGGATCCGCCCAGGGAGGAATCAAGGGCAGCAGTAGAGGACTGTATCCGTGCAGGTATCCGGCCGATTATGATTACAGGAGACCATAAGGTTACTGCATCAGCTATTGCGAAGCGGATCGGCATTCTGACGGATGATTCGGAGGCATGTGAGGGCGCTGTGATTGAGAAAATGTCGGATGAGGAACTCAAAGAATTCGTGGAGGGAATCTCCGTGTATGCCAGGGTTTCTCCGGAGCATAAGATCCGAATTGTCCGTGCATGGCAGAACAAGGGAAATATCGTTTCCATGACAGGGGACGGTGTGAATGATGCCCCGGCGCTTAAGCAGGCAGATATCGGTGTAGCTATGGGAATTACCGGGAGCGAAGTATCCAAGGATGCTGCGGCTATGGTATTGACGGATGATAATTTTGCTACGATTATTAAGGCTGTGGAAAACGGCCGCAATATATACCGAAATATAAAGAATGCGATTCAGTTTTTGCTGTCCGGCAATTTCGGGGCAATCCTGGCAGTGCTGTATGCGTCAGCTGCCGGACTTCCGGTTCCGTTTGCACCGGTGCATCTATTGTTTATTAACCTGCTTACTGACAGCCTGCCGGCCATTGCACTCGGGCTTGAGCCTCATTCCGGGGATGTGATGGAGGAACGTCCCAGGCCAATGACCCAATCTATATTGACGGGATCTTTTTTATGGAGTATAGTGACAGAAGGATTGATCATCGGGGTTATGACAATGACAGCATTTTGGATCGGCTATAAGGATGGCGGAAGTGCACTTGCAAGTACGATGGCATTTGGAACGCTCTGCACAGGCAGGCTTGTACACGGGTTTAACTGTAAGAGTGCAAAGCCGATAATCTTCAGCCGGAGATTGTTCAACAACCTGTATCTGATCGGCGCATTTGTGCTGGGCTTAGGTCTGATCACGGGTGTCATGGTGATTCCCGGGCTGCAGGGAGTTTTTAAGGTGGTAAGCCTGGATCCCAGACAATTGTTGACGGTATTTGGGTTAGCGCTGCTGAATCTGCCGGCGGTACAGTTTATGAAATGGATTAGAAATCGAGGTATGTATGGAGTTAAATCAGGAGAATATCAGAAAAATTAAAGAATTGATCGTGTTTACGGCTCTTATTGTCGTGTGTCTCTGGAAGTTTGATGCGGTGCTTGATATTACATTATTTGTGTTCCATGTATTTTTACCGTTTATTATCGGAGGGGCAATTGCATTTGTGTTAAATGTCCCGATGAATTTTATACAAAGACATCTGTTCCCGGAGGAGAAGATAGAGAAGCGGCCGTTTATACAAAAAATCGCGCGTCCGGTCAGTATGATCCTTGTGCTGATTGCAGTGATTGGTATTGTTGTGATTATTATGTTTATTCTGATCCCGCAGCTGGGCAAAACATTTGCAAATCTTGGAAGGAGCATACAGGCCTTTATTCCGCAGGTTCAGGATTGGGCCAGGACCTTGTTCCACGACAACAAGGAGGTCATGAGGTGGGTCAATGATCTGGAATTTGACTGGAATAAAGTTATGGATACCGGCATCCAGTTTTTTAAAAACGGTGCAGGGAGTGTTGTAGATTCGACCATCACGGCGGCAAAGAGCATTGTGAACGGACTCACTACCTTTTTTATAGCTTTTGTTTTTGCTATTTATATCTTGCTGCAGAAGGAGCGGCTGGGGATTCAGGCGAAAAAGATTTTATTTGCGTTTGTCCGCAGAGGGCGCGCGGAGGCTGCGGTGGAGGTGTTGTCCCTGACATACAGTACATTTTCAAGCTTTCTGACAGGGCAATGTGTAGAGGCAGTTATCCTGGGATGTATGTTCGTAGTGTCTATGGCACTTTTAAAGCTTCCGTATGCACTGCTGGTAGGAATTGTGATTGCATTTACCGCACTGATTCCTATATTTGGAGCCTTTATCGGCTGTGCGGTGGGGGCATTCCTTATATTTATGGTGGATCCGGTGAAGGCACTGGTCTTCATTGTGTTGTTTCTTGTTTTGCAGCAAATCGAGGGAAACCTCATATATCCACACGTTGTGGGGAATTCTGTAGGGCTTCCCTCGATCTGGGTGCTCGCGGCAGTCAGCATCGGCGCAAGCCTGATGGGCGTTGTGGGGATGCTTATCTTTATACCTATCGTTTCCGTAATATATGCTTTATTCCGCGAAGTTGTTTATCTGAAATTAAAACAGAGAAAGATAGATCCAAAAGAAATCATATAATCTATGATTTTTAGTAATTTTCTGCTTTCCTTTCAAAATGAGCCTGTGGGTGTGCACATACAGGGCACACCTCCGGAGCCTCGTCTCCGATATGGATATATCCGCAGTTATTGCATTTCCATCCAAGAGGCGCGTCGCCCTTGAAGGTGTTTCCTGCCTTATAGCTTTCCAGCAGTTTATTGTAGCGTTTTTCGTGGGCGGCTTCAACAGCGGCTACACCTTCAAATTTTTCTGCCAACTCCTCGAAGCCTTCTTCTCTTGCTTCCTGAGCCATGCGTTTGTACATGTCTGTCCATTCAAAATTTTCACCTGCGGCTGCATCTGTAAGATTCTCTTCAACTGTTCCGATTCCATGGAATTCCTTGAACCACATTTTTGCGTGTTCTTTTTCCTGGTTGGCTGTCTCCTCAAAAATGTTGGCCATCTGTACGAAGCCGGCTTTTTTTGCAGCAGAAGCATAATATGTATATTTATTTCGTGCCTGCGATTCACCTGCAAATGCTTCCATCAGATTTTTTTCTGTTTTTGTTCCTGCGTATTTTGACATGTTAAATTCCTCCTGTGATATAAAAGGGGATGCCGTAAAAGCAGCTTCCGGCCTTTGCCCGTTACTTTTGCGGCATCCCCATGATGATCTTAAGTTATTGCGAATTGTTTAGCCAAAGTATCTCTTAAGAAGACCTTCAAATGCTTTGCCGTGTCTTGCCTCATCTCTTGCCATCTCATGAACGGTATCATGGATTGCGTCAAGGTTTGCAGCTTTCGCACGTTTTGCAAGGTCAAATTTGCCTGCTGTTGCGCCATTCTCAGCGTCAACTCTCATCTCAAGGTTCTTCTTTGTGCTGTCTGTTACAACCTCACCAAGCAGCTCTGCAAATTTAGCAGCATGCTCAGCCTCTTCGTAAGCAGCCTTCTCCCAGTATAAGCCGATCTCCGGATAGCCTTCTCTGTGCGCAACTCTTGCCATTGCAAGGTACATACCTACTTCAGAACACTCTCCTTCAAAGTTAGCTCTTAAATCAGCAAGGATATCCTCGCTTACGCCCTTTGCAACACCGACAACGTGCTCAGCAGCCCACTCTCTCTCGCCTGTCTGCTCTTTAAACTTATCAGCGCCGACGCCGCATGTAGGGCACTTCTCCGGTGCAGAATCTCCTTCATGAACATAGCCACAAACTGTACATACAAATTTTTTCATAGTTAAGATCTCCTTTTTGATTTATAAATTTTAATATTAGTAATTATTACTGATATTAAGTTACCACAATAAGTTCAGAATGTCAACCAAATTTTAAATGAATTTGTGAAACTTTGTGAAAATTACTGAGAGCCTGGGGAACAGCAGCCGTCCATACATCTGGGGCATGTTCCATAGAACAGAGCAGTGTGGGAATCAATGGACCCCTCGAAGTTCTGCTCGGCCAGGCGGTTCAGCCCGTTAAAATGTTCTTCTCCCAGTTCCAGGTCATATACCTCGCCGCAGGTGCTGCACACGATATGGTAATGGGGTTTTGTGCATCCGTCAAAACGGTCGCCTCCATTCGGGGTAGTGATTTTTATAATGTCGCCGGTATCGGTGAGAAGATTCAGGTTGCGGTATACGGTTCCAAGGCTGATATGGGGAAACTCCTTTTTAATATGAAGATATACGGTATCAGCAGTGGGATGGTCTTTTGTGTGCAGCAGATATTCTTTTATAGAAGCTCTCTGCCTGCTGTATTTTAAGGTAGTCATTTATTTCTCCCTTCAATAATAGTAACAATTATTGTAATCATTATAATGCATGATATTACCGTTGTCAACGCATAGTTTCTGTTTGTAACATTTCGTAATAATTTAAAATAAATAAAATGTAAAAATTTACCATATATATGAAAAATATGACGACAAAAGCATGTAAATACGGGCTTGACTTTATGAAAATAGATGATATAATAATCACGTAACATATGTAACAATTCTGTAATATTTACAAAAGATAAGAAAACATAAAGGAGGGAGTTTATGGATTCTATTCTTAAAAAAGGATTGTTTATGGTTACTTTTTCAGGTGCCGTTGCCGGATTTCCTGTCACAGCGCAGGCCTCGGATACAGACACGGTTCTGCCGAGTGTAGGCATTGAAGAGGTATTAAATGACTGCTATTCTTCTGAAAAGGAGATTCAGGTGGAAGATTACCTGGTACCGACTGAAAAGGGCGAGTATTTAAATATGGCATTTGCCGATGTACAATCATTTCTTTATATAAGAAGTGAACCAACGAAGGAGAGTGAATGGGTCGGAAAATTGTATCCCGATTATGCGGCAGAGATTCTTGGCCCCGTAGGAGAATGGACACCGGTCAGATCCGGAGATGTAACCGGCTATGTCTGTTCTGACTACATTATAATAGGAAATAACGCAGAACAGAAGGCGCAGGAGATTATTAAGGAGACAGAGACAGCGCCGGAAGCAGCACCGGAAGAATCCTTTACTTATGCCGAATCTAGAGAAGAGGAAGAAGCAAGGCTGGCCGAGGAAGCAAAAGAGGCGGCAGAGCAGAAGGCCGGGACCGGACAGGCTGTTGTTGATTATGCCTGTCAGTTTATCGGGAACCCCTATGTGTGGGGTGGTACAAGCCTTACAAACGGAGCAGATTGTTCCGGGTTCGTACAGTCCGTTTACAAGCATTTCGGGATCACTCTCCCGAGAACATCCGGAGAAATGAGAAGCTCCGGAACAGGAGTAAGCTACAGTGAAGCAATTCCAGGGGATATTGTCTGCTATGACGGTCACGTCGGAATCTACATGGGAGACGGACAAATTGTAAATGCAATTAACAGCAGAAAAGGAATTGGCATTTTGTCGGCTACTTATGACAATATTATTACAGTAAGAAGACTAATTTAAAAGAGGGTAAGAGTATTTTTTCAACGGGCGGAGCAATGAAATAGTTGCTCCGCCCTATTATACAAAATAGACAAAAATGTAAAAAATTGTAAAAATATGGAAATAGTAATTATCCTACTTATCCACATCAAAAAGGCAAAAAAAGGTGGAAAAAGTGTCGATTCACAATAATTATCCACATTATCCACATTAAAATGCAGAAATTTGGGGGATTATTCAAGGTAAATAAAAGAACGGGCGTTTTGTGAAGTTGTGATAAAAATGTAGTTTTGTCGAAAAAAAGGGGAAATCATATTGACATTTGAGAAATCAAAAATTATGAGGAAATTTAATTAAAATGTTTACACAATGACAAAAAGCGGATATAATAAATAACACTGAAAGGAAAAGGAGGCGTTACACATGGCATATGTTACAAAGGATATGACTTTTGGTGAACTGCTAATGACTTATTATGACAAATGTCCAAAAATCGTAGATGACCTGATGGAACTTGGCATGGGATGCATCGGCTGCCCGCACTCTCAGATGGAGTCTATTGAGCAGGGGGCTATGGGACACGGAATTGATCCGGATCTTCTGATTGCTAAACTGAATGCGACGATTGAAGCGAGTCAGGCATAACGGCAAAGAACCGGAGCCGGAGAATATGGATGCCAATAAAAAAACAGGATGCAGCTTTTAAAGTTTGTATCCTGTTTTCTCTTTCCGCTGAAATGTATTCGGGGAATCGAAGCTTTTTATTCAATTTTATACTGCGGCCAGTTTCTGGACTGCATCTGCGGATACAAGGATCTCGCAGTGTTCTTCCAAAAAGGCGAGCGCCATACCGGAGGTTCGTTCCAATGTTCCGTACTCTGTCAGCATATTACAGATGCGGTTGAAATCATTGGTTGAGTGCTCTGACTGGGTCAAAGCCAGTATATAGAGATCCTCGGCATGATCTTTATATAAGGTGTTGGAACCGGTATACAGTCCGCCGAGCAGGCGGCATGCCTGAAGCACATTATCCATTGTTACGAATGAGAATAAACGGAGGGTAGATTTGGCGGATTCTTTTTCTGCCTCTTTGTCGGGTTCTTTCTGAGAATCCTTTTTTTCATTTGCCGCATCCATTTTTTCTTTTACCTTGCCAAGCAGGTTGAGTAATGTCTCAGCCCCTTCTAATTTATCCAACGCCGAATTCCTTTTGGCGTCCGGCTCCCTGTCAGGGGACGGAGAAAATTTTGAAAACCGGGTATCAAGTTCTTCCGGGTCTTCAACTTTAGTAATTATCAGAACAATTGAATCGGAAGAAGCCGGAATTGCCTCGATCATAAGAGGAATGTCTTCCGCTTCAAAACCAAATTCAAAAGCAGCCTGCTGCATCATATCATGGAAAAGTGACTTTGCTTTTTCGGTTCCATAGGCCAGTTCACTTAATTGGAGCTGGCGTTCGGCCAGATCAGCACGTGTTAAGGTACAACGTATCTGATTGTCATTGAGTTTTTCAATTTTCATATTCATCACTTCCTTCTAGTTTAGTATAGCATAGAACATGTGGGATGTTAAATAAAAATAATATAAATTGAAAAAAGGACTTGTGTTTTAAAATCCTTTCAGATATAATTGACGATACTAAAAGATAGTTTTCCCTGATAACTATGTTCTTAGAACAAAGGAGGGATAGTTTTTCAAGTTTTCAATTCCTATTATGGATAAATAATCTTTTTTTCAAAAACAATCAATAGAACAGTCAATAGAGCTAATCATTTATATGTCGGTTCAGACATGAATATCACAGAAAATATAAGACAAAACAATCAGTAGAATCAAAACAAAATATGACAATGGTGCAAAGGCTGTCTTTTAGTATTTAACTGTATATACGGCAAAGGTGTATCACAGCATTTTCTTTTGGTGCCGGTATATGAAAATACAGTCATAGTTATCAATTTTTGCATCAAAAAGGAGGGAAACTATGGGAGATCATCAGAAACAGCAAGCACACAGCCTGTTTACAGAACTGACAGGTTATGAAGAAAGGGGAGTAGACATATTGCTGAATGATCTGCCTGCCAGCCCTATGCAGATTGTACAGGCGCATATTATGCGGGAGGACGTGGCTTACATGCGGGACTATGTGCTGAATGACAAGGGAGACGTGGAAGAACTGTGCTTTTATAATGTAACAATAAAAAAATAAGAATGTAAATACCCCTCGAATGTGAGAAAATGTCGAAATAAATAATGACGTAGGACTTTTGTTTTGCTATAATAAGGTCTAGTAGGAGGTGCAGCATGGAAGAAAAAGACATAAAACGCCGCACAAGTGCAGACCGTCCGGCAGGAAATCGTCCGGAAGGGGGCAATCTGACAGGAGGCCGCACCGCAGGGAGCCGTTCGGCGGGAAGTAATTCGGCGGGAGGCCGCACCACAGGAAACCGTCTGGCGGGAGGCCGTGCCGCAGGAGGTCGTGCTGCGGGAAACAGCCCGGCAGATAACCGTACTGCGGGGAGCCGTATCACAGGAGGCCGCGCCGCGGGAAGCAACTCGGCGGACAGCCGTACTGCAGGGAGCCGTCTGACAGGAAGTAATCTGACAGGAGGCCGCGCCGCAGGGAGCCGCCCGGCAGGAGATGATCCGATGGGGGGCAGTCTGACAGGAGGCCGCGCCGCAGGGGAACGACCCAGAGGGAATCGTCCGTCAGGAGGCCGCGTCACGGGGAACCGTCCGGCGGGAAGCCGTGCTGCAGGAAGCAGGACGGGCAGAAGGCCGGCATCGTCAGGAGCCCGCAGGCAGGGAACCAGAAGGCCGCAGTCCAAAAGAAGAAGAAAAAGGAACATGGTTTTAAGAGGCGTCATTTTGATCATATTATTGATAGCAGCAGCGGCAGGCATATTCCTGTGGAAGAAATACAGTCCTTCCCGGGAGCAGGCAGATTTGAAAAAATATTATGGAATAGAAGAAGAAGGCCAGCTTGCAATTATCGTAAATAATGAGATCGTGGAAGCCCATGGAATGATATCTGACGGAAAGGCGTATGTCCAGTATGAGACTGTCAGGGATTATATTAACAGTCGGTTTTACTGGGATCCCAACGAGAATATCATGTTGTATACACTTCCGAAGGATATGGTATCTGTGGAAGTGGGAAGTAAAGACTATACGATTTCCAAGGATAAGCAGAGTGAAAACTACGTTATATTAAAAACAGAAGGAAGCACAGCATATATTGCCCTGGATTTTATTCAGAAATATACCAATATTGAATATGAAGTATATGACGATCCGAACCGTGTAATGATTGTCAGTGACTGGGGAAAAACAAAAGTCGCCCAGGTGAGGAAAGATACCCAGATCCGTTACAGGGGCGGGATTAAGAGTCCGGTGCTTGCAAAGCTCAATAAAAAGGATGAAGTCACAATTATTGAGAGTGAGGAAAACTGGAAGAAAGTCCGCACGAAAGATGGATTTATAGGCTATGTCAAGAGCAGTGCCCTGAAAAAAGAAGAGACGAAAACCACCTCGAGAGATTTTGAGGAACAGGAATTCGCAAGCATTAAAAAAGATTACATTATTAATCTGGCATGGCACAATGTGACCAACAGCCAGGCAAACAAGGGAGTACTGCAGAAGATCGCAGAGACGAAGGGGCTTACAACAATTGCTCCAACCTGGTATCATGTAAAAGATATTGAAGGAAACATGGAGTCTATTTCCTCCTCAGAGTATGTAAAGCACGCCCACCAGTCAAATGTAGAGGTGTGGGCAACGATCAGGGATTTTGACGGAGGAATCAGTTCCTATGATGAATCGTTTGCGTTTTTAAGTTCTACTTCAAAGAGGGAGAATCTGATTAACCAGCTGATTGCCGAGGCATTGCAGACAGGAATTGACGGGATCAATGTGGACTTTGAGAAGATATCAGAGGAGTGCGGTGAGCACTATATTCAATTTATCCGGGAATTGTCAGTAAGATGCCGGCAGAATGGCCTGGTACTTTCTGTGGATAATTATGTGCCGAAGGGGTACAACAAACAGTACAACCGTAAAGAGCAGGGAATTGTGGCAGATTATGTAATAATCATGGGCTATGATGAGCATTTTGCAGGTTCTCCGGAGGCAGGCTCTGTGTCATCCTATAATTTTGTGAAGGAAGGGATTGAGAACACTCTGAAAGAGGTGCCGGCAGAGAAAGTCATCAGCGGTATTCCGTTCTTTACGCGTCTGTGGGAGGAGACCCCGAAGACAGAGGCGGAGCTGGCGGAAGAGGCCGGAACAGATGCGGCAGAGTATCCGGTAAAGGTCTCAAGTGAAGCGCTGACCATGTCGAATGCGGCAGCCAAGGTGTCAGAGGCAGGCGCCGAGATCACCTGGGATGAGAACGCCCAGCAGAATTTTGCAACATGGACATCCGGAGAAACGACTTACAAGATCTGGCTGGAAGATGAAAAATCTCTGGGACCGAAGCTTAAGCTTATGAAAGACAATGAGCTTGCGGGTACTGCGGCATGGGCATTGGGACAGGAGAAGCCGGAGATCTGGCAGCTGATCTTGCAATATGTAAACTAAATAAAATATAAAATGCCTCCGGCAGACATATATTTGAATAAATATGATCTGTCAGGAGGCATTTTTGCGAAAAAAAATAGAACTTCTGTTAATACTTCTGGCGATAACGGGGCTGGTTATATGCAGCAGGCATCTTACAAAATACGTTTTGACGGATAAGGTGGACACAAAGAAAAATACAGTGGCAATTGACGCAGGGCACGGCGGAAGTGATCCTGGAAAAGTTGGCGTCAATGATGTACTGGAAAAGGATATCAATCTTAAGATAGCGAAGAAGGTAAAAAAGCTTCTGGAAAAAAAAGGAATCCGCGTAATTATGACAAGGGAGGATGATAAAGCCCTGGGAAACGGCAGTAAAGGGAGCCAGAAAGTGCAGGATATGAAGGAGCGGGTGAAACTGATTAACAAGAACAGGCCGGAGCTTACTGTGAGCATCCACCAAAACAGTTTTCATCAGGCTGATGTACATGGAGCCCAGGTTTTTTATTTCAAGCATTCTGCGCAGGGCGAAAGGGATGCCGGTATTATGCAGGAGACCCTTCGGACAGTAGATGTCGGCAACACAAAACAGCCGAAAGCAGATGATACCTATTATTTGCTGAAAAAGACAGAGACGCCGATCATTATCATTGAGTGCGGGTTCCTGAGCAATCCAGAGGAAGCGGAAAAATTGGCGACAAAAGAGTACCAAAAGGAGATGGCACAGGCAATTGCAGATGGAATCACAGCTTGTCTGGAAGATTAGAGTGTAGTATAATAATTCACATGAGGACAAAAATAAAGCGAGTAAAAAAACAACAATTAGATCATGCTATTATTAAGGAAGCAGGAGAGATTCTAAAGAACGGAGGACTGGTTGCGTTTCCGACAGAGACGGTATATGGCCTGGGTGCAGATGCGTTAAATGCAGGTGCGGCCGGGAAAATCTATGCCGCAAAAGGGAGGCCGTCCGATAATCCGCTGATTGTTCATATCACAGAGATGGAGGATCTGAAAAAGATTGCGGCGGTTGTTCCGCGGGAGGCTCTTGTTATTGCAGACAGATATTGGCCGGGGCCGCTTACCATGATCTTTGAGAAGACGGATGCGGTTCCTTACGGTACAACGGGAGGGCTTGACACAGTTGCCGTGCGTATGCCGAGTGATGAGACGGCAAGGGCGGTGATCGCGGCCGGAGGAGGGTATATAGCGGCGCCGAGCGCTAATACATCCGGGAGGCCGAGTCCGACGACTGCCGGGCATGTGGAGGAGGATCTTGCCGGGAAGATAGAGATGATCATTGACGGCGGGCCGGTGGATATAGGCGTGGAATCTACGATTCTTGATATGACCGTTGCGCCGCCTATGATCCTGCGCCCGGGTGCGGTCACAAAAGAGATGCTTGAGGAGTTGATCGGTGAGGTGGCCGAGGACAGGGCTTTTTATGAGCCGGGGAGCGGAGTGAAGCCAAAGGCGCCGGGGATGAAATACAGACATTATGCGCCCCGGGCAGGGCTCAGTGTTGTAGAAGGTGACATGAATCAGGTGGTGGCTGAGATCAACAGGATGGCAGAGGAAAAGATTGCCGGAGGTTCTAAGGTCGGCATTATCGGTACGCAGGAGACAGTGGACCGGTATACATGCGGGGACGTCAAATCCATAGGCACCCGGGAAGATGAGGCGACGATAGCTGCCCATCTGTATGGCATACTGAGGGAGTTTGACCAGGATCAGGTGGATTACATATATAGCGAATCGTTTGCCGCAGGAGGTATGGGAAGCGCTATTATGAACCGTCTGCTGAAGGCAGCAGGGCACCATGTAATAAATGTATAATCATAGAAGGTCAAAAGAGGAGGAAATACAATGTCAAAAGTACAGATCATGGATCATCCGTTAATTCAGCACAAGATCAATTATATCCGGAGGGAGGAAATCGGGTCCAAGGATTTCCGTCAGATCGTGGGGGAGATTGCCTCGCTGATGTGTTATGAGGCAACCAGGGATCTGAAGCTTCAGGACGTAACGATCCGTACGCCTATCTGTGAAATGACAGGAAAGGAACTGAGCGGAAAGAAATTGGCTGTCGTTCCGATTCTGAGGGCAGGTCTTGGAATGGTAGACGGGATGCTGAACATGATTCCGGCTGCGAAGGTAGGCCATATCGGGCTATACCGTGATCCCGATACCTTTGAACCTGTAGAATATTACTGTAAGCTTCCGGCTGACTGCAGTGAACGGGAAGTGTTTGTTGTTGACCCGATGCTCGCGACCGGAGGTTCCAGTGTGGCGGCAATCCAGATGCTTAAGGATAAAGGGGTAAAAAACATTCGCTTTATGTGCATCATTGCGGCGCCTGAGGGAGTCAGGCGGATGGAGAAAGAGCATCCGGATGTGGATATTTATATAGGGGCACTGGATGAGTGCCTGAATGAGCACAAATATATTGTTCCCGGGCTCGGGGATGCGGGAGACCGTATCTTTGGTACAAAATAGGGAAGCTGAACTGAAATATGTTTCGTTCTGTGCTGTATGTGGATATGTGATGGAGGAAAGACCGATGGGAAACAAAAGAGATAATTATATTAGTTGGGATGAGTATTTTATGGGAGTTGCCATATTGTCAGGGATGCGTTCGAAAGATCCCAATACCCAGGTGGGCTGTTGTATCGTGAGTTCGGATAATAAGATTTTGTCTATGGGCTATAACGGGCTTCCGACCGGATGCTCTGATGATGAATTTCCGTGGCTCCGTGAGGGGGATGATCCATTGGAGACGAAATATCTGTATACGGTGCACAGCGAATTGAATGCAATCTTAAATTATCGCGGGGGAAGCCTGGAGGGTGCAAAATTGTACGTCTCCCTTTTTCCGTGCAATGAATGTGCCAAAGCAATCATTCAGAGCGGGATCAAAGAAGTGATCTACGACTGCAATAAATACGAGGACACCCCGTCCGTACAGGCGTCAATGAGGATGTTTGACGCGGCAGGGGTAAGATACCATCAATATCACAGAAGCAACAGGGAGATTCATATTAAACTGTAGTCAATTCATTTTTGCCTGACGAAGGAGAAATCGATAGCGTTTCCATGCAGCATTGCTTTCATAGATATAGCAGTCGATCAGGTCAGGATCCGACGCATTCTGGAAATTATTGTATGCGTTGTCGATTTCTCGTTTTGCTTTTGCAATCTCCTGGAAAAGAGTGTTGTTTTCCGACGAGTATGAGAGCCTTTTGTAGATATCCTCTTCTGCTGTGTTCCGGCGTGTGAATAATCGCATAATATTACCTCCGTTGGAATCTAAATCCTGTTGAATTGTATGTAGTATTTGCATTTTCCGGTAATATAATACGGATCTATGGGATATACATGAATATATAGGAAGAGGAAAGAAGGGGACATTATGCCGGAGTACCGTTCAAGTGTGGTCATTAATTTTGTAATCCGTGCGATTGTCGGATTTGCATTGATTTTTTTTATCAATCAATTTCTGGCATCTCAGGGGATCGGTGTCAGGGTGGGGCTTAATCCGGCTACATTTTTAACGTCGGGTATATTTGGTGCGCCGGGGGTGGCGCTTCTGTACGGCATCTCCTTTTATCAGGGAATCTGAATCTCTCAGGCAAGATATGCAGCGCTGCACATGTAGCCGTCAGGAGCCGGGACGGATTGTACTCTCCAGGAGGTATAATCCTCCCGGCTTTGTGTGATTAGATACAGCCCTTCGTCCGGGGAGGCTGTTTTCGGATGCGGGTTCCCCTGCGTTCTGGCCGCTTCAACACAAAAAGAATCCGGAGAAACAGAAAATCCTGTTCCCAGTGCCTTTAAAAAAGCCTCTCTGACCGTCCAGTGACGGAAGAAGCTTTCTTTTTTTTGTATCTCATTAAGACGTGAAAAGAGCAGCCTCTCTGACGGATGAAAAAACCGCCGGATAATGCCGGCCATATAGGAGGAGTCCCTTATTTTCTCGATATCGATGCCAACTGGTGAATCAAGGCAGAAGGCGAGTGCGATCATATCTCCGGAATGTGATATGTTAAAATGGATCGGAAGAGGACGGGACAAGGTTCCTGAATGACCGGAATCTATAGAGCCGCCGTTTAGATAAGGTTTGCCGTGCAATCCTGTCTGAAAGGCAAATGTTTCCGGTGAGGAGTGAAGGTACTGTCCTAGGAGCCTGCGCAGTGCAGTGCGGCCGATGATGTATCGCTTTCGGTCAGGTTCCTGTACACATTTATCTGCGCGTTTTTGCTCATCACCGGAGAGGCAGGAGGCCTGTTTTTCTAATAAGTCATAATCCTGCATGGAAAAAAGCCACACATGGAGCTGGCGGCAGCCGGTCAGCAGCAGAGGGGGCGAATCAAGATCCCGGCAGGAAAATGTCTGTATATCCATAAATGTAATCCTTTCTGAACAGTTAGCGTCTTTTTATCTTAGTTTCATTATATCTTTTCCGAAAAGTTTTGCATAGGATGAATGGAGAAATTTTCTTCGGATTTTTGTCGGGATTTCACAAAGATCATCATTTTGAAAAATAGGGGATGGACAGAAGGGGAAAGTAGGGGTATACTTTTCCTACAAGTCAAACAAAGGACTTGTATCTGATTGTTTTATCTATTGACAGTTTCAAAGTTATTCAAAAGTTTCAGGCCGTATCGGCGGGATTCAAGATGTAATTATGTAAAAGTAAGTGCAGACTACAGGAGGTATATTATGTGTACAGTAAGAATTTAGTAATCTGTGACCCGGAGGAGGGTTATGCACAGGCACTGGCCATGTATGTAATGCAGCGCAGAGAACTGGCTGTTGAGGTACAGGTGTGCAAGACAATTTCCAGGTTGTTGGAGCTTTGCAGGCTGACGGAGATCCACCTGCTTTTTATTTCAGATGAATTTGGGCAGGAGGAGCGAAGGCAGGTTCAGGCAGAAAAGAAATTCCTGCTGGGAAGCCGCGGAGGCAGTTCCCGGCAGGAAGATGAGATCTGGTTGTATAAGTACCAGTCCGGGGAACGGATCGTGGAGGAATTCATCCGTGGGTGTGGACTGGGGGATTCGGAGGAAGGGATATTCTGTAAGTCCGGCGGGAGGAAGAACGAGAGGGTTATCGGGATATTTTCACCGGTGCACCGCATCGGAAAGACTTCATATGGGCTGAGGCTCGGAGAAGAGCTGGCTGTATCCGGGAATGTCCTGTACCTGAACCTGGAAATCTACGGAGGGGCCGGGGGACATTTTGAGGAGGGAGAGCAGACCCTGTCGGATGTCCTGTATTATGCGAGGCAGGAGAAAGGAAACTTAGGTCTGCTGCTCACTACGGTGGTAAGGCATAGGAAAAAGCTTGATTATGTACTGCCGATGGCAGTAGCAGAGGATATGAAAAATATCCGGTCCAAGGAGTGGATAGAGCTTATTCACAGGATTCTGGAGCAGAGTATTTATGATGTGCTTATTTTGGATATTGATGAGGGGCTTCCGGAGGTGTACGAGCTGCTTCGGGCCTGCACAGAGATTCATATGCCGTGGCTGCGGGGGTATTATCCGGAGGCGAAGCTTCGGCAGTTTGAGAGAGAGGCCAGTCTGCTCGGGTATGAGGATGTTTTACAGAAAATAGTAAGAAAGGAGCAGTATGATCAAGGCCGAACAGCTGCACGCGAGGATCCTGGAAGAACTGGATCTGTCGAAAGAAGTGGAAGACGAGGAGCTGACTAGGATCATATATCAGGTTCTCAAGGAAGCCGGGGAGCAGGAGTATATACCTCTTAGCACAAGAACCGTCCTTGGGAAGGAACTTTTTAACGCGTTCCGCAAGCTGGATCTTCTGCAGGAATTCCTGGAGGATGAGGAGATTACAGAGATTATGATTAACGGGACGCAGAGCATTTTCTATGAGAGAGGCGGACGGCTTTATCAGTCTGACAGGCGTTTTGTGTCCAGGGATAAACTGGAAGATGTAATCCAGCAGATCGTCGCGGGTTCCAACCGCCTGGTCAATGAAGCCTCTCCCATCGTGGATGCAAGGCTTAAGGACGGCTCCAGGGTAAACGTGGTTCTGGCGCCGATTGCATTGAACGGCCCTATTGTCACTATCCGGAAATTCCCCAGAGAGTCTGTTACTATGGAACAGCTGATTGCATGGGGCTCTGTCAGCAGCGAAACGGTGAACTTTCTATCCATGCTGGTCGCGGCAGGGTACAATATATTCATCAGCGGCGGGACCGGTTCCGGCAAGACCACTTTCTTAAATGCATTGTCGCAGTATATTCCAAAGGATGAAAGAATTATAACGATTGAGGATAACGCGGAGCTTCGGATCCTGGATGTGCCCAATCTGGTAAGCCTGGAGGCGAGGAATGCCAATATTGAGGGAACGGGAGCGGTGACGATCAGGGATCTGATTAAATCGGCGCTCCGTATGAGACCTGACCGTATTGTAGGAGAGGTGCGTTCTGACGAGGCTATTGATATGCTGCAGGCGCTCAATACCGGGCATGACGGGAGCTTAAGCACCGGACATGCCAATAGTCCCGGGGATATGTTAAGCCGTCTGGAAACAATGGTACTCATGGGAATGGAGCTTCCGCTTCCCGCAATCCGAAGGCAGATTGCGTCGGGGATTGATGTGATTGTCCATCTGGGCAGACTCCGGGACAAAAGCAGGAAAATGCTGGAGATCACGGAGATCGTGGACTACCGGGACGGGGAGATACTGCTGACGCCATTGTATACATATGAAGAAACAGGAGAAAAGGATGGAAAAATTCAAGGAATCTGGAAGAAGACCGGAGAACTCAGACACACCGGAAAGCTGCTGGCGGCAGGGTATCTCTGTAAGGGAGAGGGCAGCAATGGCCGGTAAGGCAGCAGGAATTGTATCTCTTACGGCGTGGCTGTATTATCGTTCATTATGGGGTATCGTTATGCTGCTTCCGGTTTTTGTATGGAAATACAAGACTTATGAAAAGGAATGCATCCGCAGAAAAAAGAATGAATTCCTGCTGCAGTTTAAAGAGATGATCCAAAGCCTGGCATCAGCTCTTGGCACCGGATATTCGGTGGAAAATGCCCTGCGGGAAACGCAGAAGGAGTTAAAGCTTTTGTATCCTGAGAGCGCAATGATAACCAGGGAATTGTCGGTTATGGTGCGTCAGATGCGGATTCAGCTTCCGATGGAACAGATCCTTGATGAATTTTCAAGGAGGGTGCGTGTAGAGGATGTGAGGAGTTTTTCGGCAGTATTTTCAGCGGCAAAACGGAGCGGAGGGGATATGATAGCAATTATTCAAAATACAGTAGACCAGATGGGTGGAAAAATAGAAGTGAAGAGAGAGATTGATACAATTTTAGCGGCAAAACGATATGAATTTCGGGTCATGTCGGCAGTGCCCTATGGGATTATTGCGTATATGAGCCTCAGCTTTCCTGAATTTATGTCCTGTCTGTATGGAAATATAATTGGGATTGGAGTGATGACGGTATGCCTGGGCATTTATTCCGGCGCATGTATAATCGGTGCCGGACTGGTAAATATAGAGGTCTGAATCTGTTGGTTCCGGGACTGTTTCTTGCGGCGGGGCTTCTGTTGGCTGTTATGGATTATAAATATTCTGCGGCGCCGATTGAGGATGGCCTCAGGCGGAATTCTTATGGAGAGGGCAGCAGGACGGAACAGCTTCAGGCGGTTGTGGAGGGTGGGGGCAAGATGAGCCTGCAGGTGGAGGTGACGGAGCGTGTGTATGCAGAAGGGGAACTAAGGAGCCTGTTTGACCGGTGCATCAAGAAGCTTGACCATCTGATTCTCGGAGAAAATGAAAGTCTGGATCATATTGATGCGGATATGAATCTTATGACTTCGCTGCCGGGGGAACCGGTGGAAATCACCTGGGAACTTTCCCGGTACGATGTGATGAACATATACGGGGAGCTGCAGGATCAGGCGTTGATTCCTGAAGGGACAGCTGTTGCCTTAAGCGCTGTGCTGACTTATACCCAGAATCCGGAAAAGCAGGCGCTGTATGAATGTGCTGCCGTAGTATTTCCCCGTGAGAGAAGTCCGGAAGAAAAGAGGGCTGCAAGGCTTGAACATGCTATTCAAGAGGAGGATGAGAAAGGGCGTACAAAAGAGAGATTACAGCTCCCTGATACAGTAGACGGGAAAACGGTACGATACTACTATGAGATGGATCGCAGAGGAATCATCTTAATTATTATGGCAGCAGCGGCAGGGGTTCTTATGTATGCCATGGAGAGACAGAATCAGGACAAGGAGGCCCAGGAAAGGAAGAAGCAGATGCTGCTGGATTACCCGGAGGTAGTCAATAAGTTAACACTGTTTCTTGGAGCAGGTATGACTGTAAAACGCGCCTGGAAAAAAATAGTATTGGATTATGAGGAGCAAAAGGATCTCTGGGGGGAGCGGTACATTTATGAAGAGATGAAAAAGACAAGTTATGAGATGGAGAGCGGGATTATGGAGTCAGAGAGTTATGAACGGTTCGGGCGGCGGTGTATGCTGCAGGAATATGTAAGGCTTGGGGCAATGTTGTCCCAGAATCTCAGAAAGGGTACGAAAGGGCTGAACCAGGTACTGCGCTTTGAGGCTGCCCAGGCATTTGAAGAGCGAAAGGCCAGAGCGAAGCGTCTGGGGGAGGAAGCGGGGACGAAGCTTCTGGGGCCGATGTTTTTGATGCTGGCAGTCGTGCTGTTTATTGTAATCGTGCCTGCATTTATGTCTATACAGCTATAAAATTCAGATAACAGTAGGAGGATATTATATGTGGAAATTATATCGTTTACAGAGAATACTAAAAGAAGAAAAAGGGATCGGGGTCGTGGAGGTTATTTTAATACTGGTTGTTTTGATCGGCCTGGTCTTAATTTTTAAGTCCCAGCTTACCAGTCTGGTTCAGACAATCTTCGAAAAGATTACCAGCGAGAGTTCGGGGATCTGAGAACATGAAAAAAGGAGAGGTTACGGCTTACCTGAGCCTGATCTTTATACTGCTGGTTTCTTTCGTGGGCGGGATTATGGAAGCGGCTTCTGTGCAGATGGCAAAAAATTACCGGCGGGCGGATATGAACCGGGCAATGGAATCCGTATTTGCAGAATATCAGAAAGAACTGCTGGAAGAGTACGGGGTCTTTGCGCTGGAGGGGAGTTATGAAAGCGGCAGCTATTCGGAAGCCAATATTGAAGGCAGGCTTGATTTTTATGGCGCAGATGGAATAGAACAGTCCGTGGGACGTATAGAATTTCTGACAGATCATGGCGCTAAGGCATTTCGTGAGCAGGTCGGGGCATACATGCAGCATAAGTACGGTCTGGATCTGTTAAAGGATAAGATTGGCATGACTGATGTGTGGAAGCAGCAGGAAGAGCAGTCGGAGGACTGTGAGCGGGCTGAAACGGAACAACAAAAAGAACTTGAAGACTTACTAAAGGAGAACGAGGGGCAGCTTCCTTCGGATAATAATCCCATAGAACATGTAGAGCAATTAAAAAAATCTTCGCTGTTGGAACTGGTTATGCCGAAGGGTAAGCCGGTCTCACAGAAGACGAGTGATCTTGCCGGTACACTTTCCTTTCGGGGGATCAATCACGGATACGGGGACTTTTCCGATGTGTCGCAGGACACAGGTACCCTTACGTCACTGGTTTTTGGTGAGTATTTGCTCACTCATTTTACCCATGGGGCGGATGAACCGGGCGCGGGAGCTCTTGATTATCAGCTGGAATATATTCTGGCCGGTAAGGGAAGTGACAGAGAGAATCTGGAGATCGTTATAAAAAAGCTTATGCTGCTCCGGTTTGTTCCTAATTATGCACACCTGCAGGGAAGCAGTGCAAAAAAAGCGGAGGCAGAAGCACTGGCGCTTACTCTCTGTTCCCTCCTTGCCGTTCCTGCTGTTACAGAGGCCGCCGCTCAGGTGATCCTGCTTGCCTGGGCGTACGGGGAATCTCTGGTGGATATGCGTTCGCTTTTAAAAGGAGGAAAGGTTCCGCTGGTAAAATCTGAGGACAGCTGGCAGCTGTCACTCTCCGGGCTTATGAAGCTTGGGCAGGGGGAAGATGTGAATGACGGGAAAGATACCGGAAGCGGACTTCCATATAAGGAGTATCTGAGGATGCTGCTATTTTTGGAAAAAGAAGAGGATATAGGTATGAGGGCTCTTGATATCATCGAACAAAATCTGAGGCTGGAGCATGGGCTCGCATTTTTTAAGGCAGATCAGTGTATCAGCAAGATAGAGGTAAAAAGTACCTGCAATTTGAGAAGAGGGATCACCTATCGGTTTACAACGTATTTTGGCTATCATTAGTGGAGTCTGGTGTAATGGTCATATAATATTCGGCCAGTTTACCGGCAGGGGCAAAGGCAGATGCCCTTTCGATTCGTACATTCCCCAAGCAGCGTCATAATGACGTAAATACAAACAAATGAAAGGAGAAGGATTCGTACTATGATTCATTGTAAACTCCCCTCAAAATTAATCTATCACACACACAGAGAAAGGGCATCTGCCTTCGCCCCTGTAAAGGGCAGCATTACCGTAGAGGCCTCCATGGCGGTTCCTGTTTTTTTCTTTGGGGTCGTCTGCCTGCTCTATCTTCTGGAGATAATGGCGGTGCAGACGGCGGTCCGTTCCGGGCTTCAGTATGCTGCGAAGATGGCTGCTCAGGAGGCATATGGGCAGCCGGTTCTTATACCGTCCCGGGTAGAGAGCGACATTGTAAGAGCGATCGGATCCGAACGGCTTGAAAGAAGTATTGTGGAGGGTGGAAGCGGAGGAATCGACTGCAGCGGCTCTGTGATGTCCGCAAGAACAGGGATTGCACGGCTTGAGGCGGTTTACAGGATCCGGGTTCCGCTGCCTGTGTTTGCTGTTCCACCGGTTGCATACAGGGAATCTATGCGTGTAAAGACCTGGACGGGCTATGAGAAAGAGGGTCTGGGGGAGCCGGATTCGCAGACAGTATATGTTACAGATACCGGTATGGTTTACCACAAGGATTACCATTGTGCATATCTTGATTTGTCGATCCGCCTGGTGCAGGCCGGGGATATTGATACTCTTAGAAACCAGGGCGGCGGTAAATACCATGCCTGTGAACGCTGCGGAGGGGGAGGAGGAGCAGGGCTCTATATTACTGATCATGGGGATCGGTATCACAGTTCTGTCTCATGCAGCGGGTTAAAGCGGACGATCTATGCAGTGCCGTTGTCAGAGGCGGCCGGGAAGGGGGCGTGTTCAAAATGTGGACAGTAAGTCAGGTCATATGCCTGGGGAGTCTGGCCGGATTGTCGGTTGCAGATATTTATTACCGGAAGGTGTCCGGTGAAATTCTGGCCATGGGGGCGGCAGGGGTTTTAATCTATCAGTTCTGCAGCAGGAGTATCAGCCTGTGGATGCTGGGAGGGGGAGTCGGTATAGGAGGGTTGTTCCTCCTGGCCAGTAAGGTTACAAGGGAAGGGATCGGTTATGGGGACAGCCTGGCAATTATGATTCTGGGAGCATATATGGGCGTGTGGGAGTTATTGAAGGTACTGTCCGGAGCCTTTGTACTTTTGTTTGTCGTGTCCGCAGCGGGGCTGTGTATGAGAAAAATGTCAAGAAAATATGCACTTCCGTTGTTTCCGTTTTTGACTGCCGGGTATCTTCTGGAGCTTTTAGCAAAGATATAGGGAAAAGGGCATTGGCTGTCAGGGAGATTTTATATGGAGTATGCAGGAAATGGGAGGGGCAGAGAGATGAAGCCGGAGAAAATGAATTTAAAAGGAAGTATGACTGTGGAGATGTCTTTTTTAATGCCGATGGTGCTGTTTTTGATTATGGGTTGTATTCTGGCTGTATTTTATTACCATGATAAAAATGTACTGGCGGGAGCGGCTTATGAAACAGCAGTAGTAGGAAGTAACCGTGCGCGGGAGAGGGATGGGGCAGATGCGGGGGAGCTGACGGCGTTGTATACAGAGCGGACTAAGGGAAAATGTATATTGTTCGGCGGCAGCAGTGCCCAGGTAAGTGTGGGAGAAAAGGAAATCGAAGTTAAGGCAGCGGCGCAGAAGGGGATATTTCGGCTGTCGGTATCAAAAAAGGCGGCAGTCACAGACCCGGAGAAGAACATCCGGGATCACCGAAGAGTAAAAGAGATGATAGATGGAGCAACGAAAAACGGTTGAGGAGGTTATGAATGGAGCGACGGATCACAATTGAGGAGTCATCTGTATACAGGGAGGATTACCAGATGAGAATGCTGGGGGCCAATGAGATTGGGGGGCTGCTGCCGGTAAGGGGAAGAGGGATGGACGGGAACAGCTGTTACGATTATGATGTGAGCGGCAAGCTGGCAATCAGGGCTTTGTACGAGAAAAGTGAAATAGGCGCAAAAGACTTGAAAGCATTCCTTTTGGCGCTCAGAGATGTGATTGAGAATGTAAAAAAATATTTGCTGGATGTCCACTGTATTTTGTTGAACCCGGATTATATTTTCTATGAGGAGGGGCAGTTTTATTTTTGCTATTATCCTTTGAAAAAGACACAACTGTGGGAAGATATACATGAACTTACGGAGTATTTTGTGAAACGGGCAGATTATGCAGATCAGGAGTGCATAAGAATGACGTTTCTTCTCCATAAAGAAACTATGGAAGAAAATTATAGTCTTGATAAAATTATGGATGAATGTCTGCGGGAGGAAGAAGCGGTGTCTAATAATCAGGATATCTCCAAACAAAAGGAGAGCATGCAGGGGGAAACGGTAAGGTATGACGCAGAGAGAACCGATTGGGAGGCAGAGCAGGAGATGGGAACCTGTATCATGGAAGATGCGGAGAACTTCTGGACACCGATGAAAAAGTTTTTGAAAAAACATAAAAAGCCGAGGTGGGGAGAATGGGACGGACTGCATATTGAGGAAGAGGAACTTTGAGGAAAGCGAAACGGTTGAGCTAAAGGCGATTATCAATAAATTTTCCTGCTCCATCTATACCTTCAATAGCTACAACTATTTGATTTTTATCCATAAACTTTCTCCTACAACCATATACCATCTTTTGGTTTCCATAAATTATACCATTTAGACTCATTCACAATCGCATCAAATACAGGCTCAAGGAAGGTCTGTATTTCCTCAATAACCACCGAAAACTCAAGCGTATCATCTTTTATGGTTTTCAAGAAGAATTTCCACCGTTTCTGCATATCCACATCTTCAGCAAGTGCGAGAATATGCTTGAAACTATCTTTTTCATAGGGTGTCCTGCGCCGTTCCAATGTTCTGGCAATCGCCATCTGCAATCTCGTTCCATTAAAATCAAATGTCCTTGCCAAATAATATATATCATAAAAATCTTTCATCCTGCCTGTCAGCTCAAACCGCTGTAAAATGGCGTCAAACTTTTCAGCAATCGTACTTTCAAGAGAATACGTCATAATAACAGGAGATTCAAAATCAGGAAGCTGCGTATGAATCGTCCGTTCCTCGGCACATGGCACAATCACATCCCCGACTCCTATATCTACATTGAACGGCACACGGACATTTTTAATTTTTCCGATAATCTGTGTACTAATGCCGTGATATTTCCTTTGTGGGGAAATTTTCTCAAAGCCTTTGGCTGTCATTTCAATATAATCATTGCCCGTAGGTACGGCAAGAATTTTTACAATAAGAGCCTGTACTTCTTCTAACGAGTTAGAAACACTGCGCAATAGGAAATCCACATCAACAGTCGCTCGACTTTCAAAGTTTGTAAGCGTATAAATAAACAAACCGCCTTTAAGAATAAGAGTATCCTCATGCCCCGATTTTGAAAGTTTCCGCAAAAATTCCTCCTGCATAAAAAGCTGTAAGCATTGCTGATAACTAATGCCAGCTGCCTTTGCCTTATTCCTTAGCCTTGCCAAAACAGATGCCGCAATATCAGCCACTACAACCACACTCCGATCAATTCTTTTACTTTCTTCTGCATCCTGAGTTCCTTTGCATATTTCATAAGGTTTGGGATATTTTTCTGTGTGTCCCTCACATAACCTTGAACTGCTTTATTAAAAATTTCTTTATCTATCTTGCCCATATTCCGCAAGACATCACAAATCGTACGGTCACGGTCGTAAATGCGGACATCTACAAAATCAATACTTCCTTTTATTTCCCCCAGTGGCACGAAATAAGGCTCAACTCTATAAGCCTTTACAAACGGATAATCTATCTTTGTACGATTCCTTGAAACATTTTTATCAACCGTAATATTCCATTCGGCTGGATTACGGTCGCTATAATGATAATAAAAGAGAGCTGTTTCCATACAAAGAACTGCATCTGGAAAAAGTCGGTTGATGATCTTGACCTCCTGTCCGTCAAAAGAATCCACCCAATGGTAATATCCCCATTTTACCTTTTCAATTAGTCCTTCATCTAATAATTTCTGAATATCTGCATAATATAATTT
This sequence comes from uncultured Dorea sp., assembly GCA_947645355.1. Lineage (GTDB taxonomy): Bacteria > Bacillota > Clostridia > Lachnospirales > Lachnospiraceae > Dorea_D. The sequence continues at coordinate 7,786 of CANSCI010000015.1, read as the reverse complement.
ATAAGAATTAAGTTCAGCGGTTGTCATGATACAATCATGGTCAAAAAAAATTCTTCTGACAGTATCTATCACTTTTTCATCAAGCATTGATTACACCTCTATTAATCCACACAAAAATATCTCAACAATTATGTGATTTGTTATAGTATATCCTCTTTTGTATGAAAAGTCAATTATAGTAAAGCGCCATAAATAAATCATTCAATAGTGTGGTTTAATATAAAAAACTCAGCATGTCCGAGAATATATAGACAAACTGAGTTCCTTACGTTCCGGTATCATAAATAAACATCATCATTAGCTGCCGTATAGAGATTTATCCATCTTGGAGTGTCGAAAACCTCGATAGAATGAGGGCACTGAAAGGTTTTTATATGGCCAACTTGGCTCGGAGCTGGAGCATGTAATCATTACATTTCAGAAAAATGAAATACCGCTCTTCCAAAGAGCGGTAGAAGTTGCAGGCTGGCAGTCCATAGAATCTCGGAGGCGGAAACTATTTTGACGAATTGTTGGCTCGTATGAGAGATATGTTTGTGATTGTTGTTTTCATTATATTTTTGTCGTGGACCTGACATACGGGTTTTGTATCCAGCGCGCCGGCAAAAATATTAAAATTACGACCTCATGTACAGAATTTAAAAGAAAACCACAAGATATTCCATGAACTAACGCGTATAAGCCCTTTCGCTAATCCGCATTTTGTGTTATACTATACATCACCGGACGAAGTCCGCCAGCCCGGAGGGCAAGAATTACGGGGTGTCCGAAAGGGTATACATCACCGGACGAAGTCCACCGGCTTGGAGGGCAAGAATTACGGGATATGAAAATATCAAAGGGTGAACAATGATAGATGAGAATTAATAGAATAAAGGCTCCCTGCACAGTTGTGCTTGCCGCAGTCAATATCATTGCATTTATTGTTCTGACGTCCCGGGGAATGACAGAGGATGGGGGATTTATGTTGGAACATGGTGCGATGTATGTGCCGTACATTGCAGAGCGGGGAGAATATTACCGCCTGTTTACCATTATGTTTATGCATTTTTGATTCGAGCATCTACTAAATAATATGACAATGCTTTTTGTAATCGGATGGAATCTGGAGCAGGAAACGGGAAAAATAAAGTTCTTGATGATATATGTTCTCAGTGGTTTCTGCGGAAACGTGCTGTCGGCCTGTCACGATATTGGTGTACATGATTTCTCGGTATCGGCAGGGGCATCCGGAGCAATTTTCGGGATTATCGGCGCTCTTCTCTATATCGCAATACGAAATAAAGGGCGTATAAGGGATATTTCCAGCAGAGGTCTCGTATTCATGGTTGCTTTAAGCCTGTATTTTGGCTTTATAAGCGGCGGCGTAGATAATTATGCCCACATAGGCGGGCTGTTATCTGGTTTTGTCTTTGGTGTTATTTTGTACCGGAAGGGTCAGGGTGAATACCGTGCAGATTTCCGGATCTGATGTAACGGTGAGGGAACCATTGTGTGCTTTTGCAATTCCGGCGCTGATGGCAAGCCCAAGTCCGGTACCATGCTGTTTGTGTGTGACAAAGGGCTCGAAGATATGTGCGATCCTGTCAGACGGGATGCCGCAGCCATTGTCCTGTACACGGACGGTCAGAAACTGATGCCCTGCAGAGACTTCAAGGAAGATCGCAGGAGTCCGGCCCTTTAACGGGGCAGGATATACAGCATCCTTTGCGTTGGTGAGAAGGTTTAAGAGAAGTTGACGCAATTTTACCGCATCTGCATAAATGGACGGAAGCTGCGGCGGTATTGTGGATGTAAACTGGATGTCTGTATGTACAATGGAGGATGCGAAGGACAGGGCTGCGGTTTTAAAAAGTGTGTTTGAATCTACAGGTGCGAGCCTGAGTTGGTCGTTGTTGTTATACAGGGACAGGTCATTCAGAAGCTCGTTCATATATTCAATATCCCGGCGCATTTCATCCCAGTGCTGAAAGGAAGCAACTTCCGGATGTTGGGATTCGATGAGCTGCAGGGTACTGTATACAAGTGTTAATGGGTTACGGATCTCATGGCTGACAGCGCTGATCTCCATCCGGTGGGATGCGAGAAGTTTTGTGAGAAGCTCTTTGTTCTCGGTGCTTTCTTCCATGAGTTGTTGTAATTTGTCAAAATCTGTTGATGAAAACATAGTATTTACCGCCTTTCCTGAGTCATCAGTTTAGCACTGGCGGTTGAAATAATCAATTATAATTTTATACAGAAAGAAGGAGAGTGACATGAAGGACGAGAATTGCATTTTTTGTAAACTTGCTAACGGGGATATTCCGACGGCAACTTTATATGAAGATGATGATTTCCGGGTGATTCTGGATGCAGGGCCGGCAGCAAAGGGGCATGCTTTGATCCTCCCTAAGGAACATTATGCCAACCTGTATGAGCTCAGCGATGAGCTTGCGGCGAAGGTACTTGTACTGGCAAAGAAAATGATTACCCGGCTTACAGACTTTCTTGGGTGCGACGGTTACAATATCGTACAGAATAACGGGGAGGCAGCCGGGCAGACGGTATTCCATTTCCATCTGCATATGATACCAAGATATAAGAACGACGGTGTCGGCCTTGGATGGAAGATGGGAGAATTAACTGAACAAGATAAAGATGAGATTCTGTCTGGATTAAAATAAGGACATGAGCATTAGAAAGCGAAGGATGAAAAAGTGAGAGTAAAATCAATCGGCAAAACGGCTTTTAGTGCGATTTATGAGGCCAACGTAGATTGTGTATATCATACAGCACTGTATTACTCTGGCAATCATCATGCGGCGGAAGAAATTACGCAAAACGTATTTGTGAAATTATATATAAACATGGATAATGTCAATATGAAGGCAGTGAACACCTGGCTGTTGACTACAGTAAAGCATATGGCATTGAACTATAAACGGGACAATGAACGGATAACACTGATTGAAGAAGTTATATTCAAGGACGAACCAGGAGAAAGTTTAGAAGATGGTTTCATAAGGAAACTGCGTGAGAAGGAACACCGGGAACTTGCTGAAAATATATTTTCAGAGTTGTACCACGTAAATGAGCGTTGGTACGATGCGGTTATGATTACATATTTTCTGGAAAAGCCTCAGAAGGAAGTAGCAGAGGCTATGGGAGTATCGCTGGAAGTTCTGCACAGCATGCTGTATCGGGCAAAGCAGTGGATAAGAAGAAATTACGAAGAGAAATATCGACATCTGGATAAAGCGTAAAACAGGTGCCGGCACGGCACCTGTTTTGTACAAAAGGTTGCGCTGCGGAACATTATCGGCAGCTTACAGATTCAATCAGATCGATGATAGTATCGATAGAATTTTGCTGCGGGGCTTGTTTCATTGCAGTTATGTAAGTTTCCTTATTTTCATACAGGCGGTTGATGGAGGACAGAAGGAGCTCTGGAGTCAGTTCTTCTTCTTCCAATACGACACTGAAGCCCTGGCGTTCAAAAGAACGGGCATTTAAGATCTGGTCTCCCCGGCTTGCATTTGCAGAAAGCGGGATCAGAAGATTAGGCTTATGCAGCGCGAGCAGCTCGCAGATTGCATTGGCTCCGGCTCTTGATATTACGATATCGGTAAGTGCGAACAGATCTTTCAATTCTTCTTTTACATATTCAAACTGCACGTAGCCTTCAAGATCTTTTAAGGACTCGTCAATCTTTCCTCTGCCGCACAGATGGATGACCTGATAGGTCTTTAATAATTCCGGCAAAATCCCACGGACTGCATTATTGACAGCTACAGAACCAAGGCTTCCGCCTACGATCAGGATTACTGGTTTATCGGACGTAAAGCCAAGGAAGCTGCGGGCCTTGTATTTGTCTCCGTTAAGGAGTTCCTGGCGGATCGGTGATCCGGTAAGGACAGCTTTCCCCTGCGGGAGAAAAAGCACCGTCTCCGGAAAATTGCAGCATACTTTTGTGGCCGCAAATAAGGATAGCTTATTTGCAAGACCGGGAGTCATATCGGACTCATGGATGAGGGTCGGGACATGGCGGCTTTTGCCGGCAAGTACGACGGGAACGGATACGAATCCTCCTTTGGAGAAGATTACATCCGGTTTTAATATTTTTACTAATTTTTTGGCATCGCCCATACCTTTCAGTACGCGGAACGGGTCGGTGAAATTCTGCACGCTGAAATAGCGTCTGAGTTTACCGGTAGCTATTCCATGATAAGGAATCCCGAACTGTTCGATCAGTTCTTTTTCAATTCCATGATAAGAACCAATATAGTGGATATCATATTGCAGCTCTTTCAGACGGGGAAGAAGTGCGATGTTAGGAGTAACATGGCCCGCCGTGCCGCCTCCGGTTAAAATAATACGTTTCATAGTAACCTCCCAGATAATTGCCGTACCATAAGATTGGTAACTGTACTATAATTATATTATACGTTGCAGACGAATTTGGTCAAGAGGAAGACAAAAGTAGTTTATTAATTTTTGCGAGGTAGAATCAAGATGAGTGAGAACAGGGACATTCTGGAGCAACTGATTAAAGAGGATCTGGAAAAAGAGGCAGCAGTGATTCGCGAAACGATTGCCGCAGAGGAGGATCCGGAGATGCTCTCGGCAGAGAAGAAAGCAGAGATTAAAGAGAAACTGTATGAGAAGATCCATGAGTATGAGGTTGCCAGGCTGGTGGAACAGCTTCCGGAGAAATATCAGGAGGCAATGAAGGTCGGGCTTGAGACCATGAATGATGCGGATGCAGGGCAGCCGCATATGGATACGGGGCAAAGAGGGAATGTTGCCGGGAAGTTGGATGCTGCCGGCAGCGGGGCTGAGGATGCAGGATCCTCAGATCATGACGGCAAGAAGCCTGAAACGGGCACCGGGAAGGCAGATGTCGTATGCCGTTCAGACAGAGGCACCGGGATGCGGGAGGAAAGCACCGTGCCGGAGGATATTGTATGCCGTTCAGACAGAGGCACCGGGAGGCGGGAGGAAGGCACCGTGCCGGAGGACGTTGTATGCCGTTCAGACAACGGCGCCGGGACGCCGCACGGGGATGGCAGCTGCCCAGGTGCTGTCAGACAGGCAGATACAGAGGACAGTCGGCTAAGTCATTCCGCCGTGTCGGAGGATGCCGGTGTCAGGTGTGCAGATGATCTGCCCGGACAGAATGAAGAGGGCATGGAGGAAGACGGTAAGGATATTGGCAGGAGCGTGAAGAAAAATGTCCGCAGACGGAGAAGATATCGGGCTTACGCCGGTGCGGCGGCTGTGGTTGCGTTAGTGGCAATTTTGGGGGTGAATACCTTTGGCGGGCCTGAGAATATAATGAGGATGATGAAAAGAGGTGTTGGAGTAAGATCAGTTGAACAGGCAGATTCTGATAAAGACAATTTAGTAATGGAGGGGGAAAAGGAAGAAGAAGCTTATCAAGAAATTAAGGAAGCATTCGGAATTAATCCGGTAAGAATGGTTGTATTGCCGAGAGATACGGAATTTGTATCGGCAGATGTGGAAGAAGATGTACAGGTTGCAGAGTTACTTTATAGATGTAACGATCAAAATATATTATATATAGTTAATATGATGTATTCAAAGGACTCTTTTGGTGTAGATGTGGAGGATAAGGCTACGGATGAATATTACCTCGAAGTCAAAGGCGTGGATATTAGAATTAGGGAATATCAGGTGGAAAAAACAGGAACAAAAAAATATTCGGCAGATTTTGACTATAAAAAGGCAAAATATTTTTTGATTGGAACGGTGGAAAAGGCAGATTTTGAATTAATTGTAAAAAATTTTTATTTTTCTTCGTAAATCGCGTCAGTTTTTCGTGAGTTATGTGTCTTTATATATGAGGAGATAGTAAAAACGGAGGTAGAGTGTGAAAGAAAGGAAAAGGAAACTACTATCAATTTGTTGCATGTTGTTTGTTATCGCGGGAATGACGGGTATCCCGTCCACAGAATCGAAAGCCGCATCCCAGCTTCCGATGATTGATGGTTCTTATCTGACTTACGAAGAGGAGTCCATCGGTTATGATACGAAGCTTACACGCGGAGATAATCTGTTGGCCGGATATTCAAAATCGCGCAGAAGAGGCCCCGGACTGCTGTATGCAGGCGGCACCACCGTTGCGACCCGTACGGTGGCTGAAGTGGGAGTTGCGGTAATAGTAGAAAGGGCACAGAATAAGGACGAGACTTGGGAGTTTTACGATGGATGGCAGAAGTTTAATTACGATGTCGATAAGGTGTCTTCCGACAAGGAATATGAAGTCGAAGGCGGATATTTCTATCGTACCAGGTGTATCCACTCAGCAAATGGAGATATGAGTAGTAGCTTTACAAATGGGGTATATATCTATGAACCATTTAACCCAGACCCAGATCCGGAACCATAACATTTTTACTAAAAGAATTACTAGAGACCTCGAAAAGTAGTACATGCCAGGGGGTCTGTGACAAGCACCGTACGCGGCGCAAAATTGGAACTATTAACAATATTTTCAGACCTTACATTGAGAAACCGGATATGCCCTTAACAGGGAAAAACAAAAAGTCACCGATGCGGTGCTTGTCACAGGCCCTCTGGCGCCAAGAACGAATAAGCCGGAAGAAGGATACTTAGCGGAAGCTTGGTATCCTTTCTTCTTTCTACAGGACTATCGGCCAGCTGCCTGTCTCAGTGCATATGCAAGCTGATCCGGGCAGGAGGTTGCTTTGTACCCGCAGGTGATGCCCTGGAGTCTGGAGATGGCTTCCTCCACCTTCATGCCCTTTACAAGGCTGCAGATCCCTTTCAGGTTCCCGTTGCACCCGCCGACGAATTCTACATTCTCGACAATATCATTTTCTACATCCACTCGAATTAATTGTGAGCAGACGCCCACTGGCTTATATTCTACCATATGTTCCTCCTTCATGTGCGCTGCCGGCAGGCTGCTTTTGAGGCGGCCAAAGGATGCCGGAGCGTGATTATTTTTTCTCTATGGGGAATTATAACAAAGTCCGGCACAGAATGCTATATCTGGAGAAGATTTATATGTATTTGATAACGCTTCTCAAGCTTTGTCTGCTTGTTTCATAAAGGCATTCATGATACAATAAAAAAGATAAATTTTTCAGAGAGCAAGGCTATTGCGGCGCCGGAAAGGAGTATTGTGGTGACAAAGGCATTTAATGTGACAGGTCCATGTCTCCCCAGAAAGCATTATATGGCAGATACGGCAGAGTGTGTCAGACAAATCCGAAAGATGATAGAGCTTGGTGCGTATTTTACTATAAACCGCGCGCGCCAGTATGGGAAAACCACGACATTGGCCGCATTGGACAGAGCGTTGAATGAGGATTATCTGGTAATATGGCTTGATTTTCAGGCACTTGGGAGTGCATCTTATCAGAATGAAAATACATTTTCTCTTGCTTTTCTGGAATTGTTCCTGCGGGAAATGGAACGCCAGAACGCAGAGACAATGCCTGATATGGCAGCAATTATGGAAAAAATGCGCAAGACGGTGGAAGATGCAGGGACGACATTTGGTTTTATGGCATTATTCAGACTTCTGCTCAAGGTATGTGACTGCAGCCAAAAGCAGCTGGTCTTGATGATTGATGAGGTGGACAGTGCATCGAACAATCAGGTGTTTCTTGATTTTCTTGCACAGCTGCGTAATTATTACCTGGAGAGGGAGACAAAAGGGAGAATTACGTTTCAGTCTGTTATTCTTACAGGCGTGTATGATATAAAAAATCTGAAAAGAAAGATCCGGTCGGAGACAGAACACAAGACAAACAGCCCA
>CANSCI010000014.1 GCA_947645355.1 uncultured Dorea sp. | reverse complement strand
GCAGCAGTAGAGCAGTACAACAAAGGTTTTGAGGCTGTACAGGCACTGACACAGGGCAAGATCGATGCAGTCGTTATTGACGGGGAGCCTGCGAAGGAATTCGTAAAGGAAGCAGAAGGCCTTAAGATTCTGGATGAGCCGCTGACGGAAGAGGAGTATGCAATTGCCATTGCAAAAGACAATGAAGAACTGCTTGAGAAGGTAAATGATGCGCTTGCTTCATTGAAGGAATCCGGAAAGCTGGATGAGATCGTTGGAAAATATATTACGGCAGAGTAAGTGTGTGAGTGGCTTCATCAGAAGCAGATAAGGATGTAGGTATGTTGCAGTCGTTACAGGATAGATTTGTTCTGAATTTTATAAAGGATGACCGGTGGATGTATATTGCGGACGGGTTAAAGGTTACACTTCTGGTTACATTTTTTGCCGTTCTTGTAGGTATTGTCCTTGGTTTTTTGGTTGCTGTGGTACGTTCCACTTATGACAAGACCGGAAAGCTTAAATTACTCAATATACTCTGCCAGGTGTACCTGACCGTAATCCGGGGCACACCGGTGGTCGTACAGCTTTTGATTATTTATTTTGTTATTTTCGGAAGCGTGAATATTGATAAGATCTTTGTTGCAGTCATGGCTTTTGGACTTAATTCCGGGGCATATGTGGCAGAGATCTTCCGGTCCGGTATTATGTCTATTGGCGGTGGACAGTTTGAGGCGGGGCGGAGCCTTGGCTTTAACTATGTACAGACCATGAGATATATTATCATGCCGCAGGCATTTAAAAATGTTCTTCCGGCCCTTGGCAATGAGTTTATTGTCCTCCTGAAGGAGACCTCGGTTGCAGGTTATATCGCACTGCAGGATCTTACAAAGGGCGGGGATATTATCAGGAGCCGTACATATGATGCATTTATGCCGCTGATCGCGGTCGCCATCATCTATCTTGTCATGGTGCTGATATTTACGAAGCTTGTGAATATGCTGGAAAGGAGGTTAAGAAGCAGTGACCATTAACAAAGGAGATACCCTGATCAGGGTGGAACAGTTACATAAGATCTTTGGGGAGCTGCATGCGCTTAACGGAGTTTCCGATGAGATCAGGAAGGGTGAGGTCGTTGTTATCGTAGGGCCGTCGGGATCCGGCAAATCGACCTTCCTGAGATCCTTAAACCTTCTGGAGGAACCATCCAGGGGAAAGGTATATTTTGAGGGCGTGGATATCACCGACAAAAAAGTGGACATCAACAGGCACCGCCGGAAGATGGGGATGGTATTCCAGCATTTTAATCTGTTTCCCCATAAGACGATCCTGGAAAATATTACGCTGGCTCCTACGAAGCTTCTCGGGAAATCGAAGGAAGAAGCCCAGAAACATGCCATGGAACTTTTGGAACTGGTAGGTCTCGAGGCCAAGGCCAATGCGTATCCGTCTCAGTTGTCCGGCGGACAGAAGCAGAGGATCGCCATTATCCGGTCTCTTGCGATGGATCCGGATGTTATGCTCTTTGACGAGCCAACGTCTGCACTGGATCCTGAAATGGTGGGGGAGGTGCTGGAGCTTATGAAGAAGCTGGCCCGGGACGGAATGACGATGGTCGTCGTTACCCATGAGATGGGGTTTGCCAAGGAGGTGGCCACCAGGGTTGTGTTTATGGATGAAGGCCAGATCAAGGAGCAGGCAGAGCCCGGAGAATTCTTTGAACACCCGAAGGATCCGAGGCTTCAGGAGTTTTTATCTAAGATATTGTAACTTACACGAAATTATAGGAGCCTGGGATGCAATTGGACAGCCGATTGCATCCCGGGCTTTTGATTGGACAAAATGGTTGTTCCGGCCAGGATTTTTGTTATAGATTTAGAATCCTGCAGCCTTTTTTGCCTTTATCCCAAGTACGACGGCCGCAATAGAGCCGCCAACCATTAGGATAATTCCCAATACCAGTAAGGTGCGGCCTGCACCGTATTCGATCATAGAGTCTGCCAGAGATTTTGCGAGGCTTCCATATTGCTCATAGGCCTCCTTGATTGATTTGAGATCCAGATAAGCGAAAAATGCGGCAATCAGTGAACCGATCAGATCTACGATGTTAAGTTTAAAGATATTGACGACAGCAACGATCACAAAGATGCCGATAAAGAATGGTGCATCCTCCGCATCAATTAGCTTGACGGATTGGCTGCCGAGAAAGCCGGCGTTCACAGATGCAAAATCCAGGAATAACGAAATCAGTGCGATCAGGCATCCGGCCCACACAATATAGTTGCCGATATTAAACTGCTTTTTATATTTTTGTCCCGGGATGCCGTGCAGCGACTTGGAAGCAAAGCTGTGGAACTTGTTCGGACCGCTGGTCTGGTTATAGTTCTGAGTGTAATTCTGGGAATATCCCTGATCTGAATTGTGACCATAACCCAAGTTGGCGTCATAGGGATACTTCGGATTCTGGCCGGACGATGCACCCGCACCCGTGGTCGTCTTTCTGCTGCCGGAGATTCCGGTGGGTTGTCCGCAGGACGGGCAGAATTTTACGTTATCTCCAATGTTTGAACCGCAATTTTTACAAAACATAATGCCTCTCTCCTTTAAATAAATATAATAGCGCACAGGTACACGTATTGTACTTTGACACTGTAATCAGTGTATCATTGATTGCATAAAAATACAATATATTTAGATACCGGACGGAATTCGACAACTAGTTTGTCGAAAAATGGAAAATGTGGTATATTAGTAATGGCATAACAGAAAAATGCGGAGGGGTCCGCAGGTGTCTTAAGAAAAGGTCATGCCGGGAAATAAAATGCAGGAGGTAAATCAGATGGCATTATTTGAAAAAATGAAAGATTCGCTCACAATCGCAGGTCAGGAAGTGGCACAGAAAACGAAAAATGCGACAGAGGGTGTCAGAATCAGCAACCTGATCAAGGCAAATGAAAGAATGATAGAGAAACTTACTTATCAGGTAGGGCTTCAGTGTGTGAAGAACCATATGCAGGAGACAGGCTCTGAATACGAGAGTCTTTTTGCGGAGATTCGCAGGCTGAGATCTGAAAACCAGGTATATCAGGAGGAACTCAGACGGGCAACGGCAGTGAAGGTCTGTCCGCAGTGCGGTGTCGGCAATAAAATGACATCCAAGTTCTGTATTGGCTGCGGCGCGCCGCTTCCGGCGCAGGAAGCAGAAGGGCCGGCAGGCGGGAAACGGTGCCCGAAATGCGGCACGATGAATGATGAAGATGCATCATTTTGTGTGGAGTGCGGAACACCGATGCCGGCTGTAGAAAAGCCGGCTGTAGAAAAACCGGAGATGCCGCAACCCGGGGCAGAAATAATGGGGGATGGTCCAGCGCCGGAAATACAGGAACCGATGGTGGAGGAGGCTTTGGCGCCGGAAGCACCGGAGGCACCGGCAGCGGGCTACACATGCAGGAACTGTGGAACACCGCTGGAGGATGACATGTTGTTCTGTATTAACTGCGGTACAAAAAGAGAGTAATATTTTATGAGGTCAGGATATGGGAATGAGAAAAGAAGAAAAAAGTAGAGGGATGAAGCAGGCAGGAAGCCTGAATATTGTAACTGTGGCAGCGGTTGTTATTGCCGTCCTCGCCCTTGGCGGAAGTATTTTTATGTTTCTGATGGGAAGAGGAATGGGGGATGTCAAGAGCCAGGTATCAGACAAAGAGATTAAGGCTGCCGATGCGCTGGAGGCTGAAGATGGAGGCATGAGTGTGATCGGACTGGAGCATAAGATCGTGATCGAGCCCAGTGGGAACGCCCAGCCATCTGCCGGTCAGACGGCAGATGCGGGTACATCCGCAGCCGCTTCCGGGGAGTATATCTTCCCAAACAGTGATACGGCTTACCTTACCGATGCCGATGTGTCGGGGCGGTCTAAGGCAGATCTGCGTATCGGGCGCAATGAGATCATGGCAAGGCACGGTAGAATCTTTGACAGTGCAGATCTGAAGGCACATTTTGAGAGTAAGAGCTGGTACAACGGAACGATATCACCGAAGGAATTTGACGCCAATGTAGACGCGCGGCTCAATGCGGTGGAGAAGGCCAATATTGAAATAATCAAAAAATACGAATAGAGGGGGAAAAAGAGATGTTTTGTCCGGAATGTGGAAGTGAAAATATAGATGGAGCTGCTTTTTGTGAAAATTGCGGGACGAAGCTTAAGGATACAGCGCCGGTGTCCCCCGCAGAGTCAGGCCCTGCTGAGAAAAAACGGATCAGCCTGGATGTGTCGGAGAAGACACAGCTGGCGGCTGTACTGGCGGCAGCTGCGGCAGTTATTTTGTTCTTTGTTGTATTTAATATGCAGTTTTCGGCAAAAAATACTGCTGAAAAATATGCGAAAGCATTGTTGGAGGAAGAATGGGGACAGGTGTATGATACATTGGCTATAGAGAATGAAGGGGATTTCCTGACGAAGGAGGCTTTTGTCACTGCAATGGAACTGGACCGCAGGGATATGGAGCAGCAGGTCTATTCTGTAGGGAAGCCTGTAAAGATAAGCGGAGATTTCTCCAAAAAGATATACCGTGTAGGCTACAGTAATGCGCTGGAGAGTCTGGGAAATGAGAATGCCATGGAGGTACGGCTGAAAAGGAGCGGGCTTTTCTGGAAGGTGCAGTCGAAAGATATTGTCGTAAAGGATCTGTCTGTCGCCGTTCCGAAGGGAGCCAAGCTTAAGATCGATAAGATTGCCGTGCCGGAAAAATATAAGGCTGAAAAGGATAAAGACGGAAAAGATATCTACCATATTTCTCCCATCTTTGGCTATACGCATTTTGCAGAGCTTAGCGGTGAGGGGCTTGAGGAGACCGGACAGCTGATCAACGGTTCTAACGGAGAAACAGTGACGGTTAAGGCAGTCTATGACAAGAAGGTGATCGAGGAGGCAGCGGATCAGGCAGCAAAAGACCTGGAGGAGATTCTTTATGCGGCAAGCCTTAATAAGAAGTTCAGCGATGTGGAGGTTCTGGACGGAATGGATGACAGCCGCAAGGAAGGGGCTGTTGACGAGTATAATTATCTGCGTCAGAACGAGTTTGACAATGATAACAGTTACCATACATTTATGAAATATGAGTTTTCCAACCTGGAGGCATCTTCCATGATCTATGAGGACGATGGAAAGGATATCCTGTCGATCCGCATTGACGGCGACTATTGCCATCAGTACAGGGATACCTACTGGAGCAGCCATGTATCGGATGAGGTCCGGGAGGGCAGCGGCAGCAATAAGCTGGAGTATGTGAAGGACGGAGACAAATGGAAGCTGTATGATATATCCGTAAGTCTGGGATACTAAAGAAAGGAGATCTGTGATGGATAAGGCAGGAGGAAGGATGAAAAAAGAGCTGCTTGTCCCATTGGTATACTCTGTCGGAGGAAGTCTTTTATTTGCACTTGGGGTGAATCTGATCATTATACCGCTTGGGCTTTACAACGGAGGGTTCATGGGTATTGCGCAGCTTCTGCGGACATTTTTAGTCAGCTTTCTGCACCTTCCGGTGCCGGCCGGCGTGGATCTTTCGGGTATGATATATTTTATTATCAACCTTCCGCTTTTTTATTTTGGGCTTAAGGTTCTGGGTAAGGAGTTTGCGGTCAAGACACTTTTGACGGTTGGGATTCAGAGTCTGCTTTTGGTGGCAGTGCCCATTCCGTCGGCTCCTGTGATCGAGGACTATCTGACGGCATGTATTATCGGCGGAATTATTGCGGGGACAGGAACAGGCCTGGTTCTCCGGGGGAGAAGCTCCGGCGGCGGGCAGGATATTATCGGATTATGCTGTTCTAAGAAATATCCCAATGTCAGTGTGGGAAGAATTAATATTCTTATGAATATTTTCGTGTATGCGATCTGCCTGTTTCTCTTCAATGTGGAGATCGTCGTATATTCGCTGATCTACACGACGGTGTTGTCGCTCGCCATAGACAGGGTGCATATTCAGAATATTAATACCAGCGTGATGATATTTACGAAAAAGCTTGGGATATCAAAGGCGATTATGGAACAGACCGGAAGAGGTGTTACAAACTGGGACGGCGAGGGAGCCTATACGAATAAAACATCCTATATCCTTTTTGTAATGATTTCCAAGTATGAGGTTTCGCAGATCAAGAGGATCGTCCACAGCATTGACCCAAATGCATTTATGATATTTACAGAGGGCTGTTCGGTGGATGGAAATTTTGAGAAGCGGCTGTGACAAATAGAGACGGATTCTGCATAAGGCTCTGGTATGACAGAAGGGCAAATATTTAAGAAAGGAAACATGACAGAAAAGTTATGGACAGTGAAGTAATCTATAAAGACAGAAGACATACGGACAGCAGCAAGTGGGACGGCTGCATGGAACGGTTCGGTGAGGAAGACCTGCTTCCGCTGTGGATTGCGGATATGGATTTTGAGGCTCCGGCCTGCGTGAAGGAGGCGCTGAAAAAATATGTCGAATTCGGCATATTCGGTTATTATGTTGTGCCCCAGGGCTATTATGATGCATTTATCCGGTGGGAAAAAACATATCACGGCTATGAAGTAGCGCAGGAGTGGATGCGGTTTTCGCCGGGAGTGGTTCCGGCGTTCAACTGGCTGATCCATATACTGACGAAGGAAGAGGACGGCGTCATCATTATGCCGCCGGTCTACTATCCATTTCGGGAGGCGATTGTAAATAATGGCCGTACACCGGTGGAAAGCCCGCTCAGGAAGACAGAGGCGGGTTACGAGATGGACTATGAAGATTTCGAGAACAAGATCCGGGAAAATAACGTGAAGCTTTTTATTTTCTGCACGCCCCACAATCCGGTAGGAAGGGTGTGGAGCCAGGAGGAGATCAGGCGTGTACTTGATATCTGCAGAAAATATCATGTATATGTCATTGCAGATGAGATTCATCAGGATATTATTATGAAGGGATATGAGCAGGCTGCGGCTGCAACGGTCGGGGACTATGATGATATTCTGGTGACTTTGACGGCTGCAACGAAGACCTTCAATCTGGCAGGGTGCCAGAATGCGATTCTGGTGATTCCGGACGAAAGGCTGCGGGCGTTGTACGATGATTATCTGGTCCGCCTGCGGGTCAAAGGGGGCAATTCTTTCGGATATATTGCAGTCCGCAGTGCTTATGAGGGCGGCCGGGGATGGCTTGATCACGTACTGGAGATTGTGGAGGACAATTATCAACTCATGAAATCTATGCTTGAGGAACAACTGCCGGAGGTTTGGATCTCTGAACTCCAGGGAACCTATCTGATGTGGATCGACCTTGGCGGTTATGTGAAAGCAGAGGATATGGAGGAGATCATCCAGAAAAAATGTGGTCTGGCTGTGGATTACGGAGCCTGGTTTGGAGAAGGGGGATATGATACGTTTATCCGCGTGAATCTGGCAACCAGGCGGGAGAATATTGAACTGGCAGCCAGGAGGATTATTGAGGCAGTGCGAAGATAAAGAGCCTGGCCGGAGTATACAGTGCTGTATATGTTGAGTGAGTAAAAAATGCAGGGCACATGACAGAGGGATTTATTCCTTTTTCCATGTGTCCTGCATTTTTTATAGATAAAACAAATAAATAGAGCCAGTTATCAATAATAACGATTGGCATTATAGTCATTACAATTGTAAACTAAATGTATAGAGTTGTATGAAAAATCGGCAATAACATTGAGAAAGGATCACGGGGCAATGAGTGACATTAAGGTCAGCAATCTTTCTTTTTCCTATGCAGGGGATGAAAAACTGATATTAAAAGATATAAATATGGATGTGCAGGCGGGGGAGTTTGTCTGCATCCTCGGACAGTCCGGGTGCGGAAAAAGTACTTTGCTCCGCCTTCTTTCCGGACTTGAGAAACCGACGGCGGGAGAACTGACTGTCGATGGCCGGCCAATCGGCGGTGCAAGTCTTGATAAGGGAGTAGTATTCCAGGATTATGGCCTGTTTCCCTGGATGAAGGCGGGAGAGAATATTATGCTGGCTTTGCGGCAGCGTTTTCCGGGGAGAGACAAGAAAGAATTGAAGCAGATTGCAGTAGATATGTTGAAGGCAGTAGGGCTGGATGCGTCTGTATATAACAAGCTTCCGAAGGAATTGTCCGGCGGTATGAAGCAGCGGTGTGCCATTGCGCAGGCGTTCAGCATAGATCCGCCCATCCTTCTGATGGACGAGCCCTTTGGTGCGCTGGACGCAGTGACCCGTGCAAAGCTTCAGGATCTGGTGGGGGAACTGTGGTCTCAGCAGGATCCCCAAAAGACTGTATTTTTCGTGACCCACGATGTGGACGAAGCGCTTCTTCTTGCGAATCGAATTGTGGTACTTGGACAGTCGCCCAGTAATATTATCTATGAGTGCAGGCTGTCGCAGGAGCAGCGTCCAACAAGGGAGACGCAGTTTGACAATCCGGAGACGTTAAAACTCCGCAATGAACTGATCCGTCAGATCAATAAGGATGTTGCAACTCATATTTCCTAGCGGATATCAACAGGAAGTCCTGTCTGATATACAGAGGCCAAAAAGTTCGGCCTTAAAATCATTATTTAAAGTTTTCTATGAGGAGGAAAAACAAAATGAAAAAAAGAATTTTAGCCGGTATGCTGATTTTTGTTATGGCGTTCAGCCTGGCAGCATGCTCCGGCGGCGGAAGCACTGAGAAAAAGGATGAGGGAGAGAAGACCGAGGAAGGCGCTCCGGAACAAGATGTTGTAAAATGGAACTACGGGACAAGCGGAAACGTTCTTGTAACGATCGCAAATGAAAAGGGATATTTTGAGGACGAGGGCATCTCAATTGAACCGGTAGAGGCAAATGCAAATGCCGACGCCATGACACTGTTGTCTACAGGAAAAGTAGATGTTGTATCCAATGCAGGCACATCCAATCCGCTTCAGCAGATTGCTTCCGGTATTGATATTTCCGTATTCGGCGGACATATGATCGAGGGATGTATGCCGGTGGTTGCAAAGAAGGGTGCAGAGTGGAACGGGATCGAGTCCTTTGTGGGCAAAAAGGTAGCTGTTAACCCGAGTTATTTCGCATTTACAGGCGCGGTTATGGATCTCGGGTACGAGAACCCCCTTGAGGTTGTGGAGTGGGAAGTGTACTCTGATTACAATGATGCCCTGGCAGCAGTTGTGCGGGGAGATGTTGCATATGCTTTGATGGGCACGGGCCAGAACCTTGCAGTTCAGGAGATGGCTGCTAACGGCGAGATTGATATTGTAAGCTATCAGAGTGAGGTTATGGAGAACTATTCCTGCTGCCGTATGGTTGCTCAGACAAAATGGATCAACGAGAATCCGAACACGGTAAAAGCAGTCCTTCGCGCATTACTCCGCGCCCAGTCTTACTATGAGGCAAACAAGGAGGAGGCTACGGAAGAATATGTAGCTGCTTACATGATGGATGACGAGCATTATTTCGTAAGTGTTGACCCGTTGAAGGACGGCGTAGTACGTGCATGGGATATTCTGGACAAGACCGGTTATCTCGGAGAGGACAACCAGGTTAAGATCGAAGACCATATTAACACGGCATTATACGAGGAGGCGCTCGCAGAGGCCGTAGAGAAATACGGTGAGGAAGCTCCGGAATTCTATGAGGAGATGGAAGCTTTCTTTGCAGAGCATGATAAATAACAAGACACATGCAATAACAAAGAACAGGCAGGAGAAGGGGTTATGGGTACCATAAAGGCATTTATAAAGAAATATTGGATTACATGCTGCATATTTATCGGTCTGGCGGCGCTGTACGTGTTCCTGACGGCCAACGGCCTGGTGAACCCTTATCTGTTCCCGACGACGGACAAGATCAAAGCAGCCTTTATTGACAGCAAGGACATGATGTTCGGAAATGCGATAGCTTCTTTTAAGCTGCTCATTCCGTCCATCCTGTTTTCGCTGGTGATCGCGCTGGTATTGGGTACGGTCATGGGATTGAATCAAAGGATCCGCGAAATCCTTCACCCGGTGATCTATGCGTTCAGTGTGATTCCCTCCATTTTGCTGTCGCCCTTTGTGCTGCTGCTGGCACCGACGTTGTTTTCGGCCTCCGTGTTCCTGATCGTATACAATATTGTGTGGGCAACGCTGTTTGCGACGATTACAGGTATTATGACGATTGACAAAAGATACCTGGACAAAGCTGCAACACTGGAACTTAAAGGATTAAAAAGGGTGACGAAAGTAATCCTTCCTGCAGCCAGCCCGTCGATTCTGGCAGGATTTGTCAATTCTCTCAGAAGTTCTTTTGTAATGCTGGTGTACGCGGAGATGTACGGGGCCGGGGAAGGGCTGGGTTATTTTGTAAAGAAATATGCAGAGCTGGGTATCTTTGCAAATACCTGGGTCGGATTTGTGTTCATGGTAGTGATATTGGTAATCGTGATGCAGCTCTTTGAGATGCTGAAGAAATATTTACTTAAGTGGACGATGTAACGGGGAAGGATTGTGCGGGGCAGCCGCTGAGGCGCTTTTGAGCCCCTGCAGTTCTTACACAGGGCTGTAGAGAGCCGCAAGTGTAAATGGATAGTCATTTGCACTTGCGGCTCTAACAGTTTTGACGAGGATTATACGGGGGGATTGGCTTACCTTTTAAATTATTTTATGGATTGTGCTATTTATGGTTTACATTTTTGGGGTATAATTTTATAGTTAATATAGAGTTGTTGCTTATACTGGAATATGGGAGGGATGATGTATGCCGGCATTTTATGCACATGACCGTTTTGGGGAGAAGGTTTGGGGGAAGACAGACGGGGAAATCAGGGAGATTATTTTGAGGTATTATGCACAGTTTGAGATTGGGCTTCAAGGACCGGATATTTTCTTTTTTTACCGGCCTTACTCTAAAAATAAGGTTGTGAGGTACGGGAACCGTCTTCATGGAGTTTCTGCCAGGCCTTTTTTTGAGCATGGAGTGTCGGTGGCCTTGAAGGCGGGGAGAGACAGCGCGCAGTATGCTTATCTCCTTGGGTTTATCTGTCACTTTATCCTGGACAGTGAGTGTCATCCTTATGTGGCAGAGATGATCAGGGAGACGGGGGTTCAGCATCTGGAGATCGAGGAGGAATTTGAGAAGTATCTGCTGCGAAAGGACGGGCTTCATCCGCTGGCTTACCGGCTGGGGAGGCTTGTGCCTACGGATGAATTCACGGCAAAAGCGATTGCACCGTTCTATCCGGCGATTCCATGGAAGGTGGTGCAAAGCTCCCTTCGGTGGCTGCGCTTTATTAAAAATCTGCTGCGTGCGCCGGGGAGGGTGAAGCAGGGTCTGCTCAATACTGCAATGAAGCTTGGCGGGCGGTATGCTTACAGTAAAGGACTGATGCATCAGCGTGTGGATAATCCGAAATGTACCCGGAGCAATCAGGGTCTGGCTCTTAAGTTTGCAGGGGCTGTAGAGATTGCGGCAGATATGATAGAGAGTTTTGATGAGAGTGTGAGGGAAGGCCGGGAGTTAAATCACCGTTTTGACCGGACATTTGAGTAAGAGGTGTGCGATGGAGAATACGAAGTTAACGAAATTGGAAAAATACTGGATCCTGTATGATGTGGGAAATTCGGCATTTATTTTGCTGGTGTCCACGATCATTCCGATTTATTTTAATTATCTTGCAGGCAGTGCGGGAATCTCAGAGGTGGATTATCTGGCGTACTGGGGGTATGCGGCGTCGGCGGCAACCGTTATTGTGGCGGTGATCGGGCCGATCCTCGGGTCTGTGGCGGATACGAAGAATTATAAGAAGCCTTTGTTCGTGATTACGATGATGGTTGGGGTTATCGGCTGTGCAGCTCTGGCTGTGCCGGCCTCATGGGTGGTATTTCTGGCTGTATTTGTGGTTGCGAAGGTGGGGTATAATGCCAGCTTGATCTTCTATGACTCTATGCTGGTGGATGTAACGACGGGGGAACGGATGGATACCGTATCCTCCCACGGATATGCGTGGGGGTATATCGGAAGCTGCATCCCCTTTGTGATCTCCCTGGTATTTGTGCTCATGTATGAGAGCATCGGGATTACCATGAAGGCGGCAATGGCTATTGCATTTTTCTTAAATGCGGCGTGGTGGCTTCTTGTGACAATCCCGCTTTTGAAAAATTATGAACAGAAGCATTACGCAGAGCTTCCGGAGCAGCCCATCCGGGGGAGTTTCCGGAGGCTTTGGAAGACACTTGTTTCGATTAAAAAGGAAAAGCATATCTTTTTGTATTTGCTGGCATTTTTCTTTTTTATTGACGGTGTCTACACGATCATCGAGATGGCGACCGCCTATGGAAGTGCGCTTGGGCTTGATTCTACGGGACTTTTGCTTGCACTTCTGGTGACTCAGATCGTGGCGTTTCCGTGTGCGCTGATCTTTTCAAAGCTGTCTAAGCAGTACGAGACGGATGTCTTAATTAAGGTGTGTATCGTCGCCTACACTGGGATCGCTCTCTTTGCGATCCAGCTTGATAAGCAGTGGGAATTCTGGTTGCTGGCGGTGCTGGTAGGAATGTTCCAGGGAGCGATCCAGGCGCTGTCGAGATCTTACTTTGCGAGAATCATTCCGGCCGAGAAGTCGGGAGAGTATTTTGGTATCTATGATATATGCGGCAAAGGGGCTTCCTTTGTAGGAACCACGTTGGTAGGCGTGGTAGCGCAGCTTACAAATGTGGCTAATGCAGGTGTTGCAATCATAGCGGTGCTGTTTGTAATCGGGTTTGTGCTGTTCCATAAGGCGGCGGCATTGAACCGGCAGACCTTCGCAGGGAGAGAGCGGGATTAAAGTAAATGTTGACAAACGAGAGAAAAGGGTAGATAATACTATCGATAAATAAAACTGGCAAGGGAGTCAGGAGTCCGCACAGGATTTCTGTCTCCTTTTTTGTATTTGGGCAAAAGCCTTTATGTGCACGGGGGGATCCTTTCGTGTGCCGGGGCAGGAAGGAGAAAGATGGCAGTAAAGTATGTGTTTGTGACAGGCGGGGTAGTCTCTGGTCTGGGAAAGGGGATCACGGCGGCGTCGCTTGGGCGGCTTCTGAAGGCGAGGGGATACCGGGTGACCATGCAGAAATTCGACCCGTATATCAATGTGGATCCGGGGACGATGAATCCGATCCAGCACGGGGAAGTTTTTGTGACGGATGACGGGACGGAGACAGACCTGGATCTTGGGCATTATGAGCGGTTTATTGATGAATGCCTGGATAAGAATTCAAATGTGACCACCGGGAAGATCTACTGGTCGGTGCTTCAGAAGGAGCGGCGGGGAGATTACGGGGGAGGGACGGTGCAGGTGATCCCCCATATTACCAACGAGATTAAGGAAAGGTTTTACCGGGGTATTTCCGGGGAGGAGGACAGAATCGCCATTATAGAGGTCGGCGGGACAGTGGGGGATATTGAGAGCCAGCCGTTTCTGGAGGCCATACGTCAGTTTCAACATGAGACGGGGCATGAGAACGCTGTATTGATCCATGTAACATTAATCCCGTATCTGAAGGCTTCCGGGGAGCTTAAGAGCAAGCCTACCCAGCAGAGTGTGAAAGAACTTCAGTCGATGGGTCTGCGGCCGGATCTTCTGGTGTGCAGGAGCGAGTATCCGATTCCGGAGGATCTGCGGGCGAAGATTGCATTGTTTTGTAATGTGCCGGAGGATCATGTACTGCAGAATCTGGATGTGGAGCATCTGTATGAGGTGCCCCTTGCCATGGAGAGGGAGCATCTGGCATGTGTGGTTTGTAAGGCTCTTAAGATTCCCTGTCCAAAGCCGGATCTCCTGGAATGGAAGGAGATGGTCCGGCGTCTGAAGAATCCCGGGCAAGAGACCGAGATTGCCGTTGTGGGGAAATATACTCAGCTTCATGATGCTTATCTGAGTGTGGCAGAGGCTTTGAAGCACGGCGGCATTGCGGCCGGGGCCAATGTGAGGATCCGCTGGGTGGATGCCGGCGAGATAGAAGTGCAGGGGGCGTCAGGTCTTCTGGAGGGAGTCAAAGGTATTCTGATCCCTGGAGGCTTTGGGATACGGGGGACGGAAGGGAAGATCCTGGCCGTCCAGTATGCAAGGGAGCATAAGATCCCGTTTTTGGGGATATGTCTCGGTATGCAGATGGCGGTTGTAGAATATGCCCGCAGCGTCCTGGGGCATCAGGATGCCAACAGTACAGAACTGGATCCTGGGACGGGGCATCCTGTCATTTCCCTGATGCCGGAGCAGGACGGGGTGACGGATCTTGGAGGGACACTTCGCCTGGGGGCATATCCCTGTGTGCTGCGTGAGGGAAGTCTGGCAGCCCGAATGTATCAGGCAAAGGAGATCAGCGAACGTCACCGCCACAGGTACGAGGTGAACAATGAATACCGCGGGGAATTAGAGGAAAACGGAATGGTATTATCGGGGGTGTCCCCGGACGGGAGGATCGTAGAGATGATGGAACTTCCCGGACATCCGTATTTTATAGGAACACAGGGACATCCGGAATTAAAATCAAGGCCCAACCGGGCACATCCTTTATTCAAAGGGCTGATACAGGCGGCGCTGCAGTATGGCCGGGAATCTGGCAGCTCGCCGAAGAGTTTGTAGTATGCCTTGACAATTGGCCGCATGATTGCTATAATACGGAACATAAAAGACGAGGGTGTCTTTATCTGGGGAAATATCCCAGGTAAAGTGCCCTCTTTTTTTATTTGGGAGGTTTTATTTTGCTCCCGGCAGACGGAAGAATTTTTTCCGTATAGTAAGAAAGATAAGGAGAGACTTATGGAGAATTACAGCAAAGCAGAGATTTTACAGATGGTTGAGGAAGAGGATGTGAAGTTCATCCGACTTCAGTTTACTGATATGTTCGGGAACCTGAAAAATATTGCGATTCCCGAGAGCCGGCTGGTGAAGGCAATGGAGAATCGGTGTACGATTGATATGGCGTCTCTGGAGGGATTTGAGAAAGGGGAAGAGGGGGATCTTTACTTGAGACCGGACCTTGGCACATTTTCCATTTTACCCTGGCGTCCGCAGCAGGGCAAGGTTGCCAGGCTTCTGTGTGATGTGTGCCTGGAGGACGGGTCAGAATATGAATCCTGCCCCCGTCAGATCCTTAAGCGGACAGTGCAGAGGGCCAAGGACAAAGGTTATACTTTCCAGATCAATCCGGAGTGCGAATTTTTCCTGTTCCATACAGACGATAACGGGAGGCCTACAACAGTGACCCATGAAAGGGCGGGCTGCCTGGACACTTCACCCATCGATCTGGGGGAGAATACAAGGCGGGATATTATCCTGACTTTGGAGGAGATGGGGTATGAGATTGATGCTTCCCACCATGAGATTGCCCCTGCCCAGCATGAGATCGATTTTACATTTGAGGATGCGCTGGCCGCCGCCGACAAGCTGATGACCTTTCGGATGGCGGTGCGGACCATAGCCAAACGGTATGGACTGCATGCAACCTTTATGCCGAAGCCCCGGGTGGATCAAAACGGTTCGGGGATGCATCTGAACATGCGTCTTTTAAGGGACGGGAAAAATGTGTTTGAAGATGAAGACAGAGGTCTCAGCCGGGAAGGAGAGGCATTTATGGCAGGGATCCTCAGGCACATTTCCGGTATGACGGCAGTTTTCAATCCGCTGGTCAATTCTTATAAGCGGCTGGTGCCTGGATTTGAGGCGCCGTCAGAGATCACATGGTCCAGAAAGCAGCGAAACACGCTCATCCATGTACGCAGACGGGTGAGCGAGGGTATCAATCTGGAACTTCGAAGCCCGGATTCTGCGGCAAATCCATATCTGGCGTTTGCGCTCTGCCTGGAAGCAGGGCTGTCCGGGATTGCGGAAGGGCTTACTGCACCGGAAGAGTTAAAAGATGATATCCGCAGATTTACAGAAGAGGAAAAAGCAGCCCGGGGGATCCGGCGTCTGCCCGAGAATCTTGGGGAAGCCCTGGCGGCTATGGAGGAGGATCCCTTGGTTGCGGATGTCCTGGGGAATGCCTGCGCAGAGGCGTACGGCAGGGCAAAAAAGAAAGAATGGAAGAGTTACCTGGGGCAGGTCTCGGAGTGGGAACTGAACCGGTATTTATATCTGGTATAGCATTGCCTGCGGTGTGCAGGGAAAGGTGTTTTTCGCCGGGTATGATGTAGTATAAGCGCGCAGAGGGAGACAGCAGATGAGTGTAATTGTTGTAGTATTGCCAAAACTGGAGGATGCAAAGAAGATCAGGAAGATCTTGCTCGGGCACGGTTTTTCCCGTGTATTTGCCTGCGCCTCCGGAGCCCTGGCCCTTCAGGAGGTAAACCGGCATGACTGCGGACTTGTGATCGGCGCGTACCGGCTTAAGGATCTGTATTACAGGGAACTTTTGGAAAGCCTGCCGGCATTCTTTGAATTTGTTCTCGTAGGCTCTGCGAATCTGGTCAGTGAAGCGGCCGGCGAGACAGGACAGGGTATGCTTTGCCTGACGACTCCTTTCAAGGTGCATGACCTTGTGAATACAGCCGGTATGGTGATTGGCCAGCTGGAGAAGCGGGTTAAGAGAGAAAGGGGTTCTAAAAAAAGAACCGATCAGGAGAAAAACTATATACGCAATGCCAAGTTTCTGCTGATGGAACGGAACCACCTGACGGAGGAGGAGGCACACCGGTATATCCAGAAATGCAGCATGGACAACGGAACAAATATGGCAGAGACAGCGCAGATGATACTTATGCTGTTGTATGATGAAGTCTGAGCCGGGGGGGACGGCACAGGCGGAAGGTTATGTTTGTACGGGGATAGAGAAGAGTGTGAGGAGAATGAGGATGGAATATATAAAGAAGATCTCAGAAAAAAAAGAGGCAGACCTTGAAAAAATGCTTTCGGCAGAGGAGGGGAGCACTTTGATCCTGGAGGGTGCTGTCCACAGTGTCCGTGCCATGGGTGAGATCGGGTTCATCATTTTAAGGAGAAGGGACGGTCTTGCGCAGGCCGTCTGGGAGAAGGATCAGACGGATATTGCACTGGCGGAAATCCGGGAGGGTGATATTATCCGCGCCGAGGGCACTGTGAAGGAGGAAGACCGCGCCCCCCATAAGAGAGAACTGCGCCTGGTGAAAGTAACCCATCTTGCCCGCGCGGCCGGGCCGCTGCCTTTGCCTGTAGATAAATGGAAACTCAATACCTCCCTGGAAGCAAAGCTTGACAGGCGTTCGTTGTCTTTGAGAAATGTGCGGGAGAGGGCGAAGTTTCGCATCCAGGAAGGGTTAGTAAGGGGCTTTAGGGATTATCTGTACGGGCAGGGGTTCACAGAGATCCATACCCCGAAGATCGGTGCAAGAAGTGCAGAGGGCGGGGCAAATATGTTTAAGCTGTCTTATTTCCACAGACCTGCGATTCTGCAGCAGAGTCCTCAGTTTTACAAGCAGATGATGGTGGGGGTATTTGACCGGGTATTTGAGACAGGCCCGGTGTTCCGTGCGGAGAAACACAACACACGGAGACATCTTAATGAATACACCAGTCTTGATCTGGAGATGGGCTATATTAAAGGATTTATGGATCTTTGTGAGACGGAAGCAGGATATCTCAGGTATGTGGCGGAATTTTTGAAGAGGGAGTATGCCGCGGAGCTTTCTCTTCTTCAGATTACCCTGCCGGATGTGGAGCGGATTCCATATGTAAGGTTTGATGAGGCAAAACGCCTTGTCTCCAAAAAATATAACAGAAGGATTAAGAATCCGTTTGACCTGGAGCCGGAGGAGGAAGAACTGATCGGAACATATTTCAAGGAGGAGTACGGGGCGGATTTTGTATTTGTGACTCATTATCCCTCTAAAAAGCGCCCGTTTTATGCAATGGACGATCCGGAGGATCCAAGGTACACGCTGAGTTTTGACCTGCTCTATCGGGGGCTTGAGGTTACGACGGGCGGGCAGAGGATCCACGATTTCCAAATGCTGGCCGATAAGATGAAGGCACGCAAGATGACGGAGGAAGGGATGGAACAGTATGTAGATACGTTCCGGTACGGCATGCCGCCCCACGGGGGGCTTGGAATCGGTCTGGAGCGGCTTGCGATGCAGCTGCTTGGAGAGGAAAATGTAAGGGAAGCCTGCCTGTTTCCCAGGGATCTGGGGAGGCTTGAGCCGTAGGACGTGCCGGAAGGAGTAGAAGATGGACAGCAGAAGAATTGATGATCATACAATGGAAAATGTGGAGATCCTTGCAAAGCTTTCCCTGTCACCGCAGGAGCGTGAGGCAGCCAGGGAGAAGATGGAGGAAATACTGGCGTATGTAGATAAGCTCAATGAACTGGATACAGACAATGTGGAGCCGTTGGTGCATATTTCAGAGGCAGGAAATGTCTTTCGGAAGGATGTTGCAACAAACGGTGACGGGCAGAGGGACGCCCTGGCAAATGCACCTCGGAAGAAAGAGGGGCAGTACCTTGTTCCTAAGACTGTCTGAGGCGGGAGGGAAGAGAAGATGGAAGATCTATTGCGTATGCCGGCAAGGGAGCTGGGAAGAAAAATCCGGGAAGGAGAGTTGAAAGCGCCGGATGTGGCAGGCTGTTATCTGGAGAGAATTCGAAAAGCAGAGCCGCACATTCACGCCTTTATCTCTGTCGACGAGGGGAAGGCTGCCGCACGGGCGAAAGAAGTGGAGGAAGGAATCCGTGAGGGGCGTTACCGCGGTCCGCTTGCAGGGGTTCCGGTGGCGGTAAAGGATAATATCTGTACAAAGGGAATCCGCACTACCTGTGGATCCCGGATGCTGGAGAATTTTGTGCCTTCGTATGATGCGGAGGTGGTATCCCGGATGGAGAGACAGGGGATGATCTTGCTCGGGAAGACAAATATGGATGAATTTGCCATGGGGAGCACCACCGAGACATCCGTCTTTGAGACAACGGTAAACCCCTGGAACAAGAGGCATGTACCGGGCGGCTCGTCAGGCGGCTCCTGCGCGGCAGTGGCATCCGGTGAAGTGCCTTTGGCGCTTGGATCAGATACCGGGGGATCTATCCGGCAGCCGGCGGCCTACTGCGGTGTATGCGGCTTGAAGCCTACTTACGGCACAGTGTCCCGTTATGGATTGATTGCCTATGCATCCTCGCTGGATCAGATCGGCCCGGTGGGAAGGACTGTGGATGACTGTGCGGTCTTGTATGAAGCAATTGCCGGGACGGACGAGAAGGACAGCACCAGTACCGGTACCGGCGGTGGCAGATGCTCTGAGGATGTTTTTTTGACGGAGCCCGGATGCCTGAAGGGGATGCGGATCGGCATTCCCAGAGAATATCTGTCGGACGGGATCGACGAAGAAGTAAAGAATGCAATTACGGATGCAGTGCGGCTGATGGAAGCAAACGGTGCGGATGCGGAATATTTTTCTCTGGAGATGGCAGAGTATGCGATTCCGGCTTATTATATTATCGCATGTGCCGAGGCAAGCTCTAACCTGGAGCGGTTTGACGGTGTAAAATACGGCTACAGGAGCAGGGCAGACGCAGAACTCCATGAGATGTATAAGAAGAGCCGGCAGGAAGGGTTTGGCGAAGAAGTAAAACGCAGGATTCTGCTGGGCTCCTTTGTTCTTAGTTCCGGCTATTACGATGCATATTATTTGAAAGCGCTGAAGGCCAAGGCGCTGATGAAGGAGGCGTTTGACAGGGCTTTTGAAAAATATGACTGTATTGTGGCGCCGGCATCTCCGACGACAGCGCCCGAGGTCGGTACAAGTCTGAGCGATCCACTGAAAATGTACTTAAGTGATATCTATACCGTATCTGTGAACCTCTGCGGGCTTCCGGCGGTGAGCCTGCCGTGTGCAGTGGACAGCCGGGGACTGCCCGTGGGAATGCAGTTCATCGGAGCCCGTTTTCAGGACAGGAAGGTACTTAGGACAGCAGCCGTCTATGAGCAGCTCAGAGGAACATTTCCGGCGGCATGGGAAAAGGAGGGGATGTGATGGCAAGGCAATATGAGACAGTAATCGGGCTGGAGGTTCATATTGAACTGTCCACGGAAACCAAGATCTTCTGCGGGTGTTCGGCCAAATTCGGCGGAGCTCCCAATACGCATACCTGTCCGGTATGTACCGGGATGCCTGGTTCTCTCCCGGTCCTCAATGAAAAGGTGGTGGAGTATGCACTGAGACTGGGTCTGGCAGCGAACTGTAAGATTAATCAATATTGCAGGTTTGACCGGAAGAATTATTTTTATCCGGACAATCCGCAGAATTATCAGATCTCCCAGCTTTATCTGCCGATCTGTTATGACGGTTATCTGGATATTCCTGCTGCGGGAGGGACAAAAAGGATCCGTATTCATGAGATGCATATGGAGGAGGATGCAGGAAAGCTTTTGCATGATGAGTGGGAGGACTGCTCTCTGGTGGATTATAACCGGAGCGGTGTGCCGCTTGTAGAGATTGTATCAGAACCGGATATGCGTACAGCCGAAGAGGTGATCGCTTATCTGGAAAAACTCCGCATGGTGTGCCGGTATCTGGAAATCTCTGACTGCAAGCTTCAGGAGGGCTCCATGCGCGTTGACGTCAATCTGTCGGTGCGGGAGGCCGGAAGCAGCGAACTTGGCGTGCGGACAGAGATGAAGAACCTGAATTCTTTCAAAGCAATCGCACATGCGATCGAAGGAGAGCGGGAGCGGCAGACAGAGCTTCTTGAGGAAGGCCGTAAGGTAGTGCAGGAGACAAGGCGGTGGGACGATAATAAAGAGACCTCTTTTGCCATGCGCTCCAAAGAGGATGCGAAGGATTACAGGTATTTCCCGGATCCGGATCTGCCTCCGGTGCTGATCTCCAGGGACATGATCCGTGAATTAAGAGGCAGGCAGCCGGAGTTTAAGGAGGAGCGGGCAAGGAGGTATCAGGAGGAATATAAGCTTCCGGCATATGATGCGGGGCTTCTGACACAGTCGAAGCGTCTGGCAGATATTTTTGAGGATACGGCAAAATTAAGCGGGCATCCTAAAAAGACAGCAAACTGGCTGATGGGAGAGGGACTGCGGATTTTGAAAGAAAAGGGTATGGAGCCAGAGGAGCTTACATTTACGCCCCGCCACCTTGCAGATCTGATTCAGGCTGCAGAGCGCGGGGAAATTAGCCAGAAAAATGCCAGGACTGTATTTGAGCAGATCGTGGAATCGGACATAGAACCGCTGGCTTATATGAAGGAGCAGGGGCTTATGACAGTATCAGACAGCGATGCTGTCCATACAGCTATAGAAGAGGTCCTGGCAGAGAACCAAAAGGCTGTGGAGGAATACCGCAGCGGAAAAGAGAAGGTTCTTGGATTCCTGGTAGGTCAGGTGATGAGGAAGATGAAAGGGAAGGCTGACCCCGGGAAAGTAAATGAACTTCTTGACGAGGCGCTTCGGAAGCAGCCGCACATGTTTCTTATGAAGGGTGTGCAGGAGGAAAGCAACAGGAGGAAGACAGACGATGCCTAAATTAAATGAGAATTATCTAAAGCTTAAAGACAGCTATTTGTTTGCAGAGATTGCGCACCGCACAGCGATATATACAAAAGAACATCCGGATAAACCGCTGATTCGTCTTGGGATCGGGGATGTGACGAGGCCGCTGGGCAGTAGTATCCTGAAGGCGCTGCACGAGGGGGTGGAAGAGATGGCAGACACAGCTACCTTTAAGGGGTATGGCCCGGAGCAGGGCTATACGGAGACGAGGGATGCCGTTGCCGCCTATTATAAGAGCAAGGGGGTGGATGTGGATTCCGATGACATTTTTATATCCGACGGTGCGAAAAGCGACACCGGAAATGTCACAGAGTTGTTTGCCCATAACAATGTGATTCTGATTCCGGATCCTGTGTATCCGGTCTATGTGGATTCTAACATTATGTGCGGCAATCAGGTGACCTATATAAAAGGAGATGCCGAAAATGAGTTCCTCCCTATGCCGGATGAAAGGCAGCATGCGGATATTATCTACATCTGCTCCCCTAATAACCCTACCGGCGCCTGTTATAACAAAGAACAGCTGAAGGTGTGGGTAGATTACGCGCTGAAAAATGAAGCAGTCATCTTATTTGACGCAGCCTATGAGGCGTTTATCTCCGACCCGGAACTTCCGGGGAGCATCTATGCCGTTGAGGGAGCCAGACGCTGTGCCATTGAGTTTTGTTCCCTGTCCAAGACGGCAGGATTTACGGGAACGCGCTGCGGCTATACGGTTGTTCCGAAGGAACTGGTTTTCACAGCTTCTGACGGACAGAGCATGAGTCTTCATGCAATGTGGAACCGGAGGCAGAGCACAAAGTACAACGGTACTTCTTATATCGTGCAGCATGCGGCGGCTCAGGTGTTCAGCAGCGAGGGAATCCGGGAATGCCGGGAGAACCTGGAGTATTACAAGGCTAATGCAAGGCTGATGGCAGACACGCTGTCTGAGCTTGGCATCCGGTTTTTCGGAGGCGTCCATTCTCCCTATATCTGGTTTGAATGTCCGGACGGTATGGACTCCTGGGAATGCTTTGATTATCTTCTGGAGGAGATTCAGGTGGTCGGGACGCCGGGGGCAGGATTTGGAGAAAATGGGAAGAATTATTTCCGGCTGACGTCCTTTGGGACTTATGAGAATACACAGGAGGCGATGAAGAGATTTAAGAGGCTGCTTGGGAAATAAGTTTGCTGCTTGGGTTCAGTCTGTTCTACTTTGTTGGTTTTGGGAAATGAAGTCAGAAAACAAGAACGGAAAAAACCCGCCGGCCACAGGGGTCAACGGGCTTTCCTTGTTATATTTTGTTTAAAGGAATGAGAGTAAAGTGTTGCACCGGGAAAGTGTTGGTTCCCGGTGTTTACTTTATGAGGGGGGAGATAGTTGATATGCTCTTCAACTATCTGACTCTTAGTATAAAAGATAAATATGTCTAAAATGTGTTCAAACCCTTAAAGAAAATGAAAATTTCTTAAAAACCTCTTAAGGGAAACGGTGGACATTCTGTCTTGTTTTGTTTTATAATATAACAAATGAGACTTAAGGAGGTTTTCAAAATGAAAATCAAAGAAGGCTATATGCCATATTTAGAGTACAAGACATATTACCGCATTGTTGGGGAGAACACGGGAAACAAAAAGCCGCTGGTATTGCTTCACGGCGGGCCGGGATCTACCCATAATTATTTTGAGGTGCTTGACAGGCTGGCAGAGGAAGACGGACGTCAGCTGGTAATGTATGATCAGATCGGATGTGGGGAATCCTATCTTGACGGGCATCCGGAGCTTTGGAATGCTAAGACATGGATCAATGAGCTGATTGCTTTAAGAGAGCACCTGGGACTTCATGAGATCCATCTTCTCGGTCAGTCCTGGGGCGGAATGCAGCTTCTGGAATATGTATGCAACTATAAACCAGAAGGTCTTAAGAGCCTGATTCTTTCCAGTACGCTTCCGGCTTCCTGGATGTGGGGGATCGAGGCGCACCGCATGATTAAGGAACTCCCGCAGGAGATGCAGGATGCCATTGCAAAGGCAACTTCTACAGGAGATTACAGCGACCCGGCATATCAGGCAGCAGAGGCAGAATATATGCTCAGGCATGCAGCCGGCGCAGTGACGGAAGATTCTCCGGAGTGCTTAAGACGTCCGGTGAAAAAAGGCGGGGAGGCCTATGTGGTAGGCTGGGGGCCGAACGAGTACACCCCTCAGGGAACACTGAAGGACTATGATGTGACAGAGCAGCTTAAGGACATCAAGGAGCCTGCGCTTGTCATCAACGGCGGAAATGACCTGTGTACCCCGTATATTGCAAAATATATGTATGACAGGATCCCGAATTCTGAGTGGGAGTTGTTCCGTACATGCCGCCATATGTGCTTTGTGGAGGACAATGACAGATATGTTGAGTTGATGAAGGAATGGCTGAATAAACACGACTAATTATATATGGGTCTTTATGTATGCTGCAAAAGTTCCATGTGAACAGATGTAAGAGCCGCAGGTGCAGATGGATAGCTGTCTGCATCTGCGGCTCTGGTAGTTTCGGTATGTGGTTTTCCTCTCTTTTTTGGTGCAGGCAAAGAGAGGACAGGAATGGCAGACGCTGTTAAAATGATCATGTCACAGGGAAAGGATGGATACAGATATGGAATGGATTGAAAGACTGAATCAGGCAATGGGGTATATTGAGGAGAATCTGGCAGATCAGATAGACTATGAGCAGCTTGGGAGGATTGCCTGCTGTTCTTCCTATCATTTTCAGAGGATGTTTTCCTATATGGCCGGCATGCCGTTGTCTGAATACGTGCGGAAGAGGAAAATGTCACTGGCAGCAGTAGAATTGCAGGGAAGTAATGCTAAAGTTATTGATGTAGCAGAAAAATACGGGTATCAATCCCCAACAGCGTTTAACCGGGCATTTCAGTCCATCCATGGGGTGGCTCCTTCAGTTGTAAAGGATGAAGGAGTCTCTATAAAATCTTTCCCTCCGATTACATTCAAGATCACAGTCAAAGGAGCAGAAGAGATGGATTACAGAATCGAGACAAAGGGTGCCTTTCGAATTGTAGGTGTATCTGTACCGCTGGAAAAGGAGATTGAAAAGAATTTTATAGTTATTCCTTCAAAGTGGCAGGAAATCTCTATGAACGGTACCTTGCAGCAGCTGGTGCAGATGATGGACAGGGAGCCTATGGGGGTACTTGGAATCAGTACATGCAACGGTGAGGAACCCTGGAGGTATTATATTGCCGTTTCTACTTCTAAGGAAAAAGACGGGCTGGAAGAATATACGGTACCGGCGGCAACGTGGGCCATTTTCCCCGGAACAGGAACCAACGAGTCCATTCAGGAGTTGGAAAGGCGGATTGTTACGGAGTGGCTGCCGACATCAGGATATGAATATGCCGACGCCCCGGATGTTGAGGTGTATCTGAATCCGGATCCACAGAATGCACAGTATGAGGTGTGGATTCCGGTGACGAAGAAGAAATTGCCTTAGCAGTTCCTGTCATGGGTTTGAATGATCCCATATACCTTTCATGTATAAGAGGCGTGCGGCCTCTTGTATATGGAAGGTATTTATTTGCATTTTATACTTCATACTTCATTGTTCAGAAACTCCAGAAGTGATTTTCCCTCCAAACGGAAGGCAGTACATGTATCCAATGGTTTGCCGCCCATGGATTTATAAAAATCCATACTTGGATTCCAGTTCAGGCAGAGCCATTCCATCCGCGTGCCGCCGCGCCCGACAGTGATCTGTGCCAGTTTCTCGAAAAATATCTTCCCATAACCATATCCTCTATATTCCGGATAGATATACAGATCGTCAATATAGATGCCTCCGCGGCCCGGGTATGCGGCAAAGCTCTGAAAAAACAGAGCGAAGCCTGCTTCTTTTCCCGAGACCAGCAAGAAAAGCACTTCGGCCCGTTCTCTTTTAAACAGCCATTCTTCCAGAAGCTCTTCTGTGGCTGTCACAAGGTCTGAAGCCTTTTCATATTCTGCCAGGGCTTTTATAAATTCCAGGATCAGGGGCACATCTTTCCTTTCGGCAAAGCGGAAGGAAATCTTTTGAGGAAAGGTTTTCTTCATAGCTGGTCTCCTATTTCTTCTTAATTATGATTATCTATGTAAGACAGGCCGCGAAAACTAAATACATTTTTATCTCTCCTATACCTTGCGGTTGCTGGGTATAGAGTAAGTAGTAATGTAATACTCTACAAAAACCCGCCGTCTACCCCGATAATCTGCCCGGTCATATACGAAGGTGCAGAGGCAACATTCCAGACCATCTCTGCGATCTCCCGGGGATCTCCGAAGCGCCCCGTAGGGATCTCCTGCTTAAGCATCTTCCGTTCCTCATTGTCCAGCTGTGCGTTCATGGCAGTGTCGATCACTCCGCATGCAATGGCATTTACCTGAATGTTGCTCGGAGCCAGTTCTTTGGCCAGTGCTTTTGTCAGGCCGTGGACGCCGGATTTGGCGGCAGAGTATGCGGCTTCGCAGGAAGCGCCGGAGATTCCCCACATAGAGGAGATATTGATGATCCGCCCGGATTTTTTAGATACCATGGGCGGTATGGCGCTCCGGCAGCAGTAAAATACAGAGGACAGGTTGGTACTTATGATACGGTGCCATTCTTCATCGGACAGATCACTGAGGAGTCCGATGTGGGAAAGACCGGCATTGTTGACCAGAACATCAAGAGCATCACAGCGCCGGTAGATCTGCCGGAATATATGCCAAACGGCATCTGAGTCTGCGACATTTCCGGGTACAAGGGTAGAGTCCGTAAAATAACGGTGTGCAATCTCTTCCTGTACCCTTTCCAGGTCGTCTACGGAGGTATTGCAGTTCAGGAATACATGATAGCCTCTGGAAGCAAATAAAAGTGCGGTACTCTTTCCTATGCCTCTGGAGGCTCCTGTGATCAGAATTGTTTTTTGATTCATACCAGTTCCTTTCCGGGCAACGTGTTTTTATGCGCAGATGATGCACATATCTATATGACCCAATATTACAGATTCTTTATATTTTTTACAGAATAATAAGATTATTATATACTTGAATTATTGCTATTTAAAGGCGTAAATGCTATTATTTACATATTATCATGTACTTTTAATGGCAGAGAAAGTACCTCAAACATAACACATTTTACAGTAATAAGAAAGAGGCGTTTACATGTTATCAAAGCTCAGTGTCAGAAAGCCTTACACAGTAATAGTCGGAATCGTGCTTATCATCATTCTTGGGTTCGTTTCATTTCGTGATATGACGGTCGATCTTCTTCCCAGTATGAATCTTCCCTATGCATTAGTTATGACTACCTATCCCGGGGCAAGCCCGGAGGAGGTGGAAGAAATTGTCACCAAGCCGGTAGAACAGACCATGGCTACGGTCAGCAATATTAAAAATATACAATCCGTATCCAGTGAGAATGCGTCTACGGTAATCCTGGAATTTGAGCAGACGGCCAATATGGATTCTGTGATCATAGAGATGCGGGAGAACCTGGATCAGATCAGCGGATTCTGGCCAGAGGAGATAGGAAGCCCCATGATCATGAAGCTGAATCCTGACATGATGCCGGTTTTGATTACAGCAGTCAGCGCTGAGGGCAAGAGTGCTGCGCAGACCAGTAAGACGATCGAGGATCAGGTCATCCCGGAGGTGGAGAGCGTAGAGGGTGTCGCCTCTGTAATGGCAACCGGAAGTATTACGGAGACGGTTGAGGTTACCCTTAATGAAGATAAAATCAATGAATTAAGTGATGATGTCAAGGCAGAGATGGAGGCTCAGATCAATGAGGCCAAAAGCGCACTGGATGAGGCGAAGGCTCAGGTGGAGAGCGGAAAGAACGCGCTGGCATCCGGCAAAAAGCAGGCTTCTGCGGGTATGGGACAGGCGGAGGCACAGATATCGGTAAAGAGCGAGGAGCTTAAGCAGGCGCAGCTTGAGATCACAGAGAAGATGGCGGCTCTTGAGGTGACGGAGACGCAGCTTAATCAGTCGGCCGGTGTATTGCAGGCGAGTAAGAAAACGGTGGAGGAGCAGCTTACGAATCTGGAAAACAGTAAGGCGGCTTATGATCAGGCGAATAAGCGGAAGGACGAACTTGAAAATAAAGGGACTCCTCTTACGCCGGAAGAGCAGGCAGAACTGGCCAGTCTGAAAGAGCAAATTGCTCAGTTGCAGCCGATTGTAGATAATTATGCCGCTGCGAAGGCAGCGCTGGAAGCCTCCCTTGCCCAGCTTTCACAGCAGGAGGAGGAATTAAAAGCCGGCCAGTCTGAACTAAACGCCGGGAAGCAGCAGCTGGAACAGCTCCAGACCCAGGTCAACAACGGCGCGCTTACATTGGCGCAGGCCAGAGGCAAACTCGCCTCCGCTCAGCTTGAGGCGGCAGTCGGCCTCGGGGAGGGCGCGGCTCAGCTGGCTGCCGGGGAGGCGGCGCTTTCCATGCAGGAGGCGCAGATGGAGGCGGCCTCTGCCGAGAGTCAGGCGGCTCTTAGTGTTGACGGACTTTTGTCTGCGGAGACGATCCAGACGATGCTCGGGGCACAGAATTTCCGTATGCCTGCGGGGTATGTGACGGAAGAAGGCATTGATTATCTGGTGCGTGTGGGTGACAAATTTCAGAGTGTTGACGAGATGAAGGAGCTTGTGCTCCTGGATATGGAAGGGATGGATCCCATCAAGCTTACGGATGTTGCCGTTATAGAAGTGGTCAATAATGCGGACGAGACCTATGCGAAGATCAATGGAAAGCCGGGGGTTATGCTGAGTATCCAGAAGCAGACCGGATATTCCACCGGTGACGTCAGCGACCGGGTATTGGAGCGGTTGAAGCAGGTGGAGAAGGACCAGGAAGGCATTCAGGTAGTGACTCTTATGAACCAGGGAATCTACATTGATATGATCGTCAATTCCGTGCTCAGCAATCTGGTGTACGGAGCCATCCTTGCGATTATTATTCTGCTGGTATTTTTAAGGAGTGTACGTCCGACGGCGGTGATTGCATGCTCGATTCCCATCAGTATTATGGCGGCGATCGTGGCAATGTATTTCTCAGGCGTGACTTTGAATGTCATATCTTTGTCAGGGCTGGCTCTTGGTGTAGGTATGCTGGTGGATAATTCTATCGTGGTGATTGAAAATGTATACCGTATGCGCAGCGAGGAAGGGGCGTCTGCCAGGGAGGCGGCAATTGAAGGGGCGAAGCAGGTAAGCGGAGCCATTTTCGCTTCCACACTGACAACAGTATGTGTATTTTTGCCCATCGTATTTACCAAGGGGATCGCTAGGCAGCTTTTTGTGGATATGGGGCTCACCATCGCATATTCACTGCTTGCCAGCCTTTTTGTGGCATTGACGGTAGTTCCTATGATGTCTGCCGGGCTTCTTAAGAGAACAGAACAGAAGGAGACCAGGCTGTTTGGGAAGATTAAGGAAATATATGGAGCCATTCTTGCAAAAGCCCTTAGGGCAAAGGCGTTGGTTCTGATCGGCGCATTAGTTTTGTTTGTAGGGAGTATTTTTCTGGCGGCGTCCAGAGGGACGGAATTTATGCCGCCTATGGAAAGCACACAGATCAGTATGACCCTGGAGACAGAGGAAGGAACCAGCCTTGAAGATACCGCAGAGCAGGCAGACAAGGTCATGGATCTTGTGGGCACGATTCCGGATGTGGAGGATGTGGGCGCGCTGGTGTCATCCTCAGATATGCTGGGCTCACAGATTGTGACGAACCAGATCTCTTTCTATGCAATCACGAAGGAAAATCCGAAGTTGTCCAATAAAAAACTTCAGAAGGAGATCGAGCGTTTAACCAAAGATATTGACGGAGAGCTTACGGTGGACATGTCTAATATGGATATGAGCGCGCTTGGAAGTTCCGGGGTAAATGTCCGGATCAAGGGGAAGGATCTGGATAAGCTGCAGCAGGTGGCAGCAGATGTTAAGCAGATCGTTGCAGATACGAAGGGGACGCAGAATGTATCTGACGGGACAGAGGAGAACGGCGAAGAGTTGAGAATCGTCGTAGATAAGGCGAAGGCGGCAGGGCACGGGCTCACTGTAGCACAGGTATATCAGGAACTGTATAGTACATTGTCAGAGCCCCGCGCGGCTATGATCCTTGGAACAGACACACAGGATTATGATGTCTATGTCCGGGATGCCGCGAGGGAGAGCATGACCCGTGAGGATATTAAAGAGATGATCCTTTATGTAAAGCAGCAGGACGGGACGGAAAAGGAAGTAAAGCTTGCCGATGTCGCGGAGTTTAAAGACACATCTACACTCCAGTCCATCAACCGGTCTTCCCAGAGCCGGTATATGTCTGTAACTGCGGAGATTCAGGAGGGGGATAATATCGGGCTGGTGAGCAGCCGGATCAAAGATGCCCTGAAAAAATATGATGTGCCTGAGGGATATGAGGTAGAGATGACTGGCGAGGATGAGACGATCAATGAGACGATGACAGAATTATTCAAGATGCTTGCGCTTGCTCTGGTATTTATGTATCTGATCATGGTAGCACAGTTTCAGTCTCTGCGTTCACCGTTTATTATTATGTTTACCGTACCGCTGGCATTTACCGGAGGGCTTCTGGCTCTTTGGATCTCCGGAATGTCTGTCAGTGTCATTGCCATGGTCGGGTTTGTCATGTTATCCGGTATCATTGTAAATAATGGTATTGTATATATAGATTACACGAATCAGCTTATTGCAGGCGGCCTGCTGCAGCGGGATGCTCTGATAGAGGCGGGCAGGACGAGGCTGAGGCCTATTATTATGACGGCGCTTACAACGATCCTTGGACTTTTTACGATGGCAATTGGAGTCGGGATGGGATCGGATATGGTACAGCCGATGGCGGTGGTCACGATCGGCGGCCTGGTATATGGAACGATATTGACTTTAGTTGTAGTTCCCTGTATTTTTGATCTGTTCCACAGGAAAAGGAGGAAAAAGGAAGAGGAAGAATCAGGAAATGGGGCAATGGAGCCAGAAGGAGAGTAGTACGTGTAAGGTTATGCAGAGAGGTGAAGGTATGACAGACAGGGCAGTCAGATTTGCAACAAAAGCGCATGCAGGGCAGTTCCGAAAGGGGACAAGGAGGCCGTATATCGTGCATCCGGTAGAAGTGGGGAATATAGTATCTACTATGACGGAGGATGAGGAGATCATAAGTGCGGCCTTCCTCCATGATACGATTGAGGACTGTGACGGGGTCACGGAGGAGGTCCTGGCGCAGGAATTTTCTAAGAGAGTGGCATTTATTGTTGTGTCTGAAAGCGAGGACAAGTCCAAATCATGGATGGAACGCAAACAGGCAACGATCGACCATATGAGGACTGCGCCCAGGGAGGTGCAGATTGTAGCTCTTGCGGACAAGCTGTCTAATATGAGGGATATTAACAGGGATTACCCTATTCTTGGGGAAGAATTGTGGGAGCGGTTCCGCATGAAGGATAAAAATATGATCGGATGGTACTATAAGGGTGTACGTGATGCGCTTGCAGACTCTTTTGCAGGGGTCGGAGCCTATGAAGAGTATTGCAGGCTGATCGAGAAGAATTTCGGATAGCTTGACGCCTGTTTTCTTTCGGTATATGATGATATCAGAGGTTTAAATGTTTTCCTTTATGTCTGTCTGCATGAAGAGAAGGCTTTAGATTCGGAAAATAATTGGGGAGTCCTTAACGATGATCATCAGTGCAAGCAGAAGAACGGACATTCCTGCACTTTATCCTGTGTGGTTTATGAACCGGTTAAGAGCCGGAGAGGTGCTGGTGCCAAATCCATACAACCGAAAAAAAGTCAACCGTATCAGGTTATCCCCGGATACGGTTGATTGTATTGCGCTTTGGACCAAGAACCCGGAGCCGCTTCTGCCGTATCTGAAGGAAATTGACGAGATGGGCTATCAGTATTATATCCAGATGACGATCACGGATTACAAAGAGGAGATAGAACCGGGGATCCGGTCTACGGCGGACGCAATGGCAACCTTCCTTTTGTTGAGTGACAAGATCGGGAGGGAGAGGCTGGACTGGAGGTTCGATCCGTTATTCCTGACGGATTACTATACGATTCCCTATCATCTGGAGCAATTTGAGATGATGTGCGACTGGCTTCACAACGCAACGCAGCGCTGCATTATCAGCTTTGCAGATGCCTACAGAGGGAGTCCGTACCTGGAGATGGAACAGGAGGATATGCTGGAGCTTGGCGAAGGCTTAGGGAAGATTGCCCGGAAATACCAGCTGCCCCTTTACACCTGTGCCGAGAAGGTGGACTTAAGTCCCTGCGGGATCCGGCATGGCGCCTGTATTGATAAGGAGAAGATCTATGATCTGATCGGTTATAAGCTGGATCTTAAGAAAGATACCGGACAGAGAAAAGAGTGCCGGTGCATCAAGAGTGTAGATATCGGGATGTATGATACGTGTATCAACGGGTGCAGATATTGTTACGCAGTCAACAGTACAGGAAGTGCGAGGAAGAAGCATTTGCTGCATGATCCGGAGTCTCCGCTTCTGATCGGAAGGTTGAAGGGGGATGAGGTGATTACGGATATGTTGGTGTCAAGCAGCAGGGATAACCAGATTTCATTGTTTGATTTGCCGGAAATGTATATGAATTTTTAGTGAAAACAGAGAAAATAATTAAGGGTTTGTCAAAGGCTTGACAAACCCTTTGTGTTTTGTTAGTTTTAGACTAAAGTATAAACTATAGTCTAACAGTATTGAGAGGTATTGCGATGAGTCTGATAACGAGTATCCAGAAATACTCTATCCATGACGGGGATGGTATCCGCACAACGGTATTTTTCAAAGGCTGTCTGTTGAAATGTGTATGGTGTCACAACCCGGAGACACAGAGCTATCAGAAGCAGCCGTCCTATGACGGGGAGAAATGTGTGGGATGCAGAAGCTGTGAGGCGGCCTGTCCGCATAAGGCGATCCATGAGGAGGGCGGCAGAGTCGTGACAGATCTTTCGCTTTGTGACGCGTGCGGGACGTGTACGGATTATTGCAGCCAGAATCTGCGCGAGATTATCGGCAAAGAATATACGGTAGATGAGCTTGTGAAGGAGCTTCGCAAAGACGAGATGTTCTATGAGGAGTCCGGCGGCGGGGTGACACTGTCCGGCGGAGAGGTCATGACTGCGGATATGGATTATGTGGAGGAACTGTGCAAAAAGCTTAGGAAGCATGGAATCACAGTCACGATTGATACATGCGGGTATGCTCCGTATGAGAATTTTGAGAGGCTTCTGCCGTACATAGATACATTTTTGTATGATATTAAGACGATGGACAATGAACTGCACAAAAGATATATGGGTGCAGGTAATGAACGTATCCTCTCCAATCTGGAGAAACTGAGTGAGGCAGGGGCGAGGATTTACATCCGCATTCCCGTGATCAAGGAAGTGAACGGGACGGATTCGGCTATGCAGGCCGTGATTGGCTGGCTGAAGGAAAAAAATATCCATGCAGCCAATGTAAATCTTCTGCCGTATCATAATACTGGTTCCGCAAAATATAAAAAGATCGGGAAGATTTACGAGGGCACCGGCCTTCATGCCCCTGCCGGAGAAGAGATGAAGCATTTTACTGAGTTGTTTAAGGAAGCCGGATTCCATAATGTAAAAATAGGAGGTTGAGAAAATGGAAGAAAGAGGAATGAATGAACGGATCAGGAAACTGCGCAAACTGAGCGTGAACACACAGCCCCACATTGATCTGGAGCGTGCCAGGAGCATGACAAAGACTTATGAGGAATATGAGGGTGTACTCTCTATTCCGGAGCTTCGCGGGCAGGTGCTCAAAGATTATTTTTCAACGAAAACACTCTACATCGGGGATGGGGAACTGATCGTGGGTGAAAAAGGAGATTCCCCGCAGGCATCTCCGACTTTTCCAGAGCTTTGCTGTCATACCATTGAGGATATGCATGTAATGAATGACAGAGAATTAATCAACTTCAAGGTTGCAGAGGAAGATTACAGGATTCAGGAAGAAGTGATGATCCCCTACTGGGATAAGAGAAGTACCAGAAGCCGTATCCTCAGGCAGATGACGCCCGAGTGGAAGAAGGCATATGAGAGCGGTATTTTTACAGAATTTATGGAGCAGAGAGGACCGGGACATACGGTTGGTTCTTTTAAGATCTATGAAAAAGGATTTTTGGACTATAAGGCAGACATTGAAGAGGCGCTTTCTAAGCTGGACTTTATGAATGATCCGGAGGCTCTGGATAAGAAGAGTGAGCTGGAGGGGATGAAACTGGCCTGCGACGCTGTGATAATCCTGGGTGAAAGATATGCAGCATATGC
Source organism: uncultured Dorea sp. (assembly GCA_947645355.1). GTDB lineage: Bacteria > Bacillota > Clostridia > Lachnospirales > Lachnospiraceae > Dorea_D. Next base: position 4,775 of record CANSCI010000014.1, on the reverse strand, counting down.
GAGAGAACTTGCTGAGAAAGAGGAAGATGAGGCACGCAAAGCAGAGCTTCTAAAGATTGCGGCAAACTGTGATGTTGTTCCGGCACATAAGCCGGAGACTTACTGGCAGGCCATCCAGATGTACTGGTTTGTCCATCTTGGAGTTACCAGTGAGTTGAACCCGTGGGATGCATACAGCCCGGGACGCCTGGATCAGCATTTGAATCCATTCTATGAGAAGGATGTAGAAGAAGGGATCTTAGATGATGAGAAAGCGCTGGAACTTCTCGAGTGTCTGTGGATCAAGTTCAATAATCAGCCGGCCCCGCCGAAGGTAGGGATTACACTGAAAGAGAGCAGTACTTATACGGATTTTGCCAATCTGAATACCGGCGGAATTACGCCAAGCGGAGAGAATGGCGTGAATAATGTAAGCTATCTGATCCTTGACTGTATGGACGAGATGCAGCTTCTGCAGCCGAGTTCCAATGTACAGATCAGCCGCAAGACTCCGCACAAATTCCTGAAGCGCGCCTGCGAGGTTTCACGCAAGGGCTGGGGGCAGCCGGCCTTCTACAATACAGAGGCAATCATCCAGGAACTTATGAACGCAGGGAAATCACTGGACGATGCCAGAAAGGGCGGAACAAGCGGCTGCGTTGAGACAGGTGCATTCGGCAATGAGGCTTATATCCTGACCGGGTATTTTAATATTCCGAAGATCTTTGAACTTACCCTCAACAATGGCTATGATAAGATGTCCGGTCAGCAGCTTGGTCTGGAGCTTGGATATGCGGTGGATTTTAAGACTTATGATGAACTGTACGATGCATTTAAGAAGCAGATGAAATATTTCATTGATATCAAGGTACAGGGCAGCAATGTGATTGAGCGGATCTTTGCCGAGTATATGCCGGTGCCGTTTTTGTCTATCATTACCAATGACTGTATTTCCAGAGGAAAAGATTACAATAGCGGTGGTGCAAGATACAATACCAAATATCTCCAGGGTGTAGGCATCGGGACGATCACAGATTGCCTGGCCGCAGTGAAATATAATGTATATGAGAAGAAGACCTTCACCATGGAAGAACTGATGAAGGCACTGGATGATAATTTTGAGGGACATGACAGGATCCTCAACCTTGTAAGGAACAGGACTCCGAAGTATGGTAATGATGACGATTATGCCGACGATATTATGAAGAGTGTGTTTGAGTATTACAGAAGTCAGGTGACGGGACGTCCGAATATGTTGGGCGGCATGTACAGGATTAATATGCTTCCGACCACCTGTCACGTATATTTTGGTGACGTGATGATGGCAAGCCCTAACGGAAGGCTGGCGCACAAGCCGGTATCCGAAGGGATCTCGCCGGAGAAGGGCGCAGATGTGAACGGGCCCACAGCGGTTGTGAAGTCCTGTGCCAAGATGGACCATCTACAGACCGGAGGTACACTGCTGAACCAGAAGTTTACGCCGAGTGTGGTAGCAGGGGATGAGGGGCTGGAGCAGATGGCCAACCTGGTGCGTACATATTTTAATATGGACGGACATCACATCCAGTTTAATGTGATCGATAAGGAAACCTTGATCCAGGCACAGAAGCATCCTGAGGACTATAAGGATCTGATCGTGCGTGTGGCAGGGTACAGTGACCATTTCCGCAACCTGAGCAAGGCGCTGCAGGATGAGATTATTGAGAGGACGGAGCAGTCATTTAATTAGTAGAAGAGCCGGGGGATCTTAAAGGGCAGTTTTAAGCTGAATAAACCGGTGACCTGAAGTATTTGCGGCAGGTCATCGGTTTTCTTTTTCTTGCTATGTGCTGTGGGGAGTGATAGAATAAGAACAATAAATCTGTTTTAGAGAAAATGATACAGAAGCTAATGGGATATGAATCATGAAAAGGCGGTGCAGACGTTATGGCAGAGGTGCGGAAAAGAATTGTGTTTTACGGCCAGTGTTTCGGATGGTAAGTATTAAAAAAGTATGTCGGGAAACGGAGGGAATGATGGAAAAGGATACGAAGAGGAGTGTAAAGAGCAGGATTGTATCTGCTGCATGGCGGTTGTTTTATGAAAAGGGATATAATGGTACCACAGTTGATGATATTATTGAGCTTTCGGAGACGTCAAAAGGGTCATTTTATTATTACTTCAGTACAAAGGATGAACTTCTTAATACGCTTTCTATGATTTTGGACGAACTCTATGAGGAATTAGACCGTACGATGGATGAGAGCCGGGACAGTTTTGAGAGACTGATGGACATTAACTATGAAGCCCATACGATGATGGAGGAGAAGATCAGCATCGACCTTCTGGCTTCTCTGTATTCCACTCAGTTAGTTTCGGCCGGGCACAGGCATCTTCTGGATCAGAACCGCAGCTATTATAAATTAATTACAAAGGTTGTGGAGCAGGGACAGAAAAAGGGGGAGATCCGGGACGATATTCCGGTCCGGGATATTATCCAGTATTATTCTATGTGTGAACGTGCATTGGTATATGACTGGTGTCTGAATAAAGGAAACTACCCACTGGGCAAATATAGCCGGAGGTGTATGCCGATTATGATGGAGCATTTTAGGAAGGAAAATCCTGGGAACACAGTGTAAAGCGGGTGCTTTTAGCAGCAGGAGATCTTTGCTCGATAATAGGAACTGTAAAGGTTCCAGGAACCGGAGGTAGAATAGCATGGTTATTCAGGGATTACAGAAATTGACTCTCTTAGATTACCCGGGGCAGATTGCATGTACGGTGTTTACTGCCGGGTGCAATTTTCGGTGTCCGTTTTGCCACAATGCCTCACTGGTTATTGATACGTATAACAATGAGAATATCCCGGAGGAAGAGTTCTTTTCCTTTTTAAAGAAACGCCGGGGGATTCTTGACGGTGTGTGCGTGTCCGGCGGAGAGCCGTTGATACAGCATGGCATTGAGGATTTCCTGGGGCGGATTAAAGAACTGGGCTTTCTTGTGAAACTTGATACAAACGGGAGTTTTCCCGATAAGCTGAGGAAGGCAGTAAAAAAAGGTGTTGTGGACTATGTGGCCATGGATATTAAAAATTCCCGGGAGAGTTATGGAAAGACCATAGGGATTGAGGATTATGATATTCAAAATGTCCAAAAAAGTGTCAGTTTTCTGTTAGGCGGGGAGGTTTCCTATGAGTTTCGCACAACTGTGGTGCGTGAGTTCCATCAGAGGTCGGATTTTGAGTCCATTGCAAGGTGGATCCGGGGGGCTGAGAGATATTACCTACAGCAGTTTTTAGATTCCGGTGATCTGATCCGGGGCGGCCTTCACGGATACAACAGAGATATTATGGAGCAGGCGCTTGCTATTGTGAAAAAGAGTGTGATAACAGCGGAAATCCGCGGGTTATAGGATTCCATATGCAGATGTGCAATACAGAAATGCATAACAATATATTGTATATAAAAAGAAAAAAATATACAATATATTGTTGTTTTTATTGACCTAATCTCTGAGAGATGATATGATATAAAAAGCCGCCGGATGAAAACAGAAAAATGCAGAGGCGGGTGTACAGGTACCTTTGATATACAAAGAGTGAGAACTTTCGGTATATTGGGTACGGGAGAGGTACGAAAGAAAAACAGAGGAAAGGGTAAGGAGCAGACCATGTATCGAGTAACGAAAAGAGACGGACAGATTACAGACTTTGACCTGTCAAAGATCAGCATTGCAATCGAAAAGGCTTTTAAAGCTCAGGATAAAGAATATAACCAGGATATTATTGATCTTTTAGCCTTGAAGGTGACGGCAGATTTTTCGGCAAAGGTTAAAAATTCTCTGATTCAGGTAGAGGATATTCAGGACAGTGTGGAGAATATCCTGATCAAGGCCGGGTATGCAGATGTGGCAAAGGGATATATTTTATACAGAAAACAGAGGGAGAAGATCCGTAATTTAAATTCCACAATGCTGAACTATAAGGATATTGTGGACAGTTATGTGAAAGTTACAGACTGGCGTGTGAAGGAGAATTCTACCGTTACCTATTCTGTAGGCGGACTGATCCTGAGCAATTCCGGTGCGATTACGGCCAATTACTGGCTGTCGGAGATTTATGATGACGAGATCGGACAGGCGCACAGAAATGCAGATATCCATATCCATGATCTGTCGATGCTCACCGGCTACTGTGCAGGATGGTCGCTGAAGCAGTTGATCCAGGAGGGGCTTGGCGGAATACCGGGGAAGATATCCTCCTCACCGGCAAAACATTTAAGCGTACTGTGCAACCAGATGGTGAATTTCCTTGGTATTATGCAGAATGAGTGGGCAGGTGCACAGGCTTTTTCATCCTTTGATACCTATCTTGCCCCGTTTGTGAAGGCCGATGGACTTGACTACCCAGAGGTAAAGAAGTGTATCGAGTCCTTTATATATGGTGTAAATACGCCGTCAAGGTGGGGGACGCAGGCACCATTTTCCAACATTACTCTGGATTGGACCGTACCTAATGATCTGGCCGGCCTTCCGGCTATTGTGGGCGGAAAAGAGATGAATTTTACCTATGGAGACTGTAAGGAAGAGATGGATATGGTCAACAAGGCGTTTATTGAGATCATGATTGAGGGTGATGCTCATGGGCGCGGTTTCCAGTATCCCATCCCTACATATTCCATTACCAGTGATTTTGACTGGTCGGATACGGAGAACAACCGTCTGTTGTTTGAGATGACAGCCAAATACGGAACACCGTATTTTTCCAATTATATTAACAGTGATATGGAGCCAAGTGATGTCCGCAGTATGTGCTG
>CANSCI010000013.1 GCA_947645355.1 uncultured Dorea sp. | reverse complement strand
CGCAGCATTTCCGTGATATTGGACATGATATTGACTGGCACGATGTAACCTATGAAAATGCACAGGCCAGGGTGCGCACGCAGGTGCTGATGGATATTGCCAACCAGACAGGAGGCCTTGTACTTGGAACAGGAGATATGTCAGAGCTTGCCCTTGGATGGGCAACCTACAACGGGGATCATATGTCTATGTACGGCGTCAATGCTTCTGTGCCGAAGACGCTGGTGCGCCATCTGGTCCATTACTATGCCGATACGTGTGAGGATGGTGAATTAAAAGAAGTTCTTTATGACGTCCTGGATACTCCGGTAAGCCCGGAACTGCTGCCGCCGAAGGACGGACAGATCGCGCAGAAGACAGAGGATCTGGTGGGCCCTTATGAATTGCATGATTTTTACCTGTATTATATGCTGCGGTTCGGCTATCGGCCGAGTAAAATCTACCGCCTGGCACTCCGGGCATTTGACGGTGAGTATGACAAGGAAACGATCCTCAAATGGCTCACGACCTTCTATCACAGATTCTTTGGCCAGCAGTTCAAGCGTTCCTGTCTTCCGGACGGCCCGAAGGTAGGGACTGTGGCCCTCTCCCCCAGAGGAGACTGGCGGATGCCGAGCGACGCAAGCGCAGCCGCGTGGCTTGAGGATCTTAAGGGCCTTGGATAAAGGCAGAGATCGTGAGGGTGTGCTGAAGCACAGACGAAGCAGCAGGGCGTGCGGCTGATGAGGGAAGTGAAAGCTCCGGAAAATCCTTGCCGAAGCAGTTAAAGTCCGGGTTGTAAATGGATCTCCATTTACAACCCGGACTTTTTTAAAGCTTAATCCCCTTAAAGAGATCCCCCAGCCGTGTCCCGATCGCCTCGGATGCCGGAATCTCTACTTTCTCCTCTGGTTCTTCCGGAAGTTCCTCCAGCGCCTTCATGCTGAGGCTGATCTTGCCGTCTTTGATGCCGATGACCTTCACATTCACTTCATCTCCGATATTCAGTACATCCTTGGGTGATTTTACCCTCTTTTGACTGATCTGGGAGACATGTACCAGGCCGGAGAGTCCATCCTCCATGCGGATAAATGCGCCGTAAGTCTGCAGGGACTCTACGGTTCCTGTCATAACACTTCCGGGCTTGATGCCGGCGATTTTTTCTTCCCGTGCCTTTTTCTCTTTTTCCTTCAAGATCTCGCGTGCGGACAGTACAAGCTTATTCTCTGACTGGTCGACATCGATGACCCGGACTTCAATATCTTTCAGCAGATAAGACTCCAGGTCTTCAATATAAGATAAAGAAAGCCTGGATGCCGGGATGAATCCCCTTAAGCCCTCGACCATTGCAATTGCGCCGCTGTTCACGATTCCTTCTACCTTTACCGGCAGGATGGTTCCCTGCTCCATATAGGAGGCAACCACATTCCATGGATTGGCATCATCAAAATGCTCTTCAAAATCTGCCATGGTTTCTTCTGTTTTTGTTTCTTCCTTCATAGTGTTAATTCCTTCCTTAGATTCTCGAGATTGCCTTCGATTCCGGGAATCCGGCAACAAATTTGTAACAGTTCAAATGCGTTTTTTCGGACGTCGCAGGATGAAATGTTACATTATTATCAGTATAGCATAAAATTATGGTTGACGAAAGCGAAAAAAAATGGCACTCTTGTGTATAGTGACAGAAGAGGCTTCTGTAAATAGTAATGACAGAAGAAATTACTGTGAACAGAGTGGACGGCAGCAAGAAGACAGGGAGATTATATATGGGAAAGAAAAGCGGAAAGGTATATGTAGTCGGGCACAAAAACCCGGATACGGATTCTATCTGTTCAGCAATTGCAAATGCCGAGCTTAAGAAAAAGGTGACAGGAGAAGAATATGTTGCCCGGAGGGCGGGCCAGATCAATGAGGAGACGCAGTATGTGCTGTCCAGGTTTGGTGTGAAGCCTCCGGAGCTTTTAAAGAATGTGAAGCTTCAGGTCAAGGATATGGATATCCATAAGATTGACGGAGTGGATCCCAATGTATCTATCAAGGATACGTGGGCGAAGATGAAGGAGCAGAATGTAAAGACGATACCGATCCTGAAGGATGAGGAACTGGTGGGAGTGATCTCTACCGGAGATATTGCCAAGTCCTACATGGATGTGTACGATAATCAGATACTGGCAGGCGCCAGGACAAGGTACAAAAATATTATCGAGACGCTGGACGGTACATTGATTACCGGGAATATCCACGGGTACTTTTCAAGGGGGAAGGTTGCCATCGGCGCATCTAATCCTAACCTTATGGCGGAATTTATCGAAAAGGATGACCTGGTGATTCTGGGGAACCGGTATGAGGCCCAGGCCTGTGCCGTAGACATTGATGCCAGCTGCCTGGTAGTGTGCCAGAATGCGGAAGTGCCGGAAGAGCTTGTAAAGAGGGCGACGGAGCAGAGCATCGTCATTATCCGTACGCCCCACGATACATTTACGGCAGCCAGGCTGATCAACCAGAGTATTCCGGTGAAGCACTTTATGAGTAAAGGGCCTCTCGTTACATTCCGGATGAGTGACTATATAGAAGATATCAAAGACTTGATGACAAAGAAGAAGTTCCGGGATTTCCCGATTCTTGACAGGCATGGACGGTTCAAAGGATTTATTTCCAGGCGGCGGTTTATGGATGCCAGCAAGAAAAGGGTCATCCTTGTGGACCACAATGAGAAATCCCAGGCCGTGGACGGGATTGAAGAGGCGGACATTATAGAGATTATCGATCATCACAGGCTGGGAAATATCGAGACTATGGGACCGGTATTTTTCCGGAATCAGCCGGTGGGGTGCACTGCAACTATCGTATCTCAGATGTATAAAGAGATGGGCGTAGTCATTACCCCGAAGATTGCGGGGCTTCTGTGTTCGGCAATTCTGTCGGATACATTGTTGTTCCGGTCACCGACGTGTACTGCAATTGACGAGAAAATTGCAGGAAAACTTGCAAAAATCGCGAAGATCGACATGGAAGAGATGGCAAAAGCGATGTTTAATGCAGGAAGCAGTATGAAAGGCAAGAGCGCAGATGAGATCTGCTTTCAGGATTTTAAGCAGTTTACGGTGGGTGACACGGTGTTTGGCGTCGGACAGATCAACTCTATGAGCAAAGAGGAACTTTTGGAGATCAAGGAGACGATACAGCCGTATCTTCCGGAGCTTCTGACCAGTCAGCAGTTACATATGGTTTACTTTATGTTGACAGATATCCTGGGAGAATCTACAGAACTTCTGTGCTGGGGAAATCATGCCAGAGAGACGGTGATCTCGGCATTTGACCTGAGAGGAGATACGGATAAGATCGTGCTTGAGGGCGTGGTGTCCAGGAAGAAGCAGCTTATTCCGACACTGGTGGGCTCTCTGCAGCAATAGGATGGAGGAGAAGATAAGAATGGGAAAACAGATATGGAAGCCGGGCAATATGCTGTATCCGCTGCCGGCAGTTATGGTAAGTACCGCTGATACAAAGGGTGAGGATAATATTATTACAGTGGCATGGACAGGGACGGTCTGTACAGATCCGGCTATGCTGTATATATCGGTAAGGCCGGAACGTTATTCTTACCATATGATAAAAGAGAGCGGCGAATTTGCCGTAAACCTTACGACAGAGGAGCTTGCAGGGGCCGCGGACTGGTGCGGTGTCCGTTCCGGCAGGGATGTGGATAAATGGAAGGAAATGAAGCTTACAAGGGGTAAGGCACAGAAGCTTGTGCACGTGCCGGTTATTGCAGAGTGCCCGGTCAATATCGAGTGTAAGGTGACGGAGGTAAAGGAACTGGGCTCACATCACATGTTTCTTGCCGAGGTGCTTGCCGTCCAGGCAGATGAGCGGTATATGCAGGAAAGCGGGAAGTTTGAACTGAATCGGTCGGGGCTTCTGGCTTATTCCCATGGAACGTATGTTGCCCTCGGGAAAGAACTGGGAAGGTTCGGCTTCAGTGTGAAAAAAGGATAATTGAGAATCAAGACTGTGCAAATCTACAGGAGCCTGAGGTACAGACAGCCGTCTGCGCCTCAGGCTCCAAATGGTTTCCGTAAGGATATCCCGGGATGTCCTGTTTGGTTTTTTCGCTCCTACAGGGGTTCTACTTCCAGGCGGTAGATGCGCCTCAGGAGAATTGTGGACAAAGTCAAAGACACCAGCTCTGCGATAGGGATCGCCCACCATACCATATGTAATCCGAACAGCTTTGCAAAAAAATAGGCTACGGGGAGGATGACTAAAAGCTGCCTTGCTGCGGACACGATCAGGCTGTAGACCCCATTCCCCAGCGCCTGGAATACAGAACCTGCGATAATGCAATATCCGGCAAATAAAAAGCTTAAACTGATGATGCGAAGTGCCGGGACACCGATCGCAATCATGTTTTCAGAGGCATCGAACAGATTGACCAGCAAGAACTGCGGACAGGTCTGGAAAATAACGAGGCCGATGAACATAATGGAGATCGAGATCAAGATGCTTAATTTGACGGTTTTCTTGATGCGTTCTTTGTTCCGTGCACCGTAGTTAAAGGCAATGATGGGGATCATACCATTGTTCAGTCCGAAGATCGGCATGAAAATGAAGCTCTGAAGCTTGAAATATACGCCGAACACTGCAGCTGCGGTAGACGAGAACATCAGAAGGATCTTGTTCATGCCGAAAGTCATGACAGAGCCGATCGCCTGCATAATAATAGAAGGGACTCCGACCTTGTATATGATAGAGATGGTACGTCCATGGGGGCGGAAGTGCCGTAGGCTTGCGCTGATTTCTTTGTTTTTTGCTGCATTAAAAAATATGGACATGGACACGGCAACGATCTGTCCGGTGACGGTGGCGATGGCTGCACCTGCGACTTCAAGTCTTGGGAACCCGAAGAGCCCAAAGATCAGGATCGGATCCAGGATAATATTGATAATGGCACCGGTGCCCTGTGTGATCATGTTGTAGATTGTCTTGCCGGTAGACTGCATCAGCCGTTCGAATGTAATCTGCAGGAAAATGCCGGCAGAACACACGGTGATGATCGTCAGATACTGTGTGCCGTAATTCAGGATTACAGGATTGTCGGTCTGTACTGCAAAGAAGAAACGGGATCCTACGGCGCCTGACGCGGCAAAAATAACGGAGCTTACAATAGCGAGGAAGAGGCCGTTTTTGGCGGCTCTGTCTGCACTTTTGTAGTCTTTTTCGCCAAGATTGCGGGAAAGGAGTGCATTGATTCCGACGCCCGTCCCTGAGGATATGGCTATCATCAGCGTCTGGATCGGGAAGGCCAGAGACACGGCTGTCAGCGCGTCCTCATTCAGCTGTGCGACGAACATGCTGTCCACGATATTGTAAAGTGCCTGTACGAGCATTGAGATCATCATTGGCAGAGACATGGTAATCAAAAGCTTTGAGACAGGCATAACTCCCATCTTGTTTTCTTGTTTTTCAGTAACATTTTCATTTGTTTCTGTCATAATGTTTTACCTCCTTACATGCAAGGGCTATTATAGCATTCAAAAATTTATATTGCAATGTGTAAATATATTCTTTCGGGTGTTTGATTTACATATATATGATAAGAACAATTTTAGGAGTGTGGGCTTTGAAAAGATCCTATGAGGTGTATAAGATAAAGGTATTGTCTGTTTTTTTGTATGTGTTGTGTATGCTGAGTGTGTTAGGTATATCCCTGCGTTTTTACGGAGGAAAAGAGGATGGTTTCGAATTTCAAAATGCGGGTAAGGAGGTGTCCGATGCGGGCAGGAATACCGGTGCAGAGACAAGTCACCGTCTGTTTGCAGGCACGGATGCAGACGGGGATGTAGAGGTGGAGAGTGGAGCAGGGGAGGATGACGGCGGCAAAGGCGCTCAGGAGGAAGGTACAGGGGCGCCGCGGATAGCGCTTACATTTGACGACGGACCAAGCAGTGAGTATACGGAGAGGCTGCTGGACGGTCTGAAGAAGCGCAGCGTGAAGGCCAGTTTTTTTCTGATCGGAGAAAATGCGAAGGAGAATCCGGAGATCGTTGAGCGGATGTACAAGGAGGGGCATCTGCTGGGAAACCATACTTATCACCATGTAGATATTACAAGGCTTTCCAGGGAGGAGGCCAAGAAGGAGATCGGGGAGACGGACCGGGTGGTCAGCACAATTACGGGGGAGCACCTGGCATATATGCGGCCTCCGTTCGGCGTGTGGCAGCAGGATCTTGAAGTGGAGATGGAGGTCATGCCGGTCATGTGGTCTGTGGATCCCCTTGACTGGACGACAGAGAATGTCAGTGAAATTGTAAATAGGGTAGTGACGGATGTGGAGGAAAATGATATTATTTTATTGCATGACTGTTATGGATCGTCTGTGGATGCCGCCCTCCAGATTATAGATATTTTGCAGAAGGAGGGATATGAATTTGTGACGGCAGATGAGATCCTCTTGAATTGATGTCTGCTGCGTCGTCGAGCGAAGTCAATGCAGCAGAGGAACATTTTGTCAGGCTGCTTTGGCGAAGCGGGAACGGTACAGTACACTGGGTGAGGGACAAAAAGATGGTAAATGAATTTTCAAGGACAGAACTGCTTCTTGGGGAAGAGAAGCTTCAGCGGTTGAAAGATACGACAATTATGGTGCTGGGAGTCGGCGGGGTCGGCTCCCATTGTATCGAAGCATTGGCCAGGTGCGGGGTCGGCAGGCTCATCCTGGTGGATAACGATAAGGTTTCCCTGACAAATATTAACCGTCAGTCCATCGCGCTTCACAGCACGGTGGGTCAGTATAAGACAAGGGTCATGAGGGAAAGGATCAGGGACATCTGTCCGGAGACGGAGGTAGTTGTCTTTGAGACGTTTGTACTGCCGGAAAATGTAGATTCATTGTTTGCAGAGAAGCCGGACTATATTATTGATGCAATTGATACCGTGACAGCTAAGCTGGCAGTGGTGGAAAAAGCCGGGGAATATGGGATTCCCATAATCAGCAGTATGGGGACAGGCAATAAGCTTCATGCGGAGCTTTTTGAGATTGCGGATATCAGCAGTACGTCAGTGTGCCCTCTCTGCAAGGTGATGAGGAAAGAATTGCGGGCAAGGGGAATCAGCCGCCTGAAGGTGCTGTATTCCAGGGAAAAGCCGGTGGATGTGTCCGGGAATTCCAAAGAGGAGCCTTCCGGCAGCAGGAGGAGTGTTCCGGGGAGCATATCTTTTGTGCCGCCGGCGGCAGGGCTTCTGATCGCCGGAGAAGTGATCCGGGAACTTTTGGGGGAAATGTAATGGTATGGCAGATTGTAGTTGAAGGAAGGTTGTAAGCAATGGATTTATTTGAATACGCGAGGGAGAAAAATATGGACAAAGAAGCCCCGCTGGCATCCAGGCTCAGGCCTGCGACGCTGGATGAGGTGGTGGGGCAGGAACATATCATAGGAAAGGATAAGCTTCTTTACCGGGCAATCAAGGCGGACAAGCTGAGTTCAATTATTTTCTACGGACCGCCGGGTACGGGAAAAACAACGCTTGCGAAGGTGATCGCGGGAACAACAAGTGCAGAATTCACCCAGATCAATGCGACTGTTGCCGGAAAGAAGGATATGGAGGCAGTGGTTGCCCGGGCGAAGGAGACTCTGGGAATGTATCAGAAAAGAACCATCCTCTTTGTAGATGAGATCCATCGGTTCAACAAAGGACAGCAGGACTACCTGCTGCCGTTTGTGGAGGATGGGACGCTTATTCTCATCGGAGCTACTACGGAAAATCCGTATTTTGAGGTGAACAGCGCGCTGATCTCCAGATCCAGTATTTTTGAACTGCTGCCTCTGAGTAAGGAGGATATCAAGATCTTGATCAAGAGGGCTGTTTACGATGTGGAAAAAGGGATGGGAAGTTATGATGCCGTGATCGAGGAGGACGCCCTGGAGTTCCTGGCGGACATCTCCGGCGGGGATGCCAGAAATGCATTAAAAGCGGTGGAACTTGGCATTCTCACGACAGAGCGGGAGAAAGACGGCAAGATACATCTTACCCTTGAGGTGGCGTCTGAGTGTATCCAGAAACGTGTCGTGCTCTACGACAAGACCGGGGACAACCACTATGACACGATTTCCGCATTTATCAAGAGCATGCGCGGGTCTGACCCGGATGCGGCAGTCTATTATCTGGCGAAGATGCTCTATGCGGGGGAGGATATTAAATTTATCGCAAGGCGGATCATGATCTGTGCATCGGAGGATGTGGGAAATGCGGATCCGATGGCGCTCACAGTGGCCGTCTCGGCGGCTCAGGCTGTGGAGCGGGTCGGGATGCCGGAGGCTCAGATCATCCTCTCGCAGGCAGTGTTGTACGTGGCGACTGCGCCGAAGAGCAATTCTGCCTGCAATGCGGTGTTTGCCGCTATGGAGAATGTAAGGAACTGTAAGACCACGGTGCCGGCGCATCTTCAGGACAGCCACTATAAGGGATCACAGAGTCTTGGGCGCGGCACCGGGTATCAATATGCACATAATTATCCGAAGCATTATGTGAAGCAGCAGTATCTGCCCGATGAGATCCGGGATGCCAGATTCTACGAGGCCAGTGAAAACGGATACGAGAAACGGATCCGGGAGTGGATGGACTATATTAAGGAAGAGTAGTGCATCGGTGCGGCGGCTGAATATCGATCGATCAGTCAGTCAGTACATTGGATCAGCTTCCCTTTGAGGCTTACGGTTATAATATTTATCGGGATATTCTTTCCGCTTTTCTTTATGGCTTCTGCTGCGGCATACTGGAGTCCGCCGCAGCAGGGAACCTCCATTCTTACAAGGGTAATGCTTCGGATCCGGTTGGAGGAAAGGATCTGAGAGAGTTTTTCGCTGTAATCGACGGCATCCAGCTTCGGGCAGCCGATCAGAGTTATGTGGTTTTTGATGAAACGGTTGTGGAAATCTGCATAGGCGTAGGCGGTGCAGTCAGCAGCAATCAACAGGTCGGCGTCATCGAAGTACGGTGCCTTTGCAGGCGCCAGCCGGATCTGGACGGGCCATTGGAGCAGTTGGCTTTCCTGCCGGTTCTCTGCCGGGGATTCCGGCTTGTTTTCCTGCCGGTTGTCGGCCGGGGAATTCTGCTGTTTTTTCAGATGGGCTTTTACGGCTTCTGCATCGTAGGCGGGGGCTTCTCTTTCTTCAAACGAGATTGCATTTGCAGGGCAGGCCGGGAGGCAGTCCCCCAGGCCGTCGCAGTAGTCGTCGCGGATCAGGCGGGCTTTGCCGTCCACCATCTGGATCGCTCCTTCATGGCAGGCTGCGGCACATGCGCCGCAGCCGCTGCAGTTTTCCTCATTAATATGGATGATTTTACGGATCATAAGTGTTTCTCCTTCCTTGGTGTATTGTTTCAGCGTTTCTTTGGACACTGACGGATAAACCGTATTTTTTATGAAATAATACAAGAAACAATAAGTAGTTTACTACGATATGCAAAGAAAGTATGTTGTTTTTCCAACAAAAAGGTGATTTATGAAAAAATATGGTGCATTGTACAATATTCCGTTATTCCGTGGAGTGTGTGAGACAGAGCTTGAACAGATGCTCTCCTGCCTGGATGGGAAATACAGGAGGTATCAGAAGCAGGCGCTTCTATTGGCAGAAGGGGAGGCGGTATCCAGGTTTGGGATTGTGCTTGAAGGCAGCCTTCAGGTGGCGAGTGAGGATATATTCGGCAACCGGAATATTGTGGAACAATTGGATCCGGGAGAACTTTACGGGGCGGCATTTGCCTGTGCGGAAGTTTTGCTGAGTCCGGTCAGTATTATAGCTGTTAAGGACAGTCTGGTTCTGGATTTGGATATAGAGAAGGTGCTGACTTTGTGCCCGGACAGCTGTCCGTTTCACCGTCAGCTGATTCAGAACATGGTGCACATCCTGGCAAAAAAGAATGTGGCGCTGAGCGAAAAGATCAGACATACTTCCAAGCGGACGACCAGGGAAAAGCTGTTGTCTTATCTGTCGGCAGAGTCCAAAAAGGCGGGGAAGCGCCGGTTCAGGATTCCTTTCGACCGTCAGGAGATGGCAGATTATCTCTGTGTTGAGCGGAGCGCTATGTCTGCAGAACTGGGGAAGCTTCGGCGAGAAGGGGTCATTGATTTTAGGAAGAACGAGTTCTTGATCAAAACGGCGGAAAAAAAGCAGGACTGATGTCTGCCGGCGGCCGGATGGCATTTTATGGGCGGTGTTTTGTAAAGGCGGTAAAGGCTGCAGCCGGCTTGAAAGGCTTGTATTTTGAGCCGGGAAACGTTATAATCAGTCCAGAAGTTTATTTTATGAAGCATGCAGGAGGGAATGTCATGAAAATTTATGATTCAGTAAACAAAACAGAAGTAGAGGTGGACGGGACAAAGGGCCTGATCGACCAGATGAAGGCCGGCCGGCAGGTAGATCTGTACCTGAGCGAGAAGAAGAGTGATGAGGACGGATATATGAGCTGGGATGTAGAGCACTGGTCGAGTGTGGACGGGAAAAGGTTCATCCGCTGCTATTCTCTGGAAGGCCGGGTGCTGAGCGAGTCTACCGGGCATAACATCTATGACCTGGAGAATGATTTTAAGCCGGAAGAGGCTGAAAAAGTGGAACTTAGTTAGGGAACAACAGAAGAGATGCCCCTGTACCCAGCCGCAAAAGCGGCGGTTGGGTACAGGGGGTTTTTCATTTAGGTACAGGCCAAAGTTCAATTTGGGACGTAGTAAAACTGAATTTTACTACGTCCCAAATATAAAAAAATAATAAACCCTGTTGACAAAAGAAAACCGGAGTGATACATTAATATTCGAAGATGTTAGCACTCGAAATTAAAGAGTGCTAACAGAGAAGATCCGAAAGGAGGTGGGCTGATGTTGACAGAGCATGAACTCACGGACCGGAAGCTCAAGATTCTGCATGCCATTATTAAGACATATTTGGATACCGGAGAGCCGGTAGGCTCCAGGACGATTTCCAAATATACGGATCTGAATTTAAGTTCTGCTACAATTCGCAATGAGATGGCAGACTTAGAAGAGCTTGGCTATATCATTCAGCCTCATACGTCGGCAGGGCGTATCCCTTCGGACAAAGGTTATCGACTCTACGTGGATATGCTGATGGAGGAAAAGGAGCAGGAGCTCACCGAGATGCAGGAGCAGATGCTTCAGAAGGCAGATAAGATGGAGCAGCTTTTGAAGCAGGCGGCAAAGGTCCTTGCGAGCAATACGAACTATGCGACTATGGTGTCCACACCCATGGGCAACGCGAACAAGATCAAATTTATTCAGCTGTCGATGGTGGACGAGGAACAGATCATTGCGGTGATCGTGCTCGGCGGCAATGTGATCAAGAATAAGATCATTAATCTGGAGGAACCGCTCAGCAATGAAAATCTTCTGAAACTGAATATGCTTCTTAATACGACGCTGAACGGCATGCCGATCGAGGAGATTAACCTGGGACTGATCGCACGGCTGAAGGAGCAGGCAGGCATCCACAGCGAGGTGATCGGAAATGTGCTGGATGCGGTGGCAGATGTGATCCAGATTGACGAGGATATGCAGATCTACACAAGCGGTACAACGAACATATTCAAATACCCGGAACTAAGCGATAAGCAGAGCGCCCAGGACATCATCAGTGCATTTGAAGAAAAGCAGCAGTTGACCGAACTGGTAACACAGACGCTGGCGCAGGAAGACAATACAGGAATACAGGTCTATATCGGAGACGAGACTCCGGTTCAAAATATGAAAGACTGCAGTGTTGTTACCGCAACTTATGAATTAGGTGACGGCATGAAGGGAACGATAGGTATTATCGGACCGAAACGAATGGATTATGAGCATGTATTAAAATCCATGAAACGGCTCCAGAGCGAACTGGACCAGATGTTTCATAAAAAAGAATAAGAAAGGTGGAAGAACCCTTGGAGAATCATCAGGAGAAAAGCCAGGAAGAAATGGTAAAAGAGGCCGTCAATGAGGCAAAGAGAACAGCAAAATGTGCAGAAGAAAACGAAACAGACAGTGCAGAGGATGCAAAAGGCAGTAAGAACCAGGCGGAGAAAGCGGTGGATGCAGATCAGCCGGAGGACGCAAAAGAAGCAGAGGATGCAGATCAGTCAGAAGAAACAGACAGCACAGAAGAAGCAGATGGCAAAGAGCAGGATGCAGACAGAAAATCCGGCAAAAAATTATTTGGCAAAAAAGACAAAAAAGATAAAAAAGACGAGAAAATTGAGGAGCTGACAGATAAACTCACTCGTCAGATGGCAGAGTTTGATAACTTCCGCAAGCGTACAGACAAAGAAAAAGCGCAGATGTACGAAGTAGGTGCGAAAGATATCATAGAAAAGATTCTTCCGGTAGTCGATAATTTTGAGCGGGGGCTCGATGCGGTGAAGGAAGAAGACAAAGAAGATCCATTTGTCCAGGGGATGGAGAAGGTATATAAACAGTTAATGACAACTCTGGAAGGAATCGAGGTGAAACCTATCGAAGCGGTAGGGCAGGAATTCGACCCGAATCTCCACAATGCAGTCATGCATGTGGAAGACGAAAATATCGGTGAAAATATCATCACCGAGGAATTCCAAAAAGGGTACACGTACCGAGACACCGTAGTAAGACACAGCATGGTCAAAGTAGCTAATTAAACCTAGAGCACTTGGCGAGGTTGTTCAAAGAAATTTAACTACATCATTATAAAAAATCAGGAGGAATTAAATCATGGGAAAAATAATTGGTATTGACTTAGGTACAACAAACAGTTGTGTGGCAGTTATGGAAGGCGGACAGCCGACAGTCATCACAAACACCGAAGGCGCAAGGACAACACCGTCTGTTGTAGCATTTACAAAGACAGGTGAGCGTCTGGTAGGAGAGCCTGCAAAGCGTCAGGCAGTAACGAATGCGGAGAGAACGATTTCTTCTATTAAAAGAGAGATGGGTTCTGACTTCAGGGTAACCATCGACGAGAAGAAATATTCTCCTCAGGAGATCTCCGCGATGACCCTTCAGAAATTAAAAGCAGATGCAGAAGGTTATCTGGGAGAGAAGGTAACAGAGGCTGTCATTACAGTTCCGGCATATTTCAACGATGCTCAGCGTCAGGCTACCAAGGATGCGGGCAAGATTGCAGGACTTGATGTAAAGCGTATCATCAACGAGCCTACGGCAGCCGCCCTTGCATATGGTCTTGACAATGAAAAAGAGCAGAAGATTATGGTATACGACTTAGGCGGCGGTACCTTTGACGTATCTATCATTGAG
The DNA here is from genome assembly GCA_947645355.1 of uncultured Dorea sp. Taxonomy (GTDB): domain Bacteria; phylum Bacillota; class Clostridia; order Lachnospirales; family Lachnospiraceae; genus Dorea_D. Next base: position 26,846 of record CANSCI010000013.1, on the reverse strand, counting down.
ATTGGCGAGGGTGTCATCGAAGTATTATCCACAGCAGGAAACAACCGTCTCGGCGGAGATGATTTTGACCAGAAGATTACAGACTATATGATCGCAGAGTTCAAGAAACAGGAGGGTGTTGACTTGTCTACAGACAAGATGGCCCTTCAGAGACTGAAAGAAGCAGCAGAGAAGGCGAAAAAGGAGCTTTCCTCCGCAACAACATCCAATATCAACCTGCCGTTCATCACAGCAACCGCTGAGGGACCGAAGCATTTTGATATGAACCTTACAAGGGCAAAATTTGACGAACTGACCCATGATCTGGTAATGAAGACATCCGAGCCTGTACAGCGTGCGCTGTCAGATGCAGGCATCTCAGCGTCTGAACTTGGCCAGGTACTGCTTGTCGGCGGTTCCACACGTATCCCGGCTGTCCAGGAGGAAGTAAAGCGTCTCACAGGCAAGGAGCCGAGCAAGTCATTGAACCCGGACGAGTGTGTGGCTCTCGGTGCATCCGTACAGGGCGGCAAGCTTGCAGGAGATACAGGTGCAGGCGATATCCTTCTTCTTGACGTAACACCGCTTTCTCTTTCTATTGAGACTATGGGCGGCGTTGCAACAAGGCTGATCGAGAGAAATACAACGATCCCGACCAAGAAGAGCCAGGTATTCTCTACAGCGGCAGATAACCAGACAGCTGTAGATATTAATGTAGTACAGGGCGAGAGACAATTTGCAAGAGACAATAAATCCCTCGGACAGTTCCGGTTAGACGGTATCGCACCGGCTCCGCGCGGGATCCCGCAGATTGAGGTTACCTTTGATATTGATGCAAACGGCATCGTAAATGTATCTGCAAAGGATCTCGGAACAGGCAAGGAGCAGCACATTACCATTACTGCAGGCTCCAATATGTCCGATGAAGATATCGATAAGGCAGTGAAGGAAGCGGCAGCATTTGAAGCTCAGGATAAAAAGCGTAAAGAAGGTATTGATGCTAAGAATGAGGCGGACGCTATGGTATTCCAGACCGAGAAAGCGCTCAGCGAGGTTGGAGACAAGTTGGACGGTGCAGACAAGGATGCTGTGGAGGCTGACTGCAAGGCATTAAAAGAGCTGCTTGAGAAGGTAAACATGGATGATATGTCCGATGCACAGATCGCAGAGATTAAAGCAGGAAAAGAGAAACTGACGGAGAGCGCTCAGAAGCTTTTCACCAAGATGTATGAGCAGGCAGGGGCAGCGGCCGGTGCACAGGGCGCAGGCCCGGATATGGGCGCGGGCGCAGGTCCGGCACCGGAAGGCTTCCAGGGAGATGATGTAGTAGACGGAGATTACAAGGAAGTCTAGAATACAAGTTGTGACAGAGGCAGCAGGTAGTCTGGAATACAGAATGCTGCAGGGATTACAGAAAAGTCTGAACCACGGGATGAGACATCGGTGAGTTTCGAAATTTATTTTAATGCAAGGATACTTCTCTGCGTATGACAGAGTGCGGAAGAAAGGGATAGAAGATGGCAGAATCAAAGAGAGACTATTATGAGGTGCTGGGTGTCGGCAAGGATGCCGACGAGGCGGCTCTGAAAAAAGCATACAGAAAGGTTGCCAAAAAGTATCATCCTGATGTGAACCCCGGGGATGCGGAGGCCGAGAAGAAATTCAAGGAGGCATCAGAGGCTTATGCAGTGCTGAGCGATCCGGAAAAACGCCGCCAGTATGATCAGTTCGGCCATGCAGCCTTTGAGGGCGGCGCAGGCGGAGGCGGCTTCGGCGGTTTTGATTTCAGCGGGGCAGATTTCAGCGACATTTTCGGTGATATTTTCGGTGATTTATTCGGCGGCGGCAGAAGAGGCGGCCGTGCAAGTCAGGGGCCGATGAAAGGCATGAATATTCGTAAGAGTGTGAGGATCACCTTCGAGGAGGCAGTATTTGGCTGCGAGAAAGAGCTGGATGTGGTGCTGAAGGATCCATGTCCGACCTGCAGCGGTACAGGAGCCAAGCCGGGTACATCTCCGGAGACTTGTCCGAAATGCGGCGGGAAGGGGCAGGTTGTCTATACGCAGCAGTCTTTCTTTGGAACAGTGCAGAATGTCCAGACCTGTCCGGACTGTCACGGTTCAGGAAAGATCGTCCGTGAAAAATGCTCCGGCTGCGGCGGGACCGGTTATGTGTCCAACCGCAAGAAGATCGCAGTTTCAATTCCGGCAGGGATCGACAACGGTCAGAGTGTGAGGATTCGGGAAAAAGGTGAGCCGGGCGTAAACGGCGGACCAAGAGGCGATCTGTTGGTGGAGGTGATGGTGTCCAGACATCCGGTATTCCAGCGGCAGGATATGCATATCTTCTCTACGGTTCCGATCTCATTTGCCCAGGCGGCGCTTGGTGCGGATATCAAGATTAAGACCGTGGACGGCGACGTGATCTACAATGTAAAGGCAGGGACGAAGACGGACACCAAGGTTCGCCTGAAAGGAAAGGGCGTACCGTCGATCCGTAATTCACAGGTGAGGGGAGACCACTATGTGACCCTTGTTATTCAGACGCCGGAGAGGTTGAGTGCTGAGGCAAAAGAGGCGCTCAGGAAATTTGACGAGTTGGCCGGAAACACACTGAATGCGGTCAGTGGCGAGGATACCTCCGGTCCAAAGGGCGGAAAGAAGAAAAAAGGCTTTATGGATAAGATGAAGGAAGCTTTTGAGGATTAACAGGCTATCAGGAAAAGATGGAAAGAAGCTGTACAGGATACGGCTTCTTTTTTTGGTGTTTTTTGATGAAATGTCGAAGGTTGTCATGGAATTCCATGAATGCTATAATGGAATGAAGACAAGACAAAGATACATGCTTACATTCATCGGGTGGTATTATGCTGGAAAATAATTTGACGTTGGAACAAAGACAGGTTCTTTCTGCCGGACAGATCCAATCACTGGAGATACTTGCCTGTACCAATCAGGAACTGGACAGTCTTATGACAAATGAATATCTTGAGAATCCTATGCTTGAATGCTCCCAGGACAGGCAGAGCGAATCACTGTGTGACCTGGAGCAGATGTATGAGAAAAGTATATCTTACAGGGACCAGTATATGCAGCGGGACGAGGATGACATCCGAAGAGAGGATATCCGGGCGGAGGAAAGCGGAGAGTGGCGCAGCTTTATCCTGGGTCAGCTTCACAGGGAAAATTACAGCAGTGGAGAGTGGCAGATCTTCGGGCGTCTGATCGAATGTTTGGATGACAAAGGGTTTTTTACATATGAAGTCGGCGATATTGCTGAATTATTTGGATATGAGGAAGAGACAGTTGAGAGATGTCTGGATACGTTAAAGCAGCTGGAGCCGGCGGGAGTATTTTCCAGGGATATATCGGAATGCCTGATCAGGCAGTTTCAGGCACAGGGGATCAAGGACGAGAAGCTTTTTTGTATGGTAGAGGAATATATGCCGGAGATCTTGAAAGGGCATATCAGTATGGTGACAAGGGCCATGCATATTTCCACGGCAGCGGTAAAACACTATATTCATATGATCAGTCAGTTGAACCCCAGGCCGTTTATGAATGTGCGGGAAAAAAGAACCGAGTACATCGTCCCGGATATTCTGCTGTCCAGAGAGGGCGGGAAATGGAAGGCCAGGATCAATGACAGCTGGATGGGGGAATATCAGTACAATGACTACTATATCCATATGATGCAGACATCCGTGGATGATGAACTTTGCCGGTATTTCCAGACGAAGCTTAAGAGGGCAAGATTCGTTATGGACTGCGTGGAGCAGAGGCGGCGCACCATTGAAAAAGTTGCGGAGGCTATTGCAGGGATACAGGAGCCATGGCTTCTTGCCGGAAAGGCACTTCGCCCCATGACGCTGGAGGATGTGGCAAAAAGGACGGGGATACACCCGTCTACAGTAAGCAGAGCGGTTAAGGGCAAATACTTTCAGTATCAAAAGACAGTCTTTATCCTCGATCTGTTTTCCGCGGCGATTGGCGAAACAGCAGAAAAGAAGGAAGGGGTGTCTTCGGAAGGTACAAAAGAAATGATCCGCGAAATCATCCAAGGTGAGGACAGGAAAAGACCTGTCAGTGATCAGGCAGTATCGGATGAATTAGGAAAAAAGGGCGTTCAGGTTTCCCGCAGGACGGTGGCGAAATATCGGATACAGATGGGGATTCCTGATTCCAGACAGAGAGGGTATCTATTATAAATCGAGGTATAAAAATACAGAAGGGAAATGGAGGCATGGATGATGGGAAAGACCAGGGTGATCTGTTTTGCGAACAATAAAGGAGGAAGCGGCAAGTCTACCACCTGTGCGAATGTAGGGTACGGGCTGGCTCAGCTTGGAAAGAGGGTGCTGCTCATCGACGGGGATATGCAGCTGAACCTTTCACTGTCGTATTTTTCGGAGGAGCAGGTGCTGGAATTTGCCAGAGGAGAAAGAAATCTTTACTACGCGGTGAAGCAGCAGAAGGATCTGGCAGATTATATTGTGCCGACGGCCTATGAAGGCATTGACCTCATACCGTCCTCAACCTTGATGAGCTCCATAGAATATGAATTATTTACGAAGTGGCAGCGGGAGCTGATTCTGAAAAAGTGTATGAAGACAGTCAGGGAGTCGGGAAATTATGATTACATACTGATTGATTCGCCCCCTACTCTTGGGGGATGGGTGATGAATGTGCTCTGTGCCTGCGATGAGCTGATTATTCCGGTGGAGGCCACGCCGTGGGGACTTTTTGGACTTGGGAATCTGTTTGAATTTCTGGAGGAGGTAAAGCCTGTGGCCCCGGATCTGAGGCTGTCGGGGATCGTAATTACGAAGGTGGATGCGAGAAAGAATTATTTCCGGCAGACTCTCGACACGCTGAGGGAGCTTGAAGGAGTGGAAGTATTTGAGTCTTTCATCCGCGTTGACAGCAGTGTAGAGTGGTCCCAGGACAATAATATGCCTATTATGGCATACAAGAAGAGCAGTAGAAGTGCAAAGGAATATGAGGCTCTGACAAAGGAAATTGCACAGAGGTGCCGGTGGGACTGACAGCCGTATTTTTGTTAACCGATAGCAATCAATGCCTTGAAGGCGTCCAGGGAGTAGTTCATAATCAGGCTCTGTGGAAAGCCGGTTTCTTCGATCAGAGCAAGTGCATAGCGAAAATCACCGATATGGCCGGTGCCGTGGCTGTCGCTTGAGAGCACTACCGGGTGGTTTAAGAGGGAACAATATTTCAGGATGGCGGCGGCATTTGGCCTGGTATTGCCCCGGTAGCCGTCAGGGCTTAAGGAACTGTTATTGATCTCCAGGAGCACATGGTATTCTTTGGCGGCTCTTGCAAGCGCTTCATAGTCTGCCGGGTATTTGGTATCATCGCAGTGTCCGATGATCTTTACATAGGGGTTCTTCATGGCGTTGATGTAGGCAGCGGTGTTGGATTCTTTCGTGCCTGGGCGGAAGGTTTGGGGGTGCATGCTTGCGACGGCATAGTCCAGTTTCTTCAGGATATCCGCATCAAGATCTACCGTTCCTTGTTGATCCAGTATATTTAGTTCCACGCCGAGGAACGTCTCTACTCCAAGACGCGTTCTCGGAGCCATGGCAAGACTTCGGAAGTAGGATGGTTTCCCCGCGTGAGGGGTGGCAGGGCCGTGGTCGGTAATGCCGATCATTTTCAGGTTCGCGGCAGCAGCCTTTTTGGCCATATCGGTGATGGTACTTGAGGATGCGTGTCCGCTGGCAATTGAGTGTGTATGTGGATCAAATTCAAACTGATATCTTGGCATGGGCCCTGGGACTCCTTTCTGGTATATAAAAATGCTTGAAGACAAAAGAGCGGATTCCCCAAAAATGACTAAGTTACAATCCGCTGTGAGGTTGGCCGTCAGCTATTAGCAGTAGCTGGCGGTAATTTTTTTCCTTGAGCTCTTTAATTTCCCACAGCAATAATATATCATGGATGTTTTTTTTTGACAATTCTTTTTCATGTGTCCGCTGTAGATCCAGAAAAGGTGAGATCTCCTTTTATTCTATGAAGTTATGAGTAAATGTATAAAGTATAAATACCTGTATGTCCATGCTGCGTATTTCACAATATAAGATAACAAAATAAAAACCACATAGAAACAAACAAAAACAACAAATATTATCATTAAAAAATGTTGTATTTGTTGAGATTATGGTTTATAATAAAAGACAGCAAAGCTTCATGTAATGCAAATTGAATATTGGAAGGAAAGGAGAAACATGGGACTTTATACTTACAACAGTGAAAGTATTCCAAAGACGGACAGGATCGGCAGGCTGGTGGATCATTTGTTTGCAAAGATGCCTGAGATCGAATCTGCGAGGGCAGTTCTGATCACAGAGTCTTATAAGGCCACAGAGAGTGAGCCGATGATCATAAGACGTGCCAAGGCATTTGAACATATTCTAAAATACATACCGATCATTATCCGCGACGAGGAACTGATCGTCGGCAGTACGACGATCGCACCGCGGGGATGCCAGACGTATCCGGAATTCTCGTATGAATGGCTGGAGTCCGAGTTTGAGACGGTGGAGACAAGAAGTGCCGACCCGTTTTACATTTCGGAGAAGGCTAAGCAGGATCTAAGAGAGGTCCATAAGTATTGGAAGGGCAAGACTACAAGCGAGCTTGCGACTTCCTACATGGCGCCGGAGGCGATCCGGGCAATCGACCATAATATTTTTACACCGGGCAATTACTTTTATAATGGCGTAGGCCATGTGACCGTCCAGTATGAAAAGGTGCTGGCAGTGGGTTATGAAGGAATCATAGAAGAGGCAGAGGCAGAACTTGCAAAATGTAATGTGGGGGACGGGGATTATGTGAAGAAATCCCACTTCCTGGAGGCAGTGATTATCAGCTGTAAGGCAGCCGTCGCATATGCGCGCAGATATGCAGAGCTGGCAGAAGAGGAAGCAGGAACGTGCGGCAATACACAGAGGAAGGCAGAGCTTCTTCGCATCGCAGAGAACTGCCGCCGTGTTCCGGCGAAAGGGGCATCCGGCTTCTACGAGGCGTGCCAGTCCTTCTGGTTCGTCCAGCAGCTTCTTCAGATCGAATCCAGCGGACATTCCATCTCGCCGGGGCGGTTTGACCAGTATATGTATCCTTACTATAAAAAGGATCTGGACGAAGGAAGGCTTACAAGAGAATTCGCACAGGAGCTGATGGATTGTATCTGGGTGAAATTAAATGACCTGAACAAGTGCCGTGACGCGGCTTCCGCAGAAGGATTTGCAGGCTACAGCCTGTTCCAGAATCTGATCGCGGGCGGACAGAACAAGGAAGGGATCGATGTGACCAACGACCTGTCCTTTATGTGCATCCAGGCTTCCATGCATGTCATGCTTCCACAGCCGTCATTTTCTATTCGTGTGTGGAACGGTTCGCCTCATGAATTCCTCATTAAAGCGGCAGAGCTTACCCGCACCGGAATCGGACTTCCGGCTTACTATAACGATGAGGTGATCATCCCGTCTCTGGTGAGCAGGGGGCTTACGCTGGCAGAGGCAAGGGAATATAATATCATCGGATGCGTGGAGCCGCAGAAAGCAGGAAAGACAGAAGGATGGCACGACGCTGCCTTCTTCAATATGTGCCGTCCGCTGGAACTGGTATTCTCTAACGGCGTCGACCGGGGAGAGCAGATCAGCATAAAGACCGGAAATGTGGAAGAGATGAAGACATTTGAGGAGTTCTATGATGCGTACAAGAAGCAGATGAACTACAATATCAGCCTTCTGGTAAATGCAGACAATGCCATTGACGTAGCGCACGCAGAGAGGTGCCCGCTTCCGTTCTTATCTTGTATAGTGGAGGACTGTATCCGGCGCGGCAAATCTGTGCAGGAAGGCGGAGCGGTCTACAATTTTACCGGCCCGCAGGGCTTCGGGGTTGCCAATATGGCAGATTCTTTGTATGCTGTCAAGAAGCTTGTATATGAAGAACGCAAGGTTTCCATGGCAGAATATAAAGAGGCACTTCTCACCAATTACGGCAAAGGCCTTGACCCGGCAACGATTTCCGACCTGACTGTCCAGATCGCAGAGCAGCTAAAGGCAGCCGGAAAACCAGTCGGGGAAGCAGAGATCGCGGCGATCTTAAAGGCTGTGAAGGCAGCGGCAGAGACTCCCGAGATCCAGGCAAACGGCGAGAAGCTTCTGGAACTCATTGAGGAAGTGCCGAAGTTCGGCAATGACATTGCGGAGGTGGATGCCTTTGCAAGAGATGTGGCTTATACTTACACCAGGCCGCTGGAATCGTTCAAAAATCCAAGAGGCGGTATGTATCAGGCAGGCCTTTACCCGGTATCTGCAAATGTACCTCTGGGGGCGCAGACAGGTGCTACGCCGGACGGAAGACTGGCCCGCACGCCGGTGGCGGACGGAGTTTCCCCGTCGGCAGGCAAGGACGTACACGGTCCGACGGCAGCGGCAAACTCGGTCTCAAAGCTGGATCATTATATTGCATCCAACGGGACGCTGTTTAACCAGAAATTCCACCCGTCGGCGTTAAGCGGCAGGAAGGGGCTTGAGAATTTTGTGGCACTGATCCGCTCTTACTTCGACCAGAAGGGAAGCCATATGCAGTTTAATGTTGTCAGCAGGGAGACGCTGTTGGATGCACAGAAGCATCCGGAGCAGTACAAGCACCTTGTGGTACGTGTGGCAGGGTACAGTGCGCTGTTTACAACATTGTCAAGATCCCTCCAGGACGATATTATCAACCGTACGGAGCAGGGATTTTAGCAGAAGAAAGGTAGAATATGATGGATTACATGAAAACCCGGGGACGTATCTTCGATATACAGAGATTTTCCATACATGACGGGACAGGGATACGGACGATCGTGTTTTTAAAGGGGTGTGTGCTGCGGTGCAGGTGGTGCTGCAATCCCGAATCACAGGAATATGCGATCCAGACTATGATGGTGCAGGGGAAGCCGAAGATTATCGGAGAGGACACTACCGTCGGGAAGGTGATGGAAGTGGTGGAGAAAGACCGGCCGTACTACCGGCGGTCCGGCGGGGGACTTACCCTGTCGGGGGGCGAGAGCCTCTGCCAGCCGGAGTTTGCAAGAGACCTTTTGCGGGCGGCCAAGGAGCGGGGAATCAACACTGCCATGGAGAGCATGGGATGTGCGCCCTACGAGGTGATCGAGAGTATCCTCCCGCACCTGGATCAGTATCTGATGGACATCAAGCACACGAACCCCGGAAAGCACAAGGAGTTTACAGGACGTTCCAATGAACTGATGCTTGAGAATGCAAAGAAGATCGCAGATTCCGGCATGACTGACCTGGTAATCCGCGTGCCGGTGATTCCGGGATTCAACGACAGAAAGGACGAGATCACGTCTATTGCAAGATATGCAGCGGGACTGCGGGGGGTGAAGCGGATGCATCTTCTCCCGTACCACAGGCTGGGGCAGGACAAGTACGATGGGCTCGGCAGAGAATATCTGATGAAGGATATTCTGCCCCCGTCCAACGACTACATGAGAATGCTTAAGAAAGCGGCAATCGAGGCGTCAGGCCTGGATTGCCAGATCGGAGGGTAAGGATGAACGAAGAACTATTATCCGAAAACGGAAAGATCAGGATCATCCAGGAGCTGGTTCCGGGAAAGCAGATCACGATCGCCCATCTGATCGCCAACCCGGATGAGGAGTTGTATGAGAAGCTGGGACTCAACCCGAACATTGATTACTCCAAATCAGCCATCGGCATCGTCACCATCAGCCCGGCAGAGACGGCGGTGATCGCGGCAGATATTGCCGTGAAGTCGGCCGGTGTAGAGCTTGGGTTTGTAGACCGTTTCAGCGGGACGTTGATCGTGACCGGAACCATATCGGAGACGGAATCTTCCCTGAAGGCAATCCTTGATTATGTGGAAGAGAAGATGGGATTCACCGTCTGCGGCATCACAAGGACTTAGCAATGAAGAAGATCGTATTAATGGGAAGAAGCGAATGTGGGAAGACTACCCTTACGCAGGCGCTTCGCGGAGAAAAGATCGAGTACCACAAAACCCAGTATGTCAACAATTTTGATGTTGTGATCGACACGCCGGGCGAATATGCCCAGACCAAATCCCTTGGCTATGCGCTGGCGCTGTACTCTTATGAGGCGGATGTGGTGGGGCTTCTGCTCTCGGCAACAGAACCTTATTCCTTGTACCCGCCCAATATCACACCTATGGCGAACCGGGAGGTGATCGGGATCGTGACAAAGGTGGATGTAAAAGGCGGGAACCCGGAGCGCGCGAAGCGGTGGCTGGAGCTTGCAGGCTGCAAAAAAATATTTTTTGTGAATTCCAAAGCCAATGAAGGAGTTCCAGAGCTGCTGGAGTATCTCCGGGAGGAAGGCGACGTGATGCCCTGGGAGGAAGAAGCCAACAAAAACAACATCGAAGAGACGTCCTGACCCGTTTGAAATGGGAGAAAGACAATAGAAACAACACGTATCAATATTGACGCATGTGGTTTTGTGTGTTAATATCGAAATAGAAACAACGAAATCAGACAAATGTGTCCTTATTTGTCGAAAAAACAAGGAGGAATGAAAAATGCAAAATGAGTTTGAACTGAAAAAGTTAATGTGCGAGATCGGAAGAAGAGTTTACAACAGAGGGATGGTTGCAGCTAATGACGGTAACTTTTCAGTAAAATTAAACGACAACGAATTCTTATGCACACCGACAGGTGTAAGTAAAGGTTTTATGACACCGGAATATATCTGTAAAGTAGATGCAAAGGGAAATGTGCTTCAGGCAAACGGCAGCTTCCGCCCGTCCTCAGAGATTAAGATGCATATGCGCGTCTATGAGAAGAGGCCGGACGTAAATGCGGTAGTACACGCTCATCCAAGCTACGCGACATCCTTTGCGATTGCAGGGATCCCGCTGACCGCACCGATCATGCCGGAGGCAGTGATTGCGCTGGGCTGTGTTCCGATCGCAAAATACGGCACACCTTCCACTATGGAGATCCCGGATGCAGTAGAAGAGTACCTGCCATACTTTGACCAGGTGCTGCTCGAGAACCACGGCGCACTGTCCTGGGGTCCGGATCTGTTGAACGCATACCACAAGATGGAGTCCATTGAGTTCTATGCAGAGCTTCTGTACAAGTCCAAGATGCTTGGCGGGCCGAAGGAGTTCGACAAAGACCAGATCGCAAAATTATATGAGATCAGAAGGAAAATGGGACTTCCGGGCAAGCATCCTGCAAACCTCTGCCCGAATGCAAGAAGCGGCAAGGAGAGCTGCCACAACTGTACAGGCGGCTGCACAGGCGCACAGGGAACTCCGGACAATGAGTTAGTGGCTTCTATTACAAAGAAGGTTATGGAGCAGCTGGGAATGTAATTACTTCCCGACTGAGAGGAATGATATGGACGAACAGATGATTTCAAAGGCTGTGGAAGCTGTTATGAGACAGATGTCCGCAGGACAGGATGCGAAATCTCATCCGTGCAGATGCAAAAAGCACAAAATGACATTGGCTCTGGCAAAGTCCCTGATTGAGAAGGTGGAGCAGAAAGCGTCCGAGATGGGCCTTTCGGTGGTGATCGCGGTGTCGGATGATGCTGGGAGGCTTACGGCGGTGCACTGTATGGACGGCGCGTATATAGCCAGCTATGATATTGCAGTGAACAAGACATACACGTCGGCAGGCCTTAAGATGTCCACGGCAGAGCTTGCCCGGCTTAGCCAGCCCGGGCAGCCCCTCTACGGGATCCAGTTTACCAATGAAGGAAAGATCGTAATCTTCGGCGGCGGAGAACCGCTTGAGACAGAAGGAAAAATCATAGGCGCCCTTGGCGTAAGCGGCGGAAACGCCGAAGAAGATACATTTCTTGCAGCTTACGGCAGGGAGATGCTAAAGGAGGTAATTTCGTGTCTATAAATGAACAGATGGTTCAGGATGTTGTGAAAGAAGTTATGGCGAAACTTCAGTTAGCAGCAGGCGCAACCGGGAGCAAAGGTGTGTTTGACGACATGAACGACGCAATTGCGGCGGCAAAAAAAGCACAATCCTATGTTCACAGGATGTCTATGGACCAGAGAGAACAGATTATATCAAACATCCGCAGGAAGACGAAAGAGAATGCAGAGATTTTGGCGCGCATGGGTGTGGAAGAGACAGGGATGGGCAATGTCCCTCATAAGATCTTGAAGCACCAGCTGGTTGCCGAGAAGACTCCGGGTACGGAGGATATCACCACAACAGCGTGGTCCGGGGATAAGGGGCTGACCTTGATCGAGATGGGACCGTTCGGAGTGATCGGGGCCATCACCCCGTGTACGAACCCAAGCGAGACGGTGATCTGCAATACCATCGGGATGCTGGCAGGCGGCAATACCGTTGTCTTTAACCCGCACCCGGCGGCAGTCAGGACATCGCAGTATGCCATTAATATGCTGAACGAGGCTTCCGTGGAGGCAGGCGGTCCGGAGAATATTGCATGTACGGTGGCAAAGCCTACCATGGACAGCAGCAACATTATGATGAAGCACAAGGACATTCAGCTGATCGCTGCAACCGGAGGCCCGGGAGTGGTGACGGCAGTGCTCTCCTCGGGAAGGAGAGGGATCGGAGCAGGGGCAGGAAACCCGCCGGCGCTTGTAGACGAGACGGCCGATATCCGGAAAGCAGCGGGAGATATTGTCAACGGATGTACCTTTGACAACAATCTTCCGTGTATCGCAGAGAAAGAGATCGTGGCGGTAGATTCTGTCGTATCCGAGCTGATGCACTATATGACTGCGGAGCAGGGCTGCTATCTTGCATCCAAAGAGGAGCAGGATCGGTTAGTAAGCACTGTGCTGACACCGAAGGGACTTAACCGGAAATGTGTGGGCCGTGACGCCAAGACACTGCTGGGGATGATCGGAGTATCCGTGCCGGACAATATCAGATGTATTGTATTTGAAGGTGAGAAGGAGCATCCGCTGATTGCCACAGAGCTGATGATGCCGATACTGGGTGTTGTGCGGGCGAAGGATTTTGAGGATGCGGTAGAGAAGGCCGTATGGCTGGAGCACGGCAACCGCCATTCCGCCCACATCCACTCAAAGAACATCGACAATATCACACGTTATGCCAAGGCGATCGACACTGCGATCCTGGTGAAAAACGCACCTTCCTATGCGGCGCTGGGGTTCGGAGGCGAAGGCTTCTGTACCTTTACCATCGCAAGCAGGACCGGCGAGGGCCTTACAAGTGCAAGTACATTTACAAAAAGAAGACGTTGCGTAATGTCAGAGAGCTTATGCATTCGTTAAGTTGGAGGAGAATATTATGGATATGAATTCAGCAAATGTGGAAGCTATCGTGAAGCAGGTACTGGAAGGGATGCTGGAAAAATCAGTTTCCGCTCCGACCCCGGCAGCACGCGGCACAATTCCTGCCACATCAAAGGTAGCAATGCTCACGGCATTGGAGCACTATGATATTAAAGAGTATCCCATCCCTGAGATCGGGGACGACGATATGCTGGTCAAAGTGGAAGGCTGCGGCGTATGCGGGACAGACGCCCACGAGTTCAAGAGAGATCCGTTTTCACTGATCCCGGTTGTCCTTGGGCATGAAGGGACCGGCGAGATCGTAAAGATGGGAAAGAACGTAAAGAAAGACAGCGCAGGCAAGGACTTAAAGCTTGGAGATAAGGTAGTTACCTGTATGATCTTCAAGGACAATCCGGATATTACCATGTACGACCTGAACAAGCAGAACGTAGGAGGGGCTGACGTATACGGACTGCTCCCGGACGATGACATCCACTTAAACGGCTGGTTTGCAGACTATATCGTGATCCGGGGCGGCTCCACAGTATTTAATGTCAGCGACCTGGATCTGGATTCCAGGATCCTGATCGAGCCATGTGCAGTATTGATCCACGCAGTAGAGCGTGCAAAGACGACAGGGATCTTAAGATTTAACAGCAGAGTCGTTGTCCAGGGGTGCGGTCCCATCGGACTGATCTGTATCGCAATCCTGCGTACCATGGGTATTGAAAACATCGTGGCTGTGGACGGAGAGCAGAAGAGACTGGATTTTGCGAAAGAGATGGGCGCTACAAAGTCCGTGAACTTCAAGGATCACAAGGGAATTGAGGCTCTTTCCGGGGCAGTGGCAGACTGCTTTGACGGACATCTTGCAGATTTTGCGTTCCAGTGTACCGGTTCACCGGTGGCACATGCAAATATTTACAAATTTATCCGCAACGGCGGCGGGCTCTGCGAACTTGGGTTCTTTATCAACGGCGGGGATGCCACCATCAATCCGCATTTTGATATTTGCTCCAAGGAGATCACCACCGTCGGATCCTGGGTATATACTCTGAGGGATTATGCGACCACCTTTGATTTCTTAAAGAGGGCAAAGGGGATCGGGCTGCCGATGAGCAAATTGATCACTCACAGGTTCCCGCTGGATCAGATCAACGAGGCCCATGTGACGAATCTGAAGATGGAAGGTCTGAAGATTGCGATCATCAATCAGTAGTAAATAGGAGAGATACATATGGGAGAGGCAGTTGGAATCGTAGAGTTATTTGGTCTGGTCGCGGCTTTTGCGGCGGCGGATGCCGGGTGTAAGGCGGCGGATGTCCGGTTGGAGGCATTCGACAAAAATAAGCCGGCAAATGCGGATGCATTGCCCGTACCTCTGATCGTAGCAGTAAAGTTCAGGGGAAGCGTCACAGCCGTGGAGGCTGCGGTGGAGGCTGCAGTGGCGAAGGCGAACGAGATCACGGGGGTAATTACGACATATGTAATTCCAAGGCCCGAAAAGGATACCGAGAAGATGTTGAAGCTAAGCGGTATGGATAAAACAAGATAGTATCTGTTATAATGAATTCAAAATATAAAAATCAGGAGGAATTTAAAATGGCACAGCAGGCATTAGGAATGGTTGAAACAAGAGGACTTACAGCAGCGATTGAGGCAGCAGACGCAATGACAAAGTCAGCAGAGGTAACACTGGTAGGGACAGAGAAGATCGGTTCCGGACTGGTAACAGTTATGGTGCGCGGTGATGTAGGAGCCGTTAAGGCAGCTGTAGAGGCAGGCTCTGAGAGTGCAGGAAGACTTGGCGAACTGGTAGCTACCCACGTAATTCCAAGACCGCACAATGATGTAGAGAAGATCCTTCCAACGATCTAGTTATCAGCTGATACTGGCAAACGAAACGAAGAGTGAGGAGTCGGTTTCATGGGAAAATCATATGGATTTATTGAAATCCCCAGCACATCGGCGGCGATTACTGCAATCGACATCATGCTGAAGACGGCAGATGTAGAATTTGTAACATGGGAAAAGAAACTGGGCGGCAGGCTTGTGACGATCGTCATACAAGGAAGCGTATCCGCCGTGACGGAGGCTGTGGAGGCAGCGTCTGAAAAGTCGATCAAAAAGATCGCGGCCAAGGCCATTATCGCAAACCCCCATGAAGAAATCGTGAAGATGGTAGAACTCAGCGCCAGCCGATTGTAAAGTAGGAGGCAGGAGAGATGGCGGAAGAAAAGAAAACTGCAGCAAAGCCTGCAACAAAAACAGCAGCAAAAACAGCAAAAACAACAGCTAAGGCCACAGCGGCCAAGGCTCCCGGTAAAACGGTACAAAGAGTAAATCAACAACAACAGCCAAAGGAGGAAAAAAGGATGGCACAGCAGGAAGCATTAGGAATGGTTGAAACAAGAGGACTTGTAGCAGCGATCGAGGCAGCAGACACTATGCTGAAGGCAGCGAACGTAACACTGGTAGGGACAGAGAAGATCGGTTCCGGTCTGGTAAGTGTTATGGTACGCGGTGATGTAGGAGCAGTAAAATCAGCAGTTGAGTCCGGAGCTGAGAGCGCAGGAAGACTTGGCGAACTGGTAGCTACCCATGTAATCCCAAGACCGCACGATGATGTGGAGAAGATTCTTCCGGTATTGAAATAGTCAGTACGTGATGGGAAAAGCGTCGGGGCGGGGACAGCACTCCCGGCCCTGATGCAGAAAAAGGATGGGATTATATATGGAGAATCAGAATGTAGAATTGATTGCCAGAATGGTGATCGAAGCAATTGAGAAGCAGGAAAAATCAGGCAATGGTTTCCTGGTGCCCATCGGAGTGTCCGCAAGACACATCCATCTGACCCAGGAGCATGTGGAAGCGCTGTTCGGTGAAGGTTACCAGCTGACGAAGAAGAAGGAGCTGATGGGCGGGCAGTTTGCATCCAATGAACAGGTGACGATCGTCGGGTTAAAATTAAGAGCGATTGAAAATGTGAGGATCTTAGGTCCTGTGAGGAGCAAGTCTCAGGTGGAGATCTCCGCCACAGACGCCATTAAGCTTGGTGTGAAGGCGCCCATCAGGGAGTCGGGCAATACAAAGGGTTCTGCCCCCATTGCCATCGTAGGGCCGAAGGGCGTGATTTACCTGGAGGAAGGCTGCATCATTGCAAAGAGACATATCCACATGGCTCCGAAGGATGCCATGGCGGCTGGTGTTGCAGACGGTCAGACAGTTTCGGTAAAGGCTGACAATGAAAGAGGCACTGTATTTAACCATGTCCAGATCCGGGTGGATCCAAGCTTTACCCTGGAGATGCATATTGATACAGACGAGGCGAATGCAGCGAAGATAGCGACCGGGCAGACAGTGACTATAATGAAATAGCCGGTATGGCGAATGGTTTCACATTTGCCGTACCAGATCATCGCAGGACAAATTGGAGGTAAA
Source organism: uncultured Dorea sp. (assembly GCA_947645355.1). GTDB lineage: Bacteria > Bacillota > Clostridia > Lachnospirales > Lachnospiraceae > Dorea_D. Next base: position 10,107 of record CANSCI010000013.1, on the reverse strand, counting down.
TTATGCTCGCAGGTAAAGTTGTCGGAAGCATTGTTTCCACAAGAAAACACGACAAATTAGTCGGGAATAAATTTATGATCGTCGAGGTCGTAGAGCATATGAAAGAAGGGGCCGGGCAATTGGTGGCGATTGATAATATCGGCGCGGGGATCGGGGATTATGTTCTTGTAGCCCAGGGAAGTGCTGCCAGGAAAGGGTGCATAGCATCTGACGCGCCTGTGGACGCAGCAATTATTGGTATTATTGATGATGGAACAGGACTGGAGTAGTGAACATTTATGGAAATGAAAGAATTAAGCGGCATCTTGCAGCAAAACGGGATCGTCGGCGCAGGCGGCGCAGGTTTTCCCACCTATGCGAAGCTGGATGCGCGTGCGGAGACGATTATCTTAAACTGTGCAGAATGTGAACCACTACTGAGATTACATAGACAATTGTTGGAGAAATATGCACGGGAGATCGTGGAAACCTTCTATATGATCGGACAGACAGTGGGGGCGAAGGATATTGTCATCGGCATCAAGAAAGCCTACAAAAAGACGATAGAGGCGCTGAACGCCTGTATCGGAGAGTATGAAGGGGTAAGACTGGGTCTGCTGGATGAGGTGTACCCGGCAGGAGATGAAGTGGTGCTGATCTATGAAGTGACCGGAAAGGTAGTAAGGCCCGGCGGGCTTCCCATCGAGAGTGGTGTTGCCGTATTCAACGTAGAGACGGTTTACAATGTATACCGGGCAGTGAAAGCTCAGACTCCGGTTGTGGATAAGCTGGTCTCAGTAGTTGCGGAAGTGGAGCATCCGGTGACGGTGAGAGTGCCTATCGGGTGCACACTGGAGGAGGTCGTTGCCATGGCAGGAGGACCGACCGTCAAAAATCCGGTGTATTTCGTAGGCGGGCCTATGATGGGCAATATCGGCGTCGGGTCGCAGCCGGTGACGAAGACGACCAACGCGGTTCTTGTCCTTCCGGAGGATCACCTGATCATCCAGAAGAAGAACCGGAAGGCATCCATTGACCTGAAGCGTGCGGCTGCATCCTGCTGCCAGTGTACCATGTGTACGGACCTGTGTCCGAGGAACCGGCTGGGGCATCCCATCGAGCCGCATAAGTTTATGAGGGCGGCAACCTGTAAGGACATGCAGGAGACGGAGGTATACTTAAATACCATGTTCTGTTCCTCCTGCGGACTATGCGAGATGTATTCCTGTATGCAGAGTCTTTCTCCAAGGTCGCTGATGGCGGATTATAAAGCGGGGCTGCGTATGAACGGTATCCGTCCTCCTCAGGGAGTCGTACCGAAGCCGGTGGGGCCGGAGCGGGAGTACCGGAAGGTTCCGATGGAGCGGCTGATGGCGCGGCTTGACCTGACCCAGTATGACAGGGAAGCACCGCTGGAGGATGAGAAGGCAGAGGTAAAGCGGGTCAGGATCCTGCTTGGCCAGCATATCGGGGCTCCGGCCGCGGCAGTTGTAAAGCCGGGTGATACTGTAGAAGCCGGGCAGATGATCGCAGAACCGGGCAAGGGCTTAAGTGTCGGGATCCATGCGTCTATCAGCGGCAAGGTCAAAGAAGTATCTGACAAATGTATTGTGATAGAGAGATAGAAAGGACGTACACTGAAAATGAGTAAAGCAATTGGAATGGTAGAATATAAAACTGTCTCCGCGGGCGTGGTGGCGGCAGATGCTATGGTAAAAACTTCCGACGTCAAGATCATTGAAGCGCAGACTGTATGTCCCGGAAAATACATTGTGATCATTACGGGGGACTTAAGCGCGGTAGATGCGGCCGTTAAAAATGCAAAGGTACAGCACGGTACACAGCTGATCGGAAGCTTTGTGCTGGGGAATCCCCATGAGGCTATTTTCCCGGCAATCTACGGGGCAACAGAGATTGAAGAGGTGGCGGCTCTCGGGGTGATCGAGACCTATGATGCGGCGTCTATCATTGTGGCGGCGGATGAGGCGGCCAAGACGGCGATTGTTGATCTGATCGAGCTGCGGCTTGCAAGAGGGATGTGCGGAAAGTCCTATCTGTTCCTGACAGGCGAGGTGGCGGCGGTAGAGGCTGCTATTGAGCGTGCAAGGAATGCCGCAGCGGCAGAGGGCATGTATCTGGATTCCTCTGTGATCGCAAATCCGGACGAACAGATCCGCCGGGCGATCCTGTAGCAGCGTGCGATTTCACGGAGTCCGCCGGGTGATCCTGTAGCAGCGTGAGTCCGGAGGGAGGCTGTCGTGTGATCCAGCAGCGGCGTGAGTCTGGAGGGAGGCTGTCGTGTGATCCAGCAGCGGCGTGAGTCCGGAGGGAGACTGCCGGGATGCGTGCAGATATCCTGTCTGACAGGGGCTGCGGATATAAATGGAGGTAGAGGATGCTTGCAATAGAAAGACGAAATGCGATACTTGAAAAATTACAGGCCGAAAAAAGAGTTGTTGTCAGTGAACTCAGCCAGATTTATGACGTATCAGAGGAAACAATCAGGAGAGATTTAGAAAAACTGGAAAATGACGGCTTTGCTATAAAAAGCTACGGCGGAGCCGTCATAAATGAAAATGCGAACCTGGATTTTCCGTTTAATATCCGGAAAAACTGGAATATTATTGAAAAGCAGAGGATCGCGGAACTTATCAGCACGATGGTAAAGGACGGGGAGCAGATCATCCTGGACGCAAGCTCTACTGCGGTGGCCATCGTAAAGCGGCTGAAGGAGAAAAAAAATCTTACGCTTATCACTAATTCTGTTGAGATCGTGGTCGAGACTGTGGATATGCTGTCAGACTGGAGGATTCTGTCTACCGGAGGGATTTTAAAGGAAGGAAGCCTTGCGATGATGGGACCTCAGGCAGAGCGGATGCTCAAATCCTATCATGTGGATAAGGCAATCATTTCTGCAAAGACGATCTGGAAGGATGATGGTTTTTTTGATTCTGACGAGCTTCATGCCGCGATCAAGCAGACGATGCTTAAGGTAGCAAAGGAGAGGATCCTGGCAGTGGACAGTTCTAAGTTCGGAAAGACAGCCTTTGCGAAGATCGGAGATTTTTCAGATCTTACTACGGTGGTCACAGACCGCAGGCCGCCAAAGGACTGGTGTGCATTTTTTAAAGACAAGGGAATTGAATGTATCTACCCTCAGTAGACAAGGGGACATTGTGTGCCCGCTTATTTGCTGAGGGCATTTTCAGTAAAGGATACTGTACATTTTCTCTCTGCTGAGAAGATATTTAATAAAGGAAGGCAGCATATGAAGAAGTTTGAGATCAGGACGAAAATATATTTTGGAGATCAGGCCCTTGAGCGTTTGGCAAAGATCCCCTATCACAGGGTATTGATCATTACCGATCCGTTTGTAGTACAGAGCGGGATGATCGATATGATCACGGAGCCTTTAAAGGAAGGGGGCAAGGAGTTCGACATCTTCCATGATGTTGTACCTGACCCTCCGATCAGCAAGATCAGTGAGGGAGTTAAGAAGATGCTCGCCTATCGCCCGGATGCTATTGTAGCGGTGGGCGGCGGCTCGGCCATTGATTCTTCCAAATCCATCCGGGAGTTTGCCCTGAAGGTGGATCCTTATGGGGAGGCAGCTTTGATTGCCATTCCAACTACCAGCGGGACCGGTTCGGAGGTTACTTCATTTGCCGTGGTTTCGGACCGGGAGGCGGAGCGGAAGTACCCGCTTGTATCACCGTCCCTGACGCCGGAGGAGACCATACTGGATGCAGAACTTGTGAGAAGTGTGCCTCCTGCAATTACGGCGGATACCGGGATGGACGTGCTGACCCACGCCATCGAGGCATGCGTCAGTACAGAGCGCAACGACTTTGCCACGGCTCTGGCGGAAAAGTCCATTGAGATCTGCGGCGTATTCCTGCTGCGGGCGTACCTGGACGGAAATGATACCCATGCGAGGCAGAAGATGCACGCGGCATCCTGCCTGGCGGGGCTTGCATTTAATTCTGCGTCTCTGGGGCTCAATCACGGGATGGCACATCAGCTTGGAGCCATGTTCCATATTCCCCACGGGCGGGCCAACGCTATGCTGATGCCTCATATTATTGAATTTAACAGTGACATCAACAAGCACAGCAAGAGCCGGAAGGAATACCTGCCGGCAGTGAAGAAATATTCCACTATCGCACAGATCCTGGGGCTGAGCAGCTATAATAAGATTATGACAGTGCGTTCCCTTGTCAACTGGGTGCAGTTTATGCTGAAGGAGATGGATATTCCGCTCTCTGTTTCCCAGATGGGGACAGTCACAGAGGAAGAGTATATGAGCAAGCTTGATGTGATGGCCGACGCCGCCCTGGCGGACGGATGTACGGCGACGAACCCGAGGGTCGCGACAAAGGCGGATGTGATACAGATCTATAAGGATCTGTGGTAGAGTGATATTGTTACTGTGAACGAAATGAACAGCAACGAGATCTTATTACGTTTATAAAGTTATATGTTTACAATGCATTCAATGGGTGCTATATTATAAATATAAATAAGGCACCACTGATAGTTGGTTAGTCCAAATTTAATATGTTGAAAAAGTAACCGTATTCCTTTGGCTGAGGGCGGTTACTTTTTTGATTGATCTATATACGCTATCAAAACTGTTACAATAATACTAAGTATCATTAGTACAACAAACTTTACTACGTCCCCAGTTAAATCTTGACAACAGGCAAGATATGAGATAAAATAAAAACAGAATAAAACCGAAACGTTTCGGTTTGGAAATCAGGAGGAGAAGAATATGCCATTAGTTACATCGGAAAAAATGCTTTTGGACGCGCAGAAGGGCGGCTATGCGGTAGGTGCGTTTAATGTGGAGAACATGGAGATGGTGAAGGCCGTAATCCGTGCGGCGGAGGAACTGAATGCTCCGGTCATGCTTCAGACGACGCCGTCTACCGTCAAGTACGGAACGCTTGAGACTTACCGTGCGTTGGCCGCAGTGGAGGCGGAGAGATCCACGGCTCCTGTATGTCTTCATCTGGATCACGGGAATAGTTATGAGATTGCCGTGGACGCTATGGATGCAGGATATACTTCTGTAATGATCGACGGCTCTAAGGAGGATTTTGAGGGCAATGTAGAGGTGACAAAAAAGGTAGTGGAGAAAGCGAAAGCTCTTGGGATTCCGGTAGAGGCAGAGCTTGGGAAGGTAGGCGGAAAGGAAGATGATCTGGAAGCCGACGCGGATACTAATACAGATCCGCAGCAGGCAAAGGAGTTTGTGGAGCGTACGGGGATATCATCTCTTGCAATTGCCATCGGAACCGCCCACGGTTTCTATGTAGGGACGCCGGTTCTTGATAAGGAGCGGGTGTCTAAGATCCGGGAACTGGTGTCGGTACCTCTTGTGCTTCACGGCGCGTCAGGGCTTACGGATGAGGATGTGAAGGAGTGTGTAAGCCGCGGCATCTGTAAGGTGAATTTTGCAACAGAACTCAGGGCTGCCTATACAGACGCAGTGAAGAGACTCCTTGAAGAGAAGCCGGAGACTTACGATCCGAAGAAATTAGGAGTTGTGGGGATGGAGGCTGTGACGGAGCTGGTGAAAGGACGCATGAAGATATGCGGATGCGACGGTAAGGCAGGTAGATAGGCTGTGGCAGCGACGATCAAGGATATAGCGAAGAAGACGGGTCTGGGTCTTGCAACCATCTCCTCTTATCTGAACGGCGGAAACGTGCGGGAAAAAAACAGGATAAAGATCGAGGAGGCCATTCAGGAACTTCATTTTGAGGTCAATGAAGTGGCGCGGGGACTTAAGACAAATAAGACAAAGATTGTAGGGATCATTATCCCGGAGCTGAACAATATATTCTGTGCGGAGATCATTACGGAGGTCGAGGACGTGCTGAGGAATCATGGCTATGCCGCCATGATCTGTGACTGCCGGACAGACTCCGGCAGAGAGGCGGAGGCCGTAGATTTTCTGGATAAAAGAAGGGTGGACGGACTACTGGTCATTCCTTCGGGAAGTTCAGGGAAACATGTGGCTGCATTTTTGAAAAAAAACAAACCGGTAGTGCTGATCGACCGGGATTACCGGGATGTGATGTGTGACTGTGTGCTGGTGGACAACCGCGGCGCCGTGAGAGATGCGGTGCGCAGACTGCTGTATGCGAAGCACAGGAATATTGGTCTTATCGCCGGGCCGGAAGGGATGTATACGGCGGAAGAGCGCCTTAAGGGTTATGAAGCAGCATTTAAGGAGGCAGGGCTTACCCCGTCGGAGAGGCTGGTGATCCGCGGGGATTATACGATCTCGGGAGGCGCCGGATGTATGCGGGCACTGGTAGAGCGCAATCCCGATATGACAGCGGTGATCGCATCCAACTATGAGATGACCATGGGGGCAATCGTCGAGGCCCATGAGATGGAACTAAAGATTCCAGAGCAGCTTTCCTTTGTCGGGTTTGACAATCTGGACTTTGCCAGGGCATGCGTACCGAGGCTTAGTATTGTGACCCAGCCTACCAGAGAGATCGGACGCAGGGCGGCAAGGCTTATGATCCAGAAGCTTACCGGTGAATTGCCGCCGGAAATCATCAAAAGCGAGAGATTAAAGACAGGTTTTGTGGAAGGCAGAACTATAAGGATGAGGTAGAGATGAAACCATATTTGTTAGGAATTGATATAGGAACGAGCGCCTGTAAAATCGCTGTTTTTGACAGAGAAGGCCATGTAAAGGCATCTGCGTCCGGCAATTACAGGGTATATTATCCCCGGGAAGGATGGGCACAGCAGGATCCCAGAGAGTGGTGGGAGGCTGTCTGCCAGGCGGTGAGAAAGGCTCTGGATGCAGGGAATATCCGCCCGGAGGAGATCGCAGGGATCGGAATCGACGGGCAGAGCTGGTCGGCAATCCCGGTGGATCAGGACGGAAATGTGCTTTGTGACACCCCTATCTGGATGGATACAAGGGCTGCGGATATCTGCAGGGAACTTAAGGATGCGGTGGGTGCAGATACGATCTTTGAACTGTCGGGAAATTCCCTGCAGCCGTCCTACACGACGGCCAAGATTCTCTGGTACCGGCGAAATGTGCCGGAGATCTATAGGAAGATCTATAAGATCCTGCAGTCCAACAGCTACATAGCATATCGTCTCACCGGGCAGATGACGCAGGATCTGTCCCAGGGGTACGGACTGCACTGTTTTGATATGCGTACAGGGACATGGGATGAGGAAATGTGCGGCAAGCTTGACATTCCAATGTCCATGCTTCCAAAGATTGTTCCCTGCCATCAGGTGATCGGAACAGTGACCGGGAAAGCAGCCGAAGAATGCGGGCTTACCGAAGGAATTCCTGTTGTGGCCGGAGGGCTTGACGCGGCCTGCGGAACACTTGGAGCAGGCGTCATCCATCCGGGAGAATGCCAGGAGCAGGGAGGCCAGGCCGGTGGAATGAGTATCTGTACAGATACCTACAGAGCGGACCAACGGCTGATCTTGGGTTTCCATGTAGTTCCAGGCCACTGGCTCCTTCAGGGGGGAACAACCGGAGGCGGAGGCGTTATGAGATGGCTGGAGAGGGAATTTGCTGCTTATGAAAGGGAAGAGGGAAGACGGACAGGGAAAAGTTCCCTGGAGTTGTTCAACGAAGAGGCGGCAGAAGTTCCCGCCGGAAGTGACGGCGTCTTGTTCCTCCCGTACATGTCGGGGGAGCGGTCTCCGATCTGGAATCCGGGAGCCAAGGGTGTGTATTACGGGCTTGATTTCAGCAAGACCAAGGGACATTTTATAAGGGCTGCCATGGAAGGCGTTGCTTTTTCTCTGCGGCATAATCTGGAGGCTGCCAGGGAAGCAGGGGCAGATGTACAGATGTTAAGAGCCATGGGCGGATCGGCCAACTCCCTTCTCTGGACGCAGATCAAATCCGACGTTGTCGGCAAACCCATTACCGTGCCGTCCTCGGATACCGCTACTACTCTGGGAGCGGCCATCCTTGCGGGGGTAGGCGTGGGAATGTACCGGGATTTTGAGGAGGCAGTGAGCCTGACGGTGAAGGATAAGCGAAGCCATGAGCCCCTGAAGGAGAACCAGGCAGTCTATGAGGAAGCTTACCAGAAATATCTGAAACTGTATGAAAATCTGAAGGACATGATGAAGTAAGAAGGAGGAACTATTACATGAAAGCAGCAGTAGTATGTGCGAATGAGGATGTACGATATCTGGATTATGAGGAGCCGAAGGTCAGTGCGGGCATGGTAAAGGTGAAGGTGAAGGCCTCCGGGATCTGCGGATCTGACATTCCAAGAGTCCTTCACCATGGCGTGCATTTTTATCCAATTGTGCTGGGCCATGAATTTTCCGGGGATGTAGTGGAAGTGGGCGAGGGTGTCACAAAGGTGAAGACAGGAGACAGGGTCTCGGGGGCGCCGCTGATTCCCTGCATGAAGTGTGATGACTGCCAGAACGGAAATTATTCGTTATGCCGTCATTATACCTTTATCGGATCCAGGATCCAGGGCAGCAATGCAGATTATGTGGTGATTCCGGAGCAGAATGCAGTTCCTTTTGACCCTTCGATCTCCTATGAGCAGGGCGCTATGTTTGAGCCTTCCACAGTTGCCCTCCACGGACTTTTACAGAATGATTACAAAGGCGGGGAATGTGTGGCTGTCTTAGGAGGCGGAACCATCGGCATGTTTACCATGCAGTGGGCAAAGATCTTCGGTTCTAAGAAGGTGGTCGTATTCGACATAAGCGACGAGAGGCTTGCCCTGGCAAAGAGGCTGGGAGCCGACGAAGTGATTAATACAACGAAGGAAACTTATATGGAAGAGGCTATGGCGGTCACAGGAGGAAGGGGATACGGATATGTGTATGAGACGGCGGGACAAGTGCCTACCATGCATATGGCCTTTGAGCTCGCCGCAAATAAGGCTCATGTGTGCTTTATCGGAACCCCTCACGCGGAACTCGCCTTTACACCAAAGATGTGGGAAAATATGAACCGGAAGGAATTTAAGCTGACCGGCTCCTGGATGTCCTACAGCGCGCCGTTCCCGGGAAGGGAATGGGAGCTGACCGCCCATTATTTTGCTACAGGGCAGCTTAGGTTCGATCCCGGATTTATCTTCCGGAAAATGCCGATGAGCCAGGTTCAGGAGGCGTTCCAGATGTATAAGACGCCGGGGCTTGTGCAGGGGAAGATCCTGCTTGTCAATGAAGAACCGGAGGTGGCTGTATGATTCTTACAGTGACGTTAAATGCGGCCATAGACAAACGATATGTGGTGGAAGGGGCCAGAGCGGGAGAAGTGAACCGTGTAAAGGAGTGTACTTATACACCGGGCGGCAAAGGACTTAATGTGTCCAAACCGGCGGCCATCGCAGGAGCAAGGGTAGTTGCCACAGGATTTGTGGGCGGGCATGCGGGAGCCTATATTGAAGATTCCCTGAAACCCTTCGGCATTGAGAGCGCCTTTTACCATATGAAGGAGGAAAGCAGATCCTGCATCAATATCTGGGACAGTGTCAGCAAGGTACAGACGGAATTCCTGGAGCCGGGCTTTACGGTGTCCGAGGAGGACTTTGAAGGGTTTGTCCGTAAGTTTGGTAAACTTGTGGGAGAAGCCGACGTGGTCACCATGTCTGGAAGTGTTCCGAAAGGGCTTGGAGGTGCCGCTTACCGGAGGCTTGTGGGGCTCGTTAAGGAGGCCGGGAAGAAGGTCATCCTTGACACCAGCGGGTCATTGCTTACCGAAGGGATCAAAGCAAAGCCTACAATGATCAAGCCCAATATCGACGAAATCCGTATGCTGACCGGAAAGGACTGCAGCCGTGAGGAGGAGATCCTTGAGGCGGCAGAGCGCATTCACAGGGATGGAGTAGAGATCGTAGCTGTCTCACTGGGAGCCGACGGCGCGGTAGTAGTCAGCGAAGAGGGGATCTTCCGGGCAGCGGTGCCGAAGATCGACGCTGTCAATACGGTAGGCTGCGGGGATTCCATGATTGCCGGGTTCGCCCTTGGCTTAAGCGAAGGGCTGACGGCCGCAGAGATGCTGCGAAAGGCAAGCGCCATCTCGGCTGCTGCTGCAATGCGGGAGGAGACAGGGTTTTTCGTAAAAGAGGATATGGAAAGGATCTTCCC
>CANSCI010000012.1 GCA_947645355.1 uncultured Dorea sp. | reverse complement strand
ATACAGAGAATTAAAACAAACACATATAAAAGTATGGTCTGCCATGACTTTCTTTTTGATGTCATTTAGCTCTCCTCCTCTCCGCGAAGTGACAGTATCATATAAATGCTGGCACAAACCGCTAAAATTACGAAACCGATAACAGATACGGCAGCGGCATGGCCACCCTTACCATCCGTAAATGACAATTTATACAAATATGTAACCAGAGTGTGTGTCTGATCAGCCGGTGCCCCCTTGGAAATAGTCCAGACAATCGGGAAGGAATTAAATACATATATAATATTAAGTACCGTTGAAACCGTTAAACTTGGCGCTACAAGCGGCAATGTAATCTTAAAAAGTTTTTGCCAAAAGCTTGCCCCGTCAACCGATGCAGATTCGTACAATGCAGTATCAATGCTCTGCAGGCCGGACAAAACGCAAAATGTAACAAACGGAAATGTAACAAAAATACCAACCCAGCACTCCCACGCAAACATGGATCCGGCTGTTTTTGTCCAGTTTACAAAAGCATCAATCAATCCGATCTTTTTTAAAAAAACATTCAGCGAACCGTAATCCGCATTGATAATATATTTCCAGATAACTGACTGGATAATCAGAGCTGTTGCCCAGGGAAAGATAACAACCGCCCGGACAAACTTACGTCCGCGGAACTCCTGATTCAAAACCATTGCCAGGACAAAACCAAAAACCGTTGACACTCCAACTACCACTACCGTCCAGATGATTGTATTCTGCAAAGTATGCCAGAATGTCGGCTCTGCAAAAACATCCAGATAGTTCTGAATACCGTTAAGCCCCTTTACAACACCGCTTCGGCCAACGTCGGAAAACGAAATTTTGAACACCGAAATAATAGGGATCAAAATCATACTTACCATAAGTATCACACTTGGCAGTAACCAGACATAAGGCTGAAACGTTACCAGCGTCTTTTTCTTCATTGCCACGCCTCCTTAGATAACCAGTGAAACTACCGTTTCACACATTCGTTTATATAAATCGAGGGCCGAAGCAATTCGGCCCCTCGAAAAACACAATACAGTCTTTATTATTTTGCAACAGTCTCCTGAAGCTGGTCAAGCGCTTCCTGAGCACCCATTGTTCCGTTACATACCTGCTGCTCAACATCGATAACGCCATTTCTTACATCCATCCACTCTGCTTTCTGCATCGGATAGAACTTGCAATTCGGAAGTACTGCACAGAATGTCTTGAAGTAGTCGCTGCTTCCTGTTGCATCAGAGCCGCCTACTTTGTAGTTCTCTGCGTTAGCTGCAAGGTTGTCAGAAGCATCCTGTGTTGCCGGCAGGAATCCCTCATATACCATGTAATCAGAATATGTCTCACACTCATAGAATGCATCGAAGAACTTCGTGATAGCTTCTGTACGTGCATCACCTGCTTCATCATCCTTAAATACCATCAACTGGTCACAAACGCCAAGAGCTGTCTTTTCACCCGGAAGATCAGCAGCAACATAGTTAACTGTAGAATCAGCAGCAACCATGTTCATTGGTCCGATCATCATAGCAAGTGTTCCTGCACTGAAGGCATCCTGAAGCGGATAACGTGTGTCAGTAAATGGTGCTGAGTTACAGTAACCAGAATCAATAAGAGTCTTTATGTACTCAACAGCCTCTACGTTTTCTTTGCTGTTCAGAGCCCAATCGCCCTTATCATCAACAAAACCGCCGCCGAAGTTCCATGTATAATAGGAGAACGCTGCCTGTCCTTCGTCTGTAGAAATATCAAGACCCCAAGGAACGATGTCAGCACCGAATTTGTCTTTTACTGCTTTACAAGCTGCAAGCACTTCATCCCATGTTGCCGGAGGATTCGTGATACCAGCCTCGTTCAACAGATCCATGTTGCAGAAAAGAGAACGGCAGGATGCAAGAATCGGAAGCGCCCAAACTGTTCCGTCCATATCATTGGACTCCCAGAAGCTTGGAATAAAATTATCCTTCAATTCACTGGAGACATAATCCTCTGCCGGCATCAGCAGATCATCTGCCACATAATCAGCAAATCCGCTGATATTTAAGATGTCAGGCTGTTCGTTACTGGAAATACGTGTGTTGACAACACTGTAAATATCATTCCAGGAAACAATTTCGATATTGAGGTCGATGTCTTTATTTGCCTCTTCAAAGGTCTTCTCGAACTCTGTCCACCAATCCTGTGTGTAGTTGCCGTACTGGGAAATGATAACATCAAGTTTAACTCCATCCCCATCCGAAGACTCTCCGCCTCCGCCTGATTTGCCGCATCCAACTGCAAGAGATGCAACCATTGCTGCTGCAAGGAGCACGCTTAAAATTTTCTTTTTCATAATGTTTTACCTCCTGTTATTCATAATTAACATTATGTAGTGCATGTTTTTATTGTATTACAATAGTGCACAAAAATCTTTATCTTATAAACATATTAATTTGCATTATCTGCATTTTTTATTTTGATTTTGTACTAAAAATAATATATACTATTGGTAAACTTAAACAAAACCAGGGAGAAGAAAGTTTTATGGGATATAACGGCATAGAGCAGGAAACAGTGATTTCTATCAGCAAAATATACAGTATTCATTATTTTGAATATATGAATGATTTTACCTTCGAAGGAGAATCTCATGATTTCTGGGAATTTGTCTGTGTAGACAAAGGGGAGGTCGGTGTAACTGCCGGAACCAATTTTTCCATCCTGAAAAGGGGACAGATCATATTTCACAGTCCCAATGAATTCCATAATGTAAAAGCAGTCAGCGGCATTGCACCCAACCTCGTGGTTATTTCTTTCCGCTGCGACAGCAAAGATATACAGTTCTTTAAAAGAAAGATCTTCAAGGTCGACGAAATGGAGCATAATCTTCTGGCAGACATAATTATAGAAGCAAGACGAATGTTTGACTGCCGCCTGGATGACCCTTACCTTCAGAATATACCGCTTAAGAACCCCCGCCCATTCGGCTCAGAGCAATTGATCCGTTTATACCTGGAGACTTTCCTCATCCACCTGGCAAGAAGATATCAGTCTCCCCCTTCATTGAAAAAAGAACTGTTAAGGCAGGGCACTTTCAAATCGACAAAGAATAAGGGCGATGCAGAAATTTTCCGGCGGATCACGGACTATCTGGAGGACAACATCGACCAGCATATCTGCATCGAGCAGATCTGCCGTGATAATCTTGTCGGCCGTTCCCAACTGCAGAAGCTTTTTAAAGAACAATGCAATATGGGTGTTATCGAATACTTTTCTGCCCTCAAGATCAACGCCTCCAAGGAGCTGATCCGGACAAGGCACATGAATTTTACTCAGATAGCCGAACAACTCGGTTATACTTCCATCCATTATTTTTCACGACAGTTTAAAAAAATTACAGGCATGACGCCGTCCGAATACGCCTCTTCCATAAAGGCTATGGCTGAGGGAAGTTTCAAATAGCATAAACGAGGGAGTGCTCCTGCCGCAGATTCGGCGGCAGGTGCACTCCCTCTGTATATAATATTACAAACCCTCTTCCTACTGCGGTACTTTTGACAGCGCAGCCTCATCTGCAACCAGGATCACATCACTGTGAAGCTGAAGCACAGACGCCGGAACCTCCGGAGTCACCGGGCCAAAAAACGCTTTAGCAACAGTGTCTGCTTTATCCTCCCCGCTTACTACGATCAGGATCTTCTTCGCCTGCATGATGGTTCCAATCCCCATCGTATATGCCTGCCTGGGCACATCATCTGCGGAAGCAAAGAAGCGCTTGTTGGCCTCAATCGTCCGCTCCTGAAGATCAACACAATGTGTATCCTTCTCAAAAACAGTTCCCGGCTCGTTAAAGCCAATATGTCCGTTATGTCCAAGCCCCAGAAGCTGGAGATCCTGTCCGCCCAAAGTACGGATCAGATCTTCATATCTCGCACATTCTTTCTTTGCATCTGGTTCTGTGCCGTCCGGAAGATTGGTATTTTCAGGCTTGATATTTACGTGGTCGAACAGATTGTCATGCATAAAATAATCATAACTCTGGTCATTCTCTCTTGGAAGCCCTTTATATTCATCCAGATTCACTGTTGTCACGTCAGAAAAATCCAAGTCGCCGTTTTTATACATTTCTACCAGATTCCGGTATGTGCCGACAGGTGTAGAACCAGTTGCCAGCCCAAGCACACAGTCCGGCTTCATAATCACCTGTGCTGCAATTATATTGGCTGCCTTTCTGCTCATGTCATTGTAATCTGCTGCTTTGTAGATTCTCATGTGATATCCTCCTTGATATACTTATACTTTTTTCGTGCAGCACATATCTTCAGAGAACATGTGCTGCCGGGTACCCGAATGGGTATATGACTGCCTACTCTTCCACAATCTCTGCAGATGCAAAGAACTCGGGAAGATGAAAACTCGGAGTCTCTGACCTGATCGGCGAGTATGACGCATAATGCTCAATCTCCGCCGTCTCCGATATTTTATAGAAGTTGCAGGTAAACGAACTCCCGGCGCCAAGCTGAAGAGGCCCATAGATCCCTTCCAGGATTGAAACAGGTATCCGCAGGTATATGCTCCATCGGTCTTCCTCCCGCACAGCCCTGCATGCGAATTCCTTCATATCCTCGGGACTGAAATAAGAACGGTAGGTTCTGCCCTCTCCATACGCCGCAAGAAGTGCACCATTTGCATTTACCTCAAAATTTAGATAAACTTCCCGTCTGCCTCTTGACCGTTCTGCCTCAAATTGAAAAAAAGCCTCCATTGCACTGTCTCTGTAAACCGGATCTTGATCTGCCTCATAAGTACAAAGCGGTTCCTTTTCTTCGCATACCATCTTCAGATAGAAACCGTCCTCCGGCACGAAACCCAGATAGCCATATGTTTTTGGAATCTTCCTTGTTCCCCACAACAGGCATTCCACCTGAAAAGGGGGTGTGCTATTTAATTCTTCGGCACTTCTAATAATCTTAACCTTCATCTGACACCTTGAATCTCCTTTTCTCCGTAATCTGTCAAACCGCTTCCCATCCACACCAACTGTACTCCTATTACTACTACAATATAACAAATATAAAGCAAAAATACAAGGTTAAGACTTTATCTTCATCGTAATAAATGTGCAAAGAAAATCAACGATCGTGCAACTTTCTTCTACCTGCTCTTCCGCCGGCACCGCAAATATATTCCCGCGGCAAGCAGACAGACAGACGCTGTAAACAACCAGACTTTCTCGCCATACCTTCCCATGGACATGGAGAAGGGATAGAACATCTTCAGGTATTTGCTGCCGCCTCCTAAAGCAGTAATATAGTAGACAATCGGAGCCATATAACCGACGATCAGATTGTCTGCGGCACCGTAAAAGCACAGACCAAGGCCGCCAAAGAAGAGTATCCCGGCAAAAGTTCCAAAATAAAACTTCATAACAGGAAATTCACACCCGTTATAGCGAAGCATCAAAACATAAACTGCCAGGAATCCCGCAAGTATGAGTATATTTCCGAGAAGCCTTGCCAGATAAACACCGGAAGCCTTCATGTATTTTACATATACCAGTTCACGGATCCTTGGATCCTGCTCGGGGAAAAATATAGGGGTGAGCATAATGATCCCAAGCAGCGCCACATAACGTTCCAGCACTTTGGCCGCATCAACGGCGGTAAGATTCGCCACACCCATAAGAAGCGGTGAGATTCCCAGCAGACCTACACACACAAGAAGATGCAGGGGAACGTGATATTTTAAATTTGTCTTTTCAATCTGCCAATACCTTTCCATGCCAGCCGATACCTCCCTTTCCTTTTCTGATGATAGACAATTACTGTAAGCACTACTAAAATTACTGCCGCTGAAGCATACAAGATCCGATTGCAGACAAGCTGCGCAAAATTCTCATAGTATCCCGCAAAATTAAGTTCTGTGTTATGCCTTGGGATCAGGCTCCAGCCATACAGGCCTCCCCTCAGAGAATCAATTCCCATAAATACGGAAACAAACCACCATGCCCCCTGCACAAGGACAGCTAACGCCGTGTCAGTAACTTCCGTAAAGAACATTCCTACTGCCGCTGCAATCATAACCGTAGGCATCAGCCATCCAAAGATATATTTGACAAATGCAAAGATATCTGCAGAGATACCTGCTGCCGAAGCGTAGGCAAGGCATCTGGAAAGAGGGATGAATGATAAGATAAGAACCGGGAGCACAATCATTACAAGCATGGCAAGATACCGGCTTACAATAATACTGGCAGATGATCCTTTCCTCGCATAGATCAGATCCCTCATCCCTGCTCTTCGGTCCCTTAATCCTCTTGTCACGGCCAGAAATACTGGAAGAATCCCCAGGAAAATCACCATATAGTCAGAGAACAGCCTTGCATACCCTCCGGTGAGGTGATCCTTCTCCACCAGATTCTCGTACTCCACGACTGCATCCTCATAAGTTTTCGGAACTACAGCATTGCCTTCAAGTCCGGGAACGGCATAACTGGATCCGCCGCCTAAAATATCGTCCGCCTCTTTCATCAGCTGTTCAAATCTTTCATAGCGCAGCCCTTCCACAGGCTCTAACGCCAGCTGTTCTGTCATGACCGGCCCTGTACCTTCCGTATCCTCCTGCCGGGCGCCGTACCAGTCTTTGATGGCCTTCTCTACATCCGTCCTTTCGGAAAGGCCGGTGGTCTCCGCTATGATCTCTCCGATCCTCCGGTCCTCTTCCTCATCCACCGTCACGCTTTTATAAAACCCAATGGGATAAGTCGTATAGTTCTGTCGGTTATACTCCTCCGCAAGAAGTCCCAACGTTTTCTCCATAATCACATTTTTATCGTCACTAAGCTTATTGCCATAGTCCTCCTGCCCCTCTTCAGGCTTCTTCTCAATATCCATGTCTCCTAACTGAGATGCAAAATCAAAAATCATCACCAGCACGATCAGCCAATAGATAAGGCTCTTCGCCGTCTGCCGGCATTCCTTTACAAATAACTGTCCGAACATCCGGTTTCACCTCCTCTTTCGTGCATCAGATACATGTATGCATCCTCCACGCCTGCTTCGCAGGACTTCGCCGACGCAAACGGTCTTTCTTCCGCAAGGAACCGCACCATCACATTATTTCCCAGGGTCAGCATACTGGTCACTATGCACCGGCGCTTAAGCTCCTCTAATTCACTCTTGCTGATCTCGGCCTGAAATACTCTCCCCTCCGCCATGGAGATCAATTCCGGGACAGTCCCCTTATATATAATCTCTCCTCTGTCAAGAACTGCGATATTCTCACAGGTTGCCTCAATATCTCCGACAATGTGAGTCGACAGGATCACGATCCGCTCTTCTGCAGTCTCACACAGAAGATTCCGAAAGCGCACTCTCTCCTCAGGATCAAGTCCCGCCGTAGGCTCATCCACGATCAGTACCTCGGGATCATGGAGGATTGCCTGTGCAATACCGAGCCTGCGCTTCATCCCGCCGGAAAGAGTCTTTACCTTTTTGCGCCTGTCCTCCTGGAGATTCACCCTCTCAAGAAGCTGCGGGATCCGCTGCCTCCTCTGCAGCCTGCTAAGTCCGGAAAGGACACCAAGATAATCCATGGCCTCATAGACCGTCATATTCGGGTACATGGAAAATTCCTGGGGAAGGTAGCCGGTGATCCTTCTCACCTCCTGTGCCTTCTCTACACTTCTTCCACATACTGCCACTTTCCCTTCAGACTTTGGCAGCAATGTGACAAGCACCTTCATAAGGGTAGTTTTCCCTGCTCCGTTTCGTCCCAGGAGACCAAACATTCCCTTCTCAATCGTAAGGTTCACATCCTTAAGAGCTTGCTTTTTTCCGTAAAATTGGTTTAAGTTTCGTATTTCGATCGTTGCAGACATATAACCCATCCTCTCTGTTTGATTGTCTGTCGATATCTTATAACACAAATCTCTATAATTTCCCTACGAAAAATTAAGAAACTCTAAGGATTATACTTTGAAGGATGCTGTCACTGCTGCTCCGCCCTGTATACTATTCGCCACATTTAACGTCCCGCCATGCTTTCTGCACAATTCTCTGCATATATGGAGGCCGATTCCAAAATGCTCATCCTCCTCTTCTTCCCCGTATTCTCTACAGTAAGGTTTCATCGCGTTTATAAGACGGTCTTCGGAAAATCCAGGCCCGTCATCACGGACTGTAAGAAAAAGCACCCCCTCTGTTCCATCGTAATCAGACAATACCTGTATCTTCTCCCTTGCAAAACGAATCGCATTGGAGAGCATATTTTCCAGTACTTCCATGATCATACTGTCATCTGCCGAGATCTGTACGTCTGCGCTGCATTCTTCATAAATAATCTCTACATCTCTGATCTGGTTCAGCGCAAAAACCACCTCCGCAATTTTCTTTCCCACCCCCGCAAGGGATACTCTCTCCGGAGCAAACGGAACCTCCTCAATGCTCCGGATCCCTTTCATTGTCCGGCTGTAATCTTCCAGACGTTTCAGATGCTCTGCCATAAGGCCAAGCGTACTTTCAAGCTTTTTTGAACTGATCTTTCCTTCCGGGATATATCTTGCCAGAAAATCCGTGTAACCCCGAAGCACAGTAAGGGGTGTTCGAAGATCATGGGCAAATGCTGCATTGAGTTCCTTTTGACGCTCGATCAGATTCCACATCTCCTCCTTGCCCCGGATCAGCTCCAGGCGCATGGCTTCCACAGAATCGCACAACCTGCCGAGTTCATCACGGCTCTCATAGGAAACGCGAAAATTAAGATCACCTCCGCCGATCCTCTCCACACTTTTCTCCAGAATAAAAAGAGGTTTTCTAAGCCTTCTGCCGTAAAAAAGACATATGGTAAGGATCATACCCGCAAATGCGTAGAAAAATGGACACCATACCCGGCAGACATCCAGAAACAATAGTTTCCTCTTATCTGACGGCAGGAAAAAGTCCAGTTCATGCATCCGGTGGAGCCCTTTTTCATAGACAATGCCTGCCAGACTCCCGCGTCCTGCGTATTGTGCCCAGATACCTGATTCTTTCTGCCAGCAATAGATAATCGTAAGATAGGAAATCCCCCATACGGCAGCCGCAAGCACAAGAATATATGCGATCATAGCCCGCCGGAAGGGAAGATTACGGATATATGTTTTCAACTGCTCTGCCTTTTCTTCTAACCAATCCATCTGTACCCCACTCCCCACACTGTTTCAATATATGTCTTATCTGTATATTTCCCGATTTTTCCGCGGATTCTCCGGATGTGCTCTGTCACAATGCTGCTGTCGGCGCTTCCATCGTATCCCCGGACTCTTTCATACAGCTGTTCCTTGCCGAAAACCTGCCCGGGATTTAAGGACAGTAATTCTACGAGCCCATATTCTGTCTTCGTGAGTGTCACAGGCACTTCCCCGTAATAGACACTTTTCTCCTCATAATGTATGGCCAGACGGTCAAAGATCCTCACCGCACCATCTGTTTTCTTGCGGCTTTCACGTCTCAGATGCGCCTCCACCCTGGCGCCCAACTCGTCAATGCTGAAAGGCTTTAAAACATAATCATCCCCGCCGGACATAAATCCCCTGATGCGGTCTGCCTCCTCAATCTTCGCCGTCAGGAACAGGATCGGGCAGGAGACATGGGCACGAATCCGCTCACACACCTCAAAACCGTCAAGAAAAGGCATGCCGACGTCCAGAATAATAAGATCCGGCCCCAGAGAAAGCTTTTCCAGAACCTCCACGCCGTTTGCCGCTTCTATCACCTGATAGTCCTGCATTTCAAAATAATCCCTCAACAGCTGCAGAATGCCATGTTCATCATCTGCAATTAATATTTTTTTCTTCTCCGGCATATCTCTGCACATAGTAGAATATCCCACCTTTCCTAACCTGATGTCAGCAGACAGACGAATTGAAAAAACGGCGGGAAAACTTTCCCGCCGCACTTGATCTGATCTACTGATGATTACTCCTGAACGTATGGCATCAGGGCAATATGGCGTGCCCTCTTAATCGCTACTGTAAGAGCTCTCTGATGCTTCGCACAGTTACCTGTGATTCTTCTTGGAAGAATTTTCCCTCTCTCAGAGATATATTTTCTTAACTTTGCTACATCCTTGTAGTCAATCTCGTTATTCTCTTTTCCACAGAATACGCATACTTTTTTTCTTCTGCGTCCGCCGCCTCTTCTCTTGAAGCCGCCTTCCGGGCGATTGCCTTTTTCGTAAGCCATTTTACTTTACCTCCTGTTCTCGCTAAGCGCTCTAATTGAACGGTAATTCTTCGTCAATTCCATCCGGAATATTCATGAAGCCGTCACCTGCATCAGAGACTGGTGCCGGAGCCGGTGTGGGCGCTGCCTGGCGGAAACCGCCTGCATTGGCGTCACTGACTGCTTTGCTCTCAGCAAACTCCTGATCTTCCACCACAACATCTGTCGTATAGACCTTCTGCCCATCCTTGTTCGTGTAGCTTCCGGTCTGGATCCGTCCGGTCACGATCACCTTCAGGCCCTGGCGGAAATACTTCTCTGCAAATTCTGCACTCCGGCCGAATGCCACACATCCGATGAAGTCAGCAGTCTGATCTCCATCCCCGCTGCGCCTGAATCTGCGGTCTACAGCCAATGTATATCTCGCGATAGCCATAGAACTGTCCCCCTGGGAATACCGAACTTCCGGATCCCTTGTTAAGCGTCCCATCAAAATTACTTTATTCATATAATACCTCTACTTCCTGCTTATGCTTCCTGTCTAACGCATAAATATCTGATGACATTATCCATGATGCGAATTCTCTGCTCGATTTCGCCTGGAGTCTCAGCATCAGCCTCGAAGTGGATGAAATAATAGTATGCTTCTTTCATCTTCTGAATCTCGTAAGCTAATCTCTTCTTACCCCATTCATCAACGTCAGAGATCTGGCCGCCGAAACGTTCTACTAATGCTTTTACCTTTTCGATCACCTGAGCTCTTTCGTCGTCTTCGATTTTTGCACTGACAACAACAGCTAATTCATATTTGTTCATGTCGTCCTGCACCTCCTTTTGGTCTTTTGGCCCCCGCTCAGCTTATGTGGGAGCAAGGATATCTGCAAACTTTACTTGCAGATCATAGTGTATCACAATTAGATATGATATCACAGGCAGGTGCTTGTTTCAAGTCCTTTTCTTCAAATCCCTGGTGTTTTTTTCTACTAATTTCCTGGGTATCATGATCTGGTGTCCGCACCCTATACATTTCAACCGGAAATCCGCACCCACACGCAGTATCTCCCATTCTTTGCTCCCGCATGGATGCTGTTTTTTCAGCGTCACAATATCTCCCACTTCATATTGGTATGCCATCTCATTACTCCTCCAATGTCACTTCTTTTTCCTTCACTCCCCGGACGACAAACCTGTGGTCGTCACTGGCGCTTGTACAGGTGGAAAGCGTCACGATCGTGTCGCTGTTTCTGACTTCCACCCCGGTGTCATACAGGGCCGTCTCTTTTGTCATATCCAGAAACTCTCCATATTCTTTCACCCCGTCAAAAGACGTAAGATAGGTATCTGACACCGCCTTTACCTCCCCTGCCGAATAAATATGATAGGTGATCTCAGTGCCGTATGGAGTATAGATATAGAAATACTGATTTTTCTCCCAGAACTCTCTTTCACTGTAGTCCTGAAGATGTCGGAACATTGACCCGTCCTTCATCCGATGTCCGTAGATGATCGTATTTTTATCCCGAAAATCAGGACTTGCCTCTACATCCAGAAAAATGGCCCCAGATGCATTCTTCGCTTTCTGAAACGTCCTGTGCAGGTAATATTCCTGCTCCTGCCCCTGAACCAGGGGATAACTGATCACCGAGGGCTCAGGGTAAAACCGGATCCAGCCCACCGTATCCTCATTCATGCTCATCAATTCCGAAAAATCTACCCGGAACTGATCCTTATGATCTTTGCTGTTCGCCGCTATCTTCCGCAATTCTTTATATTCGCTCTGCCCGTCCAGATAGCCTTTCCCGATCTTAACCAACTGCCAGACGGATATACAGAACACAAGCGCAGACAACAAAAATGCCGCGCGAAGCACCAGACTTCCCCTCTTTTTCCTGCGGCCTCTGTGATGCCGTTTCTTATCTCGCTCCCGGGCCATATCAGTTCCCCTTTCTTTCCATTATTTTTGCTCCATAATCTCCACGATGGTTTTCTCCGTACCGACCATACCGGGAGAAGCAATCATTCCCATGTACTTCATCGTGTCTTCCGGCGTACGCCCGTTGATCCCGTGGATGCTCCCGATAGATACGCCGCTCATTGCCATATCCACCGCCCGGAAGGCAGCGTCCACAGCCACGATCCCTTTCATGGTACACCCATGATTGCCGCCGTCACAGATCATCCCTGTAAGGCCGCCGGCCATATTCCGGATGACCATGGCGATCATTTCCTCCCCGGCGCCTCTCATATAGGCAAGACCGCACGCCATGCCTGTGCCGGCTGCAATTCCGCATCCGCAGAAGGCTGACAGTCTGCCCGAGTATTCTTTGATATACATAGTGATCAGATAGCTGAGTGCCGCTCCACGAAGAAGACGCCCTCTGTCCGCTTCCCTGCAGTTCACTTTATACTGCGCCCACAGAGGCATGACCGCAATAATTCCGTGGGCCCCGCTGCCGGTGATACTCATGGCCGGCCTTCCAAGGCCCAGAACTCTCGCCTCTATTGCACCGTTGCACAAGAGCTGTGCCGTCGCCTTCGTATCCCCGGAAATAATCTCCCTCCCGTTTTCTTCCAAAAGCTGCTTCGTAAATACGGTTCTGTCGGATCTCAGCCCTTCCTCAAGCAGTTCAAGGTTCATGGAAAATGCTTCCATAATAAATTCAATCTCTTCCTCCTGCACTGTACGTACATATTCCAAAAGATCATGCAGCGTACAGGAGTGGATCACAGGCACTTCCCCGGTCTCTTCCCATGACTCCTCTCTCCCGGAAACAGGAGCTCCCTCTATATATTCTCCGTTTTTTTCGATTCCTGTAATATTGGTATGGCTTCCTCTGATGTGTACGGTACAGATATCCTGTCCCGTCTCCACACAAGCATCTATCATAATCTCAGAGCCGATATGGTCAAGGACCGTCTCTACCTTGCCGTCAGACACCAGCTGTGCTGCCCTCTCGTCATCCTCCGGCGTAATCTTCGCCAGAGACTCAAGCCCTGCGTCCGCATCTGCCGCCACAGCTCCGAGCGCCGCCGCGTACAGGTTTCCATAGTGTACGGAATTCGGGATCCCGCAGGTAAAAGCATTCTTGTACATGCCTGAATTCAGGGCCAGATGAACCTTTTTCACCTCACCCTTTGTATATTTCCTTGCACTTGCCACTGCAAATGCAATAGCACCCGGCTCCGTCACGCCAAGAGCCGGCTTCATATCGTCTCTGATCAGCTTCGTTAACTCTTTCACAGCTTGTTCCTCCTGCCTTATTTTCTCTTAATTGTACCAAATGCCTGCCCTGATGACCAGCCCCAGCCGCGATTTATATTCCACCGGATGATATTACGCAGTACCGGCAATTCAGTCATAGTTTATACTTTTTTAATTGCAGTTTTATTGACTTTACTGGTCAACGGGGTATGATGGATATAAACATGCCGGACAAAGCCCGACAATCCGAAAAGACAATATGAGCAGGAGGGTGATTCATTTGAGAGAAAAATTTGCGCGTTTTATGTATGGAAGATATGGAATAGACACTCTTGGAAAGTGGACGGTCGGGGCAGGACTTCTGGCCATGCTTATAACACATCTGACAGACAGCTATACCTTGTTCCTTATCTCATGGGGTTGTATCATCTATGCATATTTCAGGATGTTTTCAACAAATATCTATAAGCGTTCCGCTGAGAATCAGGCCTTCCTGAACAAAACTGCCAGGATACGCGGCTGGTTTTCCCGTCAGAAAGGCATGGCTACCCAGCGGAAAACACATCATATATACAGATGCCCGGGCTGCAGGCAGAAGATCAGGATCCCAAAGGGTAAAGGCCGGATTGAGATTCGGTGCCCAAAATGCAGCACTACATTTATAAAAAACAGTTGAAAGTAATCATGATTCCCGGAAAAATCACAATACAATCTCAAACCATTCTTCTTCCTTCAATTCAACGACGGTACAGTCGTTGGCATATGTACATTCCGGAAGGATAATCATTGCATGCAGTTCTTCCTCATGCACCGGAAGCGGGGCAAGATGCCAGATCGCCGTGTTAATCTTGACCAGCGTCCCCCGGGGGATGATGAAGGCTTCCGTAAGTTCCGGAAGCGGTATTCCGGCGGAAGCAGGAGCTGCATGGATTATCATGTCATCGTTCAGCGGAAGAATCATCTCGGGCGTCGTCGTGTGGTATTCTACAGCCTTTACAATTCTTTGTTCTTCTCTCCTTACCGTGATCGGCGAATATCCGATTCTGGTCACCGCAGACTCACTGATCCGATCGGGATAAAACTTATGGATCTCCCCTTCCAGTGCATATCCTTCCGGACGGAGCATATCATAATATACCCCATAAGGTGCGAAGGCCTCTCTGTTTACAGGTATTGCTTTTACTTTTTTCATTTTTGCAGCTATTTTCTCCTTCCTTGTAATTAAAATATATTACTTTCATTATATCCTATTTGGACGATTCCAACAATAAAATCATTCGAAATTATCATATTCAAAAATTCCCAACAAACAAATACAATCCAGGCACTCTTATAACCAGTTTCCACAAAGTATTTTAAAAACAAAAAAAGCCTTAGAAACCATAAATCTCCAGGCTTTTCTTTCTAAGAGGCGCCAACCAGATTTGAACTGGTGATGAAGGTGTTGCAGACCTCTGCCTTACCACTTGGCTATGGCGCCTTAATGCGAGCACTTGTTTATTATAACAAATGCTCTCCTATTCGTCAACACGTCAAATAACAAATTTTGTTAAAAGGCGAAAAAATTCTAAATATTCTAAAATCCCAATCCATCATTCACAAGAATTACCTTGATCCGCTTCGGAATCTTGGAAAATCTGGTAATCAGAATCTGACAGCATATGGTATCCGGACTCTTGCAGTCAAAACAGGTGCCTGCTTTCGAGCACGGAGTGTCCAGATGAAAACGCTGTGCATTAATAGGCGCCGCCTCATTTCTGGCTCTTGACATGGCGTTTTCCACATCCTTTGCCACTTTATTCATGCCCACGATCATAATAACATTTCTCGGGCCTGCCGCAATGGCCGATACCCTGTTCGCAAATCCGTCGATATTGACGATCACGCCGTCCTCAGAGATCGCGTTGGCGCTCGTAAGGAAGAAATCACAGTCATAGGCTGCAAGTTCCATCTGTCTTTTTTCCTCCGCATCTTTGGCGCTGCTCCGGTCATATTCTCTGTAATTACCCTCGCACACCGCCTGCTTCAGTCCAATCTCAGCGATAGACATAGAGCCGCCCCACGCCACGCTGCTGCCTTCCGGGATCCACTGAAGTGCCTTTTTCAGAGCCTCTTCCTTTGTCTCTGCATAGAAGCCTTCCATATTGCGCGATTCCAGGCTCTTGACAATACGTTCACCTAATAATTTATTTCTTTTTACCCTGTTTTCATCCATGGCTGATTCCTCCTCTATCAGTATATGTGACTGCTCATATATTGTACCACACTTTTTTACACTTTGAAACGAATTTCCTCTACAGCCGCCCCGACATCTCCAAAATCCTGCAGCCCGCCCTGCAGATAAGCTTCACTATACAGTATTTCTTTCGACAATAAAAAAACAATAACGCCCTTCTGGATAAACTCCCTGTCCGCCTGTTATACTTCAGCGCTCTCCTGTATATTTTTATCCTCTGCATCTTACTGCACCGACTGCAGCTTTCCTTGTATGTTCTGGTACTCAGCGGATGAAACACCTCCCTTACCAGAACGTCTGTCATGTTGGACAATACACTGTTATAGTATGCCGCTTCCACGTCTGAAAAAATATGACGGCAATTCAGCAGAAAATACAATTCACGCTGATATCTGACATCATTATGCAGAAAATCCTGCGAATACCCCCGCATTGCAGAGTCCATCCGCACTTCTGCATAATAAACCTGTCTCCGGACATATGTACAGGATCCTGCCGTTAATATATATTCCATATTAAACAGCCGGTCCTCATATACCGCAAGATCTTCCCGGAAACGAATATGATATCGTTCGATGATTGACCGCTTATAAGCCTTAGCCCACGGCGAGGCAAGATTGACACTGCCGTTTTTATGAAGCTGGCTCATATTCAGCAGGCAGCGGACTAAATACATCCTGTCCTTTTCCTCATAGCGGCGGCAGACATTCTTATCTGCGGCGGCTCTGCGTTCTCCGGCGATCCGCCCCTTTTTCAGCCTCACAAAATCAAACAGCAGCAGTTCATGCTCCTGGAACCCTCCGTATGCAGCCATACCCAGAAAATCCGGAGATATAAAATCATCCGAATCTACAAATACGATCCACGTCCCCCTGCTCTCCTCAATCCCCTTATTTCTCGCAGCAGAGACCCCTCTGTGATCCTGTCTGCAATATTTAACGCGGGGATCCTGTGCGCAATATTGCCGGCATATAAAAGCGCTTTGATCTACAGATCCGTCGTCCACCAGGATAAGTTCAAAATCCTCATAAGAAGAAGATAAAACAGAATTAATACACCGGTTCAGATAGCCGGCTGTGTTATAAATAGGTATAATTACAGATATCATAAATACCTCCTGCTAATCTGCCTGCGAATATGGGGCAAATAACCTCTGTTCTCTGTCATCCTGCAGATTGTTATACTCTAAATACAAATAACGATTGACCTTCTCTGTATACTTGCAATCAGAATCATAGGCATGCAGGTTGCCGGATTTATCATAATAACCAGAATATGCAGTCAATATGGGCACTTCATCTTTTAAATCCAACATATAATTATAGTACGGCGTCAACCTCACCCCCGCAGTATGCAGAAGCGCAGGCACAAGATAATTCATACTGAGCGTCCGGCCATCAATGCCACATCTGTCTTCAATATCATAATTAGCCCATATTACAAACGGCACACTTGTACGCAGCAAAAGCGTCTGCTCGGACTCCGGATTTTCGGCAAGCTTACCTGTCAGATGAGGCCCGTGATCTCCCACCATGCACACAATAATATGCCGGTCTATATTGTTCAGCTGGCCGGTAAATTTCTTGAATGCAAGGTCTGACAATCGAATGCAGGATAAATACTCATCAACCTCATCATCATACTCGCCAAAATCGTTCTCTGCATGTACCGTATCCAACTTCCTCTCGTTTAACTCCCAGCCGCCGTGGTTCTGTATAGTCAATAAAAAAGCAAAGCGCGGCCCTTCCCCGCATTTCCCATACCATGACAACAAATTTTCATACAAGCTTTCATCTGTAGCAACCTGCCTGTTTCCGTAATACTTCTTGTCGGCAAAATCTTCCTTAAAATGTATCTCATCAAACCCCATTGCCTCATATGCCTCTCCCCTGTTATAATTAATAGAGTCGGATCCATGGGCGCCGATCGTGTAATATCCGATCTGTTTCAGATGTGTTACAATGCTGTTTGCATCCTTCATATCCAAAAGATGAAAAGGATACTCACCATGCATAAGTTTCATAGAATTACTTGTCAGCAATTCATACTCTGAAGGGTTCGTTCCCCCAGCCGGATTCACGGCATATCCTTTAATGGTATCCTCCATAGCGGAGATATTCTCCATATATGGCACATCTGTCTCTAAATCAGTAATAACAGACAGGTCATAAAACGATTCATTCAGTATCAATATGATGTCCGGAGTTTCATTATCGGCGGAATCCTTTCTTTTAATTTCTACATTTTTAACACAGCCGGTATAATAACCATCTGGCTTTTTAACTGCATCTAGAGATGAATAATAAGCGGACGCAATCGTACACGGCAGATATCCATACTCCTGATAGGCCGCTGTCCACAACCAATACCTCAACCTTGGCATATATGGATGCGGCATAAAATAGCAGATAAACAGTAAAACCACAGATACAACACACAAGACTGTATCCCTGATTATAATATTTTTAATGTTTTTTGCATTTCTCTGTCTTTGTCTTTTAAGATAAAAACTCAGGATACATTCTAAAATAAAAACTGTCAATAAAGGAAGAATTTTATATAGCTTCAGATCATATCCTCCTATGACATTTAAAACAGTCTTAAAATTCCCAAATCCTGAAATTGTCAAAGGCGACGCGTGAAGCTGAATCGTATAATAATTAACAGCCGATATCAAAAAGGTCAATATACTGAAAATGAAACACGAAAGCCAGAGAACATTTATTATTATAAAAATAATTGAGAACAAAATATAATTTGTTATAATGTTCAACAAAATGTATTTAATATCAATTTTAAAAAGCTCAGTGACGCTGTTATATATACAGCTGAATTGAAACTGAACCCATGAACATATCAAAATCAATAAAACAACGGACAGTTCAAGAAAACGCGGATGAACATTAACAAATTTACTGTTTACAAGCCATCCACATCTATTTCTGATTTTCTGCAGCATCTTCTCTTTCTCCCATCAAAAATAAAACATATCCGAAACTCTCACCAATTGATAGCCCTTTTCTTTTAAAGCCGGAATAAGCAGATCAAGAGCCTCCACTGTAGGATATCGGGATGTGTGCAGCAAAACAATCGCACCCTTTTTTAGTTTTTTACTATTCAAAACCTTGTCACAAATGGCTTCCGCACTGATTCCGGTCCAGTCAGAGCTGCTGATCGACCATTTTACCGCTTTGAGTTCCTGTTTCTTCACCAACCCGCTTAAAACCTTGCTGTATGTGCCAAAGGGAGGGCGAAACAGTGTGCATTTCTTCCCGGACGCATCCTCGGCAAGCTGCTGCGTCCGGCAGATTTCCTCACAGGCCTCGGCCTCAGATAATTTTGTCATATCATGATGGCTGTAACTGTGATTGCCGATTTCATGCCCGGCATCTGATATCTTCCGGCAGAGTCTGGGATTCTCCTCAATCCACACACCTGGCAGAAAAAATGTGGCTTTCACCTGGTATTGCTCCAGTTTTTCCAGAATCTCCTCTGTATACCCATATCCATCGTCAAAAGTCAGAGAGATCCTCTTTCTCTTACAATACACGGAACACACCGGCCTGTCGTCTCTAAACGGCCCGAATCGCTCTCTAAAACCTGCCATACATTCCCGATACACCGGATATACCTTCGTTATTATCCAGGTATTTTCCAGGCATGCCCACACAAAATCCTTCAGTAATCTGCAGATATTTAATCCTTTACACCGATACATCTGACAACAGGCGCCGATAACCTTCCTGACGCATTTGTATTTTACAGCAAGAACATACCTGCGCCTTGCCTTCCAATACGCAATCCGCTTTCTGGATTCCTCATCGTCTATATGACAGATCTCTGCGATCTCATCTACCAAACCTTCATATTCCCGGTCTCTTTGTTCCTCCTGTTCACGCGTCAGCTTTGTCCTGGAATGGCTGTCCTCTCTGACGCATACTCCATAAAGCTTTTCCGGTATTGTAGGGCACCTGTGCCGAAACATAAACGGAAGCAGCATCTGGTAATTCTGTCCTACATGGTATTCCGGTATATGACGCTTAGGATAGATCTCGAAAAAGGCAGATGTTCTCAGCATATAACATCCGCAGCACACATATGTCCGATACTCCAGAAGGTCCCAGAACAACTCCTCCTTCGAATAATTCTCTGTATTTTCATCCGCCCGTGCCAATTCTCCGGTATTCTCCTTAAAATAATAAGGCAGCGTCCTGACACACTGATACCGGGGATGCCGTTCTAAAAACCGCACTCTTTTCTCTACGGAATCCTTCTCCAGTCTGTCATCACCATCGGGCCAGATCAGGTATTCCCCCGTCACAAAGGGAAGACCCCGATTGATCGCTGCAGCGGCACAATTATGCCCGGTCTGTACAATCTGATATCCATAACCTTTGCCGGCAAATTTCTCCCGGTATCCTTCCGCCACCTGAACCGTCCGGTCCTGCGAGCCGTCATCTACCAGGATCATCTCGATCTCCGGATACGTCTGCCCAAGCACAGAGTCCAGCATCGGCGGCAGATATTTCTCCCCGTTATATACCGGCGTAACGATTGAAACTCTATCTTTCACAAACATCTGAACCATTCAGGAAACTCACATAATCAAAATCATCCAGATATCTCCTTTTGAAGAACTGGTTTTTGAAAAACGTGATTACTCCCAACTCCTTTTCTCTCTCAAATCCTTTTATATAATATGCCGATGGAAATTCCGGGTATCTGACATGTGTAAAAATCACTTTATTCTTATATGGAAGGTGTTCAAAGCTCCGGATCGTCTCATAAGTACAGCCGTCTCTATCTGTCCCTATGACAAACAAATTGTCCCAGTTGATCCTTGTTTTTCTCTCCTCCCACTTCCACGCCGCCTCCTCAAAGGTCTTATAATGTATAAAATGCACCTTGACATCCCCGAGCATGCCCACCGGATGTTGGGCCCGATCCTCAGCCTGTATCAGCTTCTGATCCATATACCATTTCAGACTGCCTGCCATCTTGACAAAATCATCCATTTCTATAGTCAGATTGATGGTCGGGGAGGTAAACGGCAATCCCAGGTCATGGTAGATAAGCGTCCCGCAGCAATTAGATGATATAATAGAAAAATTACAATTCTTCAGCCGTCTGCGTCTTTGGGCCTTATAGATACGCCATTCTCGCTTTTTGATCCTGTCCATTACACCCATTTTTCGTCCCCGCTCCCTTTATAACCTTATTTCACCTGTACAAGCTTCTGATTTTCAATCTTATATATGGAATCACACTCATTCGCCAGGCTCATATGGTGTGTCGCGATCAACAGTGTCTTATTACCTCTGACCTCCCGGATCGAATCTATCACCGCTTTCTCTGTTTCCATATCCAGCGCCGCCGTCGCCTCATCCATGACCAGAAGTTCGAATTCCTTATACAAGGCTCTTGCCAGTGCGATCCTCTGACGCTGCCCTCCGGAGATTGCTGTCCCGTTTTCTCCGATCAATGTATGGATCCCTTCCGGCATCGCGGCAACTTCCTCCCATACCTGTGCACATTTCAGGCATTCAATGACTCTTTCATCATCAATCTTATCCTCCTTGTCGAAAAACGCCACATTATTACGGATCGTTTCCCCATTCAGATACACAGTCTGGGGAATATAGCTTACAACCTCTCCCAATTCTGCCCTGCTGCTTCCCCCTGCATCAGTCTGGGAGACAATATCATAATCATCATACAGAATACGTCCTGACTGAGGCGTCAAAAGTCCAAGCACCAGATCAAGAAATGTTGTCTTTCCCACTCCGGACACTCCGATCACAGCAACCGAACGGCCGGCCGGAATGTCGACCGAGGCATCCTGGAAGATTTCCGCCTGGTCATTGTATTTAAATGAAAGTCCCCGGATCCGTATTCCTTTCTGAAACGTAATCTTTTTCTGCCTTCTCTGGCCGGAAAGTTTTTCCCTTTTCTTCATCTCATCATACCGGTCCAGATTCTCCCTCAATACTTCATAAGACTTTTTATTGAATTCTACGTTGTTCATTCCGTCAACGACAGAATATGCCAGCGGTATCATACGAATAAAAACTGTAATGTAAAACACCATCGACGCAAGGACGCGAACCAACTCTTCCCCCTGCCTCCACATCAAAACAGCAAGCAACAGAAACAGAACACTCATAACCGAGTTTTGCATCACCATACCGATGATACTGTTCCTGTATTTAAATTGTTGCTGCACCTGTGCATATTCGCTGCTTACCTCCTCATATCTGTGTAATACAGTCTCTGATCTGTCCGAAAGCTTCAATTCCTTAAATATGCCATATGCAACGGTGACCTGAGCATTCGTCCTGATCAAGTCCTTTCTGCATTCTTCACCGTAAACTCGGATCTGTGTTCGATGCCGGCAATACATTCCCACCATAAATATAAGCAGTAAAATGCAGCTTATCACACCGACCCACCCCGCAGCGTAAATCAATACGGCAGAACAGCCGGCTATAGTCAGGAGATCCGTCCACAACCGGATACCGATGATCACGATCTCTATGCAATTCTGCGTATCTGCACGGATCATAGATAATGTCTGCATAGCACTCTTTTGTCTATGATAAGTTAAGTCCTCTTTTATAAACAGTTCATAGATCTTAACTGATAAAAGATGTGCTCCGTCAAACTCCAGGCGGTTGTGTACCTTGCATTTATACAATTCAAAAAACCCGGCAAGGACCGACACAAGTCCCATAGCAAAAGCAAAGACCGTCATTCTCACCGAGACCTGCTCTTCACGGACAATCGTATTGATAATATAAATAATCGCGGAAAAGCAGACTGTATCCAGGATCGGACTTATAAAGCTAAAAACAACCAATTGCTTCCAGATCTTTTTTTCTTCTTTTTCCAGTATTCCTGTCAGATATCTAAACATCTCCATTACGTTGTATCTCTCCTACTATCTCTCCTGAGCGCTTTACGCTCTGTCCTCTTTATAAACAGAGAAAAAGGCAGGATCCTGTACAGCATCATAAACAGGCGCCGTTTCCCCGCCGCAGCAACAGGCGCAAGAAGACGCGGCTGGAGCACATCTTTTTTCCCACATTCAAACCAACGAACATCTTGCTTTATCCTCTCCCAGATCTCCCCGGCTTTCCCGGAATGAGCGATGACCAGAGAAATACCCATCCCATCATCCATATCGGTTCTTACATGTTCGATCCCCCAGAAATCCCCAAGTGTAAAGTCACTGTCTCTCTCCACCGTACAATATCTGCATTCATGGCAGGATGGACGCAGCGTATAATTGCCAAAGAACCATTCACAATATGGGTCGGCATAGATTGATTTTACATACTCCGTATCACCAATCACATAGGAACACATATGGCCATAATCCCGGTTCCTCTTATCCCGAAACACAAAATCTGTCATTCTTCCCTGATGCCTGCGCTCCAGATACTTTACATAGCTGCCCCATATGTGCGGAGAGGGGACACCGTAACATACCAGGTCCACAAGAAGCAGCCGGTCATAGGATTTCCCTAAAAATAATTTAAGCGCATGCGCCTGACAAGGCGTCCCGCAATATAAGACCCAGCGCCCTTCCAGAAGATCCTTTTCCACACTGCTGTAGATCCCCTCCATATTGCTCTGGACATACTTTGTCCCTTTCACCCAAAAAAGCTGCGCTGGTTCGGTCACTCTTCGGTGCTTAACCTCCATATTCCGGCCGTACCCTGCCCCGTATACGACCCCCTTAAGCCGGAGTACATATTCCGCCAACACAGAAAAAACTCCTCCCGATGTGCTGGAAACCCGGACTGCCTCATTTTTCACCTGAACCCCATAATAGGACCGTTCCCTGTCCGCGGCAGGTTGATCCTGCATCGGACACACTGCTTTACACCGCCCGCAATCTGTGCACCGGGTCTGGTCCATCCGGGGATATCGGAAGCCCTCCTGATCCGGAACCATACGAATCGCTCCCGTGTGACAGGCCTCCGCACATGCACCGCACCCACAGCATAATTCTTTTCTAAGGAACTGTTTCATGCTATCTCCCCTTACCCGTTTCTCTTTTTTATCTGCACATTATTTTCCCACATGATTCAATAAGAATTCTTCTGATACCTTCACATTTTCTTTTGTACGCTTTCTTACATCTTCCCAGTCAATAGCCGCGTCTGTGCCTGACCAGCTGTCCGTCCCATATAATCTGTGCTCAAGTCCGTGAACCTGCAGGATATTCGTGATCCTTGCCCCCAGCCTGTTATGCGGAAACACCGTAAAAGTCTTCTCATAAATAATACTGAAGACCGTACCATGGAAGGAATTGGTCACCACATAATCTGCCTGATGAATATATCCCAGGAACTCCGCCGGGCCGGCGGTATAATCGATCACGAAATCTTTGTCCGTCATGCCTGCGTTGCTTCTTAATTCTATGATCGAAAGTCCCTTTTCCTTTGACAGTTCCTTGACATAGGCAATCAGCGCATCACTTTTTTCCGTGAGATAGACAAGGATATATCCTTCTCTGTCCGGCCTCTTCTCTATCCTTTGCCATTCTTTCTTATCAAGCAGCAGCACCGGATCTAAAACCACTGAGACCGGCCCGTCATACAGGCTTTGCACATACGGAACAGCCTGCCCTTCCCTGACAGATACCACATCTACTGATTTTAGCAATTCAGAGAATTCTCTGCTATATTCCGAAGGCAAATCCCCGCCTCCAAGACTGGCCGCATACGCGACTACTTGTTTCTTGTTCCGGTTCTTAAACGCCCCGAAATACGCCTTTCTAAGCCCGCAGGTAATGCCCGGATTCCAGATCTGGTCACTGCCTGCAATATAACAGGAATAAGGAAGCCTTTTGAATTGATGTAAAAAGTATAGTTTTCTCTGTCTCTTCTCTACAAGGAACGTATTCCGGAATAAACTCATGTTCCTTCTGCGTGCAGGGAAATCCTTCCCGATCCTCAAATTCCGTACCCATCCGTCTCCGGTATACCATATACGTCCTAAAATATGTTTCGATGGAAAATAAGGAATCCACCAGTGTCTCCCCGTCATAAAAAAGGGCTCATAGCGGACAATCTCTGCCTTTATCCCGTTCTTACATAAGTAGCTTTTCAGGCCGTATGCCTGCAGCATTGCCCCATAATTATCTGCACAATGAAAGGTCAGGATCCCTGTCCTGCTCTCTTCCTGCTCCTCTTTTATATCCTTTTCAGATCTCTCAGACAGCTTCCGTTTCACTGCAAAGGCCCGCAGAACTACCCTGCACCAGAGGACATGAAGCAGCCAGTACAACGGCCTGCAATTCAATATCAGCCAGATCCTCAGCCTGCCGCACCAGTCTATCCTGGAAAAAACAGGCAGATTTCTCTCTGCCTTTGCCAGACGCACCGCATATTCTGTAATACTGCGGTTCCCCTTTCTTCTGCCTTCCGTATACCATTCTACGATCCGGTTGAGTATAATATTTTCACATTGGACGGCATTAGTCAGTCTGTTATGTTTCAGTTCATATTTGCGAATATACTGCCAAACTCTGTATCTGCTTTGAATAGACAGAACCGAATACCCATTGCTCACACTTTTTTCATGCTTTCGGTAAAAATACCAGTCATTGGGCAGAACAACCACATCCGCGCCTTTCAGCAGCAGCTGATAAATAAATAATGTATCTTCACCGTTCGAAAGTCTTTCGTCGAATCTTACCGCTCCCACTGCATCGCGGCGGATCATTTTCCCCCCTATACTTTTCAATGACACTGCAGAAGTATTCCAAATAAATGCATGGAGTGCCTCATGATTCTTATAATAAATATTATCTTTTATATTATCTTCATACTCCCCGCGGTCAGAGGACTCCGGGAACTCCCCCTCTCCTATCGGGCGGCAGGCTGCTGCCGCCACGGCCGCCCCGCTCTCCTCCATCAGCCGGTACAAAGTCTCCGTCAAGGCAGGGTGCATCCCATCATCACTGTCAAGAAAAAACAGATATTTGCCTTTTGCTTCCTGGATTCCAGCGTTCCTTGCGGCAGATACCCCTTTATGCTCCCGGCGAAGGAGACGGATCCTGGGATCCTCCCCGCACAGCCGGCTGCATATTTTTCCTGCTGCGTCCTGCGACCCGTCGTCAATTAAAAGCAGTTCCCACTGCGTACAGGTCTGTGCCCGGACAGACTCCACACATTGCAGGATATACGACGCCGAATTATAAACCGGGACAATTATCGAAATTAACTCTGCCATATTACTTCACCCTTTCACATAATAAGGACTCCCATTCATCTGCGATCCGTTTCCGGTCGAACCGTTTCACGGACTGCTTTGCCTTTTCCCCCATTGCCCTGCGCATTTCCTCATTCTCTATCAGGACCCGCATCTTTTCTGCAAAGGCCGTCACATCTTCCGGCTCTGCCAAAAAACCTGTCTCACCGTCATCCACGATCTCTGCCGGCCCTGCTTTACATTTATAAGCTACAACAGGGAGACAGAAATGCATTGCCTCCACCAATACCATCCCAAACCCCTCATCCCTTGACGGAAGCACGAAAAAAGCCGATTTCTCATAATATCTCTCTATGTCCGCCACAGCCCCTGCAAAATAAAATCTCTGAAGCCCGGCTTTACCGGCCTGCCGTTTCAGCCTTTTTTCTTCTTCTCCGCCGCCGGCCAGAACCACCTTCCACTGTGGATATCTTTTTTCCAGAAGGCTCCAGCTTCGAATCAGCAGGTCAAACCCCTTGGCTCTGGTAAGCCTTCCCGCCGCAAATATAACCGGCAGTTCCTCCTTCTTGTAAATCTCCATCTTATAGGGCAGTGGATTATAGATCCTTGAGATCCCGCAGGAAAGCCTCATATTCTCCTGATAGTACCCTTTATCCTCTTCCGTCAGGACAACAAGCTGGTCTGCACATCTTCCTGCGATCCTTCGAATCACTTTCCGCAGGAGACGGTTTTTCCGGAAATGATAATAATAGTTAAAATGCTCCCAGGAAATCCAGCGCAGATCCCGCAGCTTATGTTTCAGAAAAAAAGTATAGCATCCCAGGATCATATCAACATCAATCAGAGCCTCCGGCCTCTCATGCCTCAAAACAGCCGTCAGATAACTAAGATTTCCCAGGATTCCCTTTCTATGCCGTCCCTGCTCCGCCCAATACACATGTATCCCCTTCTGCAGCGGAAAAAAAGAAGGGCTTTCTCCCCAGAGACTAATGACGGAAACTCCATAGCCTCTTCCTGACAACTCATTCGCGATGACAGACAGCACCCGTTCTGTCCCGCCGGAATGACTCATATTCCCGATAAAAAATGCAATCCTGATTTTCGACCCGCTATTCCTGGCTGACCGTTCCGATCCGATATCCATACTGCTCCTCATCTTCCTCGTTCGCCAATAAGATCAACTCCCCGGTATCTTCATCCACAATAGAAAAATATACAGCATATTCCTTTTCCGTAAGGTCGCCAAAAGGAATATCCGCAGAAAGAACTAATGTCTCCTCCGCTTCCGTTCCCCCGGCCAATGCATGCAGATCCTGATGAATCGGATAGAAAAGAACCTGATCATTTTTTTCATTATACAGAATCATCCTGATCTTTGTATCTTTATAAATAGGGGCGAACCCCACATTCTTTAAGGTAACCCCGGCAGTCAGAATATCCCCCTCGCTCTGGTAGCAAAGATTAGAATCCACAAGCACCAGGCGGTATCCCAGATGTCTCTCTATATAGCTCAGCCCGTCCATCCCATTAAAACAGCCGTCTTTTGTTATAACTGTCTGCGCCCATTTATCCATTACCTCCTGGTCATATGCCTGATTCAGGTATGTCACATGCATCACATTAAAATCCTTTACAGCATTACGAAAGTCATTATAACGATTGTTATTAATAACCTCTCCCCCATTTGGAACCTCCCTGCACAATCCATCTTGAAATTCCAGTTCTTCTTCTCTCTCCATACGCGGAAAACGTACCGTATCCGCATCTTTGTCTTCTTCTGTCTCGTACGTCCCATAATCACTCTCATTCCCCAGCATCCCGTCATTGAAAAGCCCAAGCCGACCGTCCAGAGAATTCAAAGCCCCATCTTCCGTCTGCCAGGACCGTGACTGCATGATGGTTCTCCACTGCGACGGCATGCGGACAGCCAGATAGGCCGCCGGATCTGTCACACTGCCAAGCTTTCCTGCCAGGCTCCGCAGATCTTCGTCAGAATCATACTGCGTCCCGTTCATCTCTCCCCAGTTCCCGATAAAGAGTCCCTGCAGACTGAAAATCTCTCTGCTGTACTCCCGCAGAATATAGGAAAGCTGATCCATATGCATCAGAATGATATCAAGACTTTCCGGCTCATACTGCTCATTCTGCCCCTCTCCGTCGTACGTAAACCGTACGATCAGCTGCTTATCCAGAGCACCCAGCGCGTCAAACAACGCTTCGATATTGGCAAGCCCCTCCCTGGTAATGGCACCCTGCCGATAAGACTTCAGGCAGATCTGAACCAGAGTCAGCTTAGTATCCGTATCATGCTGATATAACTCCGAAACCATTCGCGAATAATCCTGCTCTTCATCCGTGATCAGAAAACTGTACAGATGATAAAAGCCCCTGTTGGGATTCTGAAGTTCCCGCGAAGATTCCGTAAAGGCCGCATTTTCTATATTTACCTTTCGTTCCCATCCTCTGATCCAAAAAAAGAATACTGCCGTCACCAATAATAAAACCATCAGACAGCATATAAAAAATATGAATTTTGTCCTGCGCTTATCTTTCATTTCACCCTATCCCCAGATTCAATTGCGAATCTCTGTCCTGCCTGAGATAATAGCATATAAAATCATTATCCTCATAATATATTTTCATTTCCTCCGGGTGAAGCTCTGCAAACTTCCGGCACCATTCATAAGCCTTTGCCTCGAGAATCGTGCGGGCCGGAAGCCTGGTGTACGTGTACCACGGGTTGCTGTATTCGATCAGATCCTTCCTGGCATCCTCTGCCGATATTTCCGAGGCATTGATATCCGGCGCCTGTGAAGCTCCTTTATCCGGGTATTTTTTTGAATATTTCCCCCAGTATATGTCTTTATATTTTACCTGGGCCAGCCATCCGGGGCCGTCGAAAAAGTAAGCCTGGGCATACTGCAGTGGCTTCTTCTCAACAAAAATAAACGTATGCTCCGATGTGATCCTATACTCCTGTGTATTTACGTTCTGCACAAATGCAAGCAGTTCCTCATGCCAGCCATGTTCAACTACTGGATAAAGTTCATCCGTCGGGGACACAATCACATAACTCTTCTCCGGGAATTGCTCTATAATTGAGTTTGTCACCTCAACCGCAGAATCATACCGTGACAATTCAAAAAATAAGTATCCGTGGAACTGACCGGTCACTATTGTCAGCCCATAGATCCCTGCAGCAGAAACTATGGACAACAACTGAAGAAGACGATCCCTGCAAAACCGAAGTAAAATGGAATATGCGGCGTCTGCTGGCAGCACCATAAGAGCCGTCATCAACAGATGACCGGTGGAGCAGAAACGAGAGTCTGATATAAGATCCGGAAGTCCGATCCGGGGCGCCGCATAGAGCAGTACAAATAAAAATGACGCCAGAACCAGCGGCGGATATCCACTGCAGATCTTTCCCAGCCAGTCAGGCGATTTCTTTCTGGAAACCAGGCACAACACAATTACCGCTGCGGTCAGAAGAAGAATGGCCGCTGCTCCGGCCTGCCCGTAAAGCGCCGCATACCCTTTCCCATATATTCCTTTCAGTTTTTCAAATGTTGAAAGCTGTATTTTTTCTTTCTCTATTGACTGATCTTTTCCCGTAATCTGGGCATCAGATCTCTCTTCCTCCAGTTCCCTGGTTTCCTCCCCGTCCATAGCTTTGACTGCCCAGTTTATGGAATAGTTAAAGGGAATGCCTGATGCAAGCGCCCCTGCCATGGGAAATACCGCTATGACGCATGCACACAGCACAGCCGCTGCCACCGGAACCAAACGCTCTTTCACAAACAGCCCTTTAATTAGAAACACAGTAAAGGAGCCGCACAGGACAAATGCCATCATCGTCGTATAAAAATGTATAGAAACAGACGCCGCCAGCGACATTAGAAACAAGAAAAGATTTTCGTCCCAATAATAGCGTGATTTCTTTCCCTTTCTCTCAACCCGGTGTGTACTTTTTAAATACCGTATCAGGAATAACGTACATAAAAACTGCGTATACAGTCCGAATTCCAGCGGAAGCGTAATCTGCAGCCGGAACATACTGTAGATCTGGTCTGCATTTGTCACTCCCAGAGTCAGAAATAACGTCAACGCCAAAAGCGGTGTATAACGCCAGTGAAAAACCTCCCGCAGCAGCAGATACACCGCAATCAGAAGAACAACCACATGGATTCCCTGCAAAAACATCAGGCTGCTGTACACTCGCACCCCAAACAGTGCATCCAGACAATAAATAAAACAGTGCATTGCCTCCGGATAGACTCCGTCTGAAAAAATCTTCCCTTCCTGAAGCCCGTAGATCCACTCATGGTGCGCGTATAAATCTCCGGCTCCATAACAATGCACCTGAAATGCACCGTAGGAAAAATAGAACATCCCGAACATCAAAAGAAGGATAAGAAGGCCGTATTCCCCCACATGCATGCGAAATCTCCGCCATCCTTCCTTTACCTGGAACGCACCGGAACGGCGGATTATTTTTTTCAAAAGAGTAAGAAAAAACACGCCGTAAAACAGAACCGCCAGTACCTGCGGCGAAAGGATATGGAATAACCCCAGCATTAGGACTGCTGTATTGGCAATCACAACCTGCACAGTAACAGAAAAACCAAATCGGTAGGCTGTTTCCTTTCCCCTTAAATGACTCCCGAATACAACAGCCGGCCAAAGGAACATGAAAAACAAATACCCGCAGAATACTTTTCCATATTCCGCGATCCAATACCATGATTCCATACAGCATCCTCCTTTCTGTCTGTATTCTATCTACGCTCAAAACTCCCAAGCAGCACCCTGTCGCCGGCATCCTGGTTGGCAAACCGCACAGGTCTTCCGTCTCTTTTCCTCTGCATCCGCAAAAAAACGTTCCCTGACGCTCTCTCCTCCTCCGGCAAAGGGATCTGCAGTCCTATTTTTTTGCTGTTTCCCCATTCAGATACCTTTGTATCAATCTGCCTGCAGCAGATCCTGCCGGCCTCTCCCGCAATCTCCAAAAAGCACTCTGCCTCCTCATAGAACCCGGAAAATCCGCAATTTTCAATGATAATTTCCAGTTGATTCCCCCTCATCCCTGCATCGGAAACCATAAAACGGCTGCCCAGATGACGGCCGATATATTCATAGCCGCTCAGCCCATTCCAGCATCCCGGCTGACTGACACATTCTTTTTTCCAATAATCTAATTGCCCGGGATGATAACTGCTGTTTAGATAGCACAGATGCATCTGCCGCATCTCCTCAGCCGCACGGCGATATCCTGTCGGTGTCTCTGCGGCCAGTGCCTCCCCGCCGTTCGGGGCCATAGATGCATAACGCTCCTGCCATGCAAGTTCCTCCTGCCTGACCCCCTCCTGATAAGTTCCAAGATCCGTGGAGGAACCAAACATACCGTCATTAAACAGTCCGATCCTTTTCCTCAGACCCCTTTCGCCTCCCAAAGAATCTGTGATCCTCCTCCATTGCTCCGGTGTGCGGACTGCAAGATAACAGCTGTCTCCTACGGCATGATACAAGCTGCGGATCAATTCCGACATATATGAATCTGTAAGGAATTTCGAATGATGCATCTCACCCCAGTTCCCCACAAAGATCCCCTGCAGCACAAGAATGTCTGAGG
The DNA here is from genome assembly GCA_947645355.1 of uncultured Dorea sp. Taxonomy (GTDB): domain Bacteria; phylum Bacillota; class Clostridia; order Lachnospirales; family Lachnospiraceae; genus Dorea_D. Next base: position 10,772 of record CANSCI010000012.1, on the reverse strand, counting down.
AAAACCTGCGGACGATCTCTCCTAATTGCTCTATATGCTTTTTTACCAGAAGAATATCCTGCGGTTCCCTCTCCATTCCTTTTCCTTCAGAATCATAAGCAAACCGTACGATCATCTGCTTCCTACAGGCACGGAACAGATCAAAAATGCGAGAGACATCTTCCAGCGCCTCCCTGGGTATTTCACAAGACCGAAAGGCGCCGATATCAATCCGCACCAGCGCCAGTTCTTCTTTTTTGCTGATATCAGAGATACAGACTGCCGTCTCTTCAAGACAAAGTTCTGTCGGAATCCGGAGTGTGAAAGGATACACATGATACCACCCGCAGCCCGGATTCTCTAATTCTCTGCTGCTCTCCCGAAACTCCGCCTTTCGGAAACGCATCTTATACTTCCGTCTGATCCACATCCTTCAAACCTGCCTTAGTATCTATTTTCAATACTTTTATCCGGAAAACGATGGCCGGAATGTCAAAAAACATACGGCACATATACCAAAAGGCAGAAAGCCCCTTATGCATACTCTGCCCTGAGGCCCTCGCATGCATGACTGCCGGAATCTGTGCCACCTGAAACTTTAACAGCAGCATCTGGATAATCATATTTGCATCTGGATATCTGTCGTCAAAATGCCCGGGATCAGAATAATAACAAAATGCTTTTCGCCCAAGCCCCTGCAGCCCTGTAGTGGGATCTGCGATTTTTTCCCCCGATATTACACGAACCAGAAAACGGAACCACCCATAAGCAATTTTCTTTAAGATGCCCACCGGGAACTCTGAACTTCCCTCCATAAATCTGGAAGCCAGCACAAGATCCGGGCATCTCCCCTGCATATCTTTTTCCAGCAGCCGGCGGTAAATGACAGGAATATTACATACATCATGCTGACCGTCCGCATCCATCTGAATGACATACCGATAGCCCTCGCGCTTTGCATACTGATAACCAAGCCTAAGGGCATTTCCATATCCCAGCCTGCATATATTTCTGACCAGGATGCACGGCTCTTTTTTCGCAATATCCCCGGTAGCGTCCCGAGAGGCATCATCTATCACAAGAATATCCGCAAAATCATTGATTCGCTGCTGCTTAAGCTGCTGCAATACTCCTGGTATATTTTCTTCTTCATTATACGCCGGTATAATCACCAGCAATTCTTTCTGTTTACCCATCATCATTCTCTTTGAGCAAAAACGATAAGAGCTGTTCCTGGCCCTGAGGTATTTTTCTGGCCTTTGCCTTCTGTCCAAGCTCTCTGCGTTTCGTTTCATCCTCCAAAAGCCCTGCGACCTGGGCGGCGACCTGCCCGGGGACAAGTGCACACAGCATTCCGTCCTTCCCGTCCTCGATCAACTCCCTGTTGCCGGTGCAGTCAGATGCTACAATTGCGCACCCTAACGTCTGCGCCTCCTGGAGCGCAATACTTTTCCCCTCAAACCGTGTGGCATGCACATAGATATCTGCCTGACTGTAATAAGGATATGGATTTTCAACAGCACCTAAGAGCAGGAAATCTTCCCTCAGGCCGCACACGGCAATCCTTTTCTCCAGATACCTTCTCTGTTCACCCTCTCCAAGGACATACCACCTCACATTGTGCCCTGCTTCTTTTAAAATGCACATCGCCTCAACCGCAATATCATAAGCCTTCTGATAGGTCAGCCTTCCTACCGTCAGTAATCTTATCCCGTCAAAATCATCCGAAAACCCTCCTGGTTCCCCGGCACGGGCACGAATGACTTCCTGGTTTATATAATTATCAAAAACACAAACCTTTTCTGCATATTCCGGATAAAATGACTGAAAGTGCTCCTTTACCTCTTTTGAAACTGCAAAAATCCGATCATACTGCCGCCAGCAGGCCCGATCCATTTTTCTTGTATAGCCTGCGTTTTTATAATCTATATGAAGAAAGGCAGCTTTTTTTCCTGCCTTTACATGATCTGCCACATAATAGGCCGATCCTCCCTCCAGCCATGCAATTGCCAGGTCAAACGTTGTCTCGAAACGGTCTGCCCCGTCCGAAAGTACCCGCCAGAACAATTTACTGAACTGGACTCTTTTCCCTTTTATCATACTTACAAGATTCTGAATGATACTGCACAATTTCCCGCACCATGCTCCATGCATCCAAAATGCACGGAAAACTGTCAGCGCCATCCTCAACCTGCCCTTGTCTGTTAAGACCGGCAGGCTGCTGAGAGAGCGGTTCAGCACATGCACATACTCCGGCAGTTTATTGCACATCTCGCCCTGCCCCATAAGTACATAAAGAAAAACCTCATATTCAGATCTGTCTATTTTTTTCAGCAATTCCAGAAAGGCCGTCTCTGCACCGGCTTGACCCATCGTGTTAATTACAAATAGAATCTTTTTCATTCATTTCATCCAACCTGGCTGATATTTGATCATTTTCCTGCAATGACAGGGTGCGCCGGATCGCCAGTTCCTGTTTTTTCATCACCCGGTCTGAAAAACAAAGACTGGCAATAAATCCCCCGGCAGATATCATAATTATAAAAAAGCATAAGGCCTTCTTTTCTCCGGCATCCAGTGCTGCGATCCGTAAGGAGCGCCGAACGACTATACTCAGCACGGCCATCAGTACGCCCGCTGTCCCCCAAAAGGCGGTAAGGTTTGCTGTCATCTTTCCTAAAGCACGAAACCAGACGGCGGACAATATTATTATAACGGCGGATACCTGCATTACGCATACCATATCTATCCGTTTTCCCCTTCTCCATTCTCATCTGTTTTTTTATAAACCAAACTAAAAGGCATCTGCCCTCTTTCCTGTTTTACAATCGTACCGCGGCAGAAAATGTGCACATCCAGATTCTTTTCTACCCAGCGCAGTCTCACATACGCTGCCGTCCATCCTGCAAGAGCTCCCGCCACAAGTCCCATTCCCTGCCAGATCTCCGGCAGGCGCGCGGCAATGATGCTTCCCACAAGGGTGACGGTAAAAAAGCTCAGCACCGTAACAATCGTCCCCGGTACATCGTTGAAATAATACAAAAACAGCAATGCTGCATACATAATAAACACAATAAAATATCCCGCCGCCAGACATGGATATATACGCATAACATCCCCCCCGAATCCATACTGGGGAGCCACCACGATACACAGCAAATAAGCTACTACAGATATAATAAACTGTACACGGGCCAGATTCATTAATTCATTCCCAAGCTGCCAGAACATCTGACTCTTGGCATTCTCAATATCCACTTTTTTCCCGCCGGTCACCGCCTCGGAATAAAGCTTGTATTTTTCACGGAAATGCATTTCCATATGCGTAACAAAGATAACCGTCGCAGACACATTGGTAAACACTGCTGCCAGACAGGTTGCCATGTCATAGGACTGGTTGAATAGGAAGGTGTCCGCGACCACTCTGCGTCCGTCACCCATCCAGAATACAAAATTATGGACATAAAGACCCAGAACATATAAAAAGTTTGTTCCTATCAAAAACCGCCATTTTTTAAAATATCCCAGTATCGGCCCATAATTGTTGCTGTTCTCACTGAAATAGCTCCTTATCGCTGTGTAATGCAGCACCGCGATAAGCAGGAAACACACCATCAACGCAAACAGCATGCTCTCAGTAATTTCCCAATGGCACCAATGACGCAGCACCCATGCAGTTCCAAAGGCCGCCGTCATTCCGATGAAAAAGAAAAGCGAGATCTTTTCATAGTCCTTGCAGCAGGAAAGGTAAGTTACAGAATAAAATACCAATACCATAGATATAAAGGCACAGAAGCTGATAAACACATAAAATACATCTACTCCGCCCACAAAATGCTCCCACAGACAGAACGGAACTCCTAAAAGAGAACCTAACGCTACTGCCATAGCCGCTCCCAGATAATAGCACGGAAGGATATCCTCGAACTTCTCTTCATACATAATATCCTGCATATATCTGGAAAACACAGCACTGAATGGAGAGACCACTAAAAGCGCAAAAATCAGAATATACATCATCGTACAGGAAAAAAGTTCCCTGTCCAGATAAGACGCCTGCCCGATCTGCAGCATACTCCCCATCAACAGAATACCTGCAACAACCATGAGTATCGGCGCAATTGTGATAATAACGCTATAGGTAATTCCGACAACATCCGCGGCAATGGACTTCTTCTCAAAGAAACGGTTTAACTTAACACCTACGCCTGCCATAATTCATTTCCCTCACTTTCCTCTCCATCTGATACGATCTGCAGCTCCTCTGCAAATTTTTGATAGATTTCACGGTAAGCCTCCTGCATATGTGCAAACTGGTATCTCTCCACAACTCTTCGATAACCATTCTCGCCCATCTGACTGCGCAATGATTCATCCTGCGCCAGCATGAGCATTGCTTCGGCGATTTCTCCCACATGCATAATACGTGCAACAATACCTGCCGCGCCATAGTCGTCGTTCTCCCCGAGAATCAACCCGCGGCAATTTCCCACATCTGTAGCAATTACAGGCTTATGTGCTGCAAAGCTTTCCAGAATGGTAAGCGGCTGTCCTTCACTGATACTGGTCAGAATGGTCATATCCATCCTGCCGTAATATTCCCTGACATCCACCCGGCCGGTAAATTCTACATCCTGGATTCCCATAGTGCGCACTAATTCAAAACAATTCCTTGCGTATTCTTCTTCCTCCCAGGTTCCCATGATCCAGAGCTTCAGCCTTGGATCCCTCTCTTTTGCAAAACCAAACGCCTGCACTAAAGTCATAATATCCTTGATCGGGGCCACGCGAAGTACAGAACCAATATTGATCTTGTCCTCATCTTCCTCCCTTTTCCCCGGCAGATTCTGAAACTCCTCCACCCGGATCCCGTTCGGTACGATCCTGTGCTTCTCGGCCGGACAGCCCAATTCTATCTGAAGTTCCTTTGCATGGTTATACAGACCGACAACCATGTCTGCCCTGTCATAAGCAAGAGTAGACATTTTCTTAAACTGATCGATCCATATATTTTTATAGATACCTTTCACCCATTTTGCCTTAATCAGTTCTTCTTCACGTTCACGCGTATATACGCCATGCTCCGATATCAGCAGACGCCCGCCGTGGACATATTTCGCCATACTTCCTAACACACCTGCATATCCGGTTGCCGTGCAATGATACACATCTGCCTTCGGAAGTTCCATTTTTAAGGCAGTGAACAGCGGCAGATAAATGGATCGTATCATCCACAGAAAATCAACAAATACGATCTGGCTGTACTGCAGACGATAATACTCCGTAACCGCGTTCAGAAAATCTTCGCCCATCAGTACATCATTCAGAGAAGCTTTCGTTGTCCGGAAATAATCAAGAAGCAGTTCCCACTCTACCTTCTGCCCAAGCATCAGGCTCACCAGAGCCTGGTACTGTTTCTTATTCATGCGGATTCTTTTTCTGCCCTTCCTGCTGCCCCAGTCAGAGTCATTCAGATATACTTCATGCACCTCCGACACGTTTTCCGGCAGTTCGTATACATATTTGCCCCGCAATGAACGGTCCGCCACAATCGCAAGTATAATAAATTCCTGTTCCGGATAAGAGTGTATCAGGCCATGTATCCATTCAGACACACCACCCACTACATATGGGTAGCACCCTTCCGCTACTATACAAATTCTCATCTTATTCCTTCTCCCTCATTTATTTAAAGCTCAATCGTCACATGTGTACTATCTGTCTCAATCAGATAGACGCCTTCCTCCAACAGCTTCCATTCACCGCCCTCGACCCGGCGGATCCTTTCCTCGTTTGTCCTCAGGATAAACCAGGCCGGAGTTTGTGCGCCGGTATAATCCAGCCGGATGACATTGCCCTCCCGGTGTTCCTCATAATCAAGTGCCAGGAAGTTCCGGATCCTCTGATCAGACTCAGACAATGTTGTCCCGGAGAACCCATTAAAATTCTCCCAGTAGGTTCTTACATTCCAGCTAAAATCAGAGATCATCTGATCTGCGTCACCTTGGTCATCGTCCGGATAAACAGCGCTGCCTATATCCATCCCCACATTGGCATACCCTAAGGCTGTCTGCACACTCCGCATCCGAAAATCTTCACGGTATGTATATTCAACGCCGTCAGAGAGAATGCTCTGGTCCGTAATATACTCTGACTGGTATCCTATAACCTCACTGTCACCTTCATAATCTTTCACAACGGTTCTTACTGTTTCCAGCATATCTTCCTGCAATACAGAATCCAGCTCCAACTCCGTCAGTTTTCCCGCATAGAAGGAAGAGAATTTATAATCAGGGAGTATTTTTTTCACAAACCGCTCATCCTCATCTAACTTCTGACGGATGGGTGTATCCGACACACTTTCCCCTGATAATCCTGCCTCGGCACTCTGCTCCTTTAAACGCTTCATATAAAATTCAAACTCTGATTGACTGGGAAAATTATCATCCTCATAATCATATTGCGGCGCAACCATACACGAAAGCCCCAACATGCTTCTGCGGTAAACAGACACCACCGACGGCCATATTACGTTCCGGAACAACTCCGTCATCGACTGCCCGTAACGCTCTTCTATCTCTTTTTCGTTCTCTGACGCCATCGCCGGGCAATTCATAAGTACCATATTCTGTGCATTGACCACCGGATACAAATCATAATCCTTCATTTCTGCCGACATTGCTGACAACAGGCCCAGTCCTGCCGCATCGTTCATATAATCACCGTTCACAACAAAAACCTGTGTGCCGCCAAACTCCTTCTTCCAGATGACCGGCGGATAATCTTTGGCATCCATCTCCTCCTCCGGAACTCCGCACATATATGCTTCGGCATTGGAAGAAAGGGAATACCACGGGAAACTCAGCTCCATATCCTGCTTTTTCTTATTTTCCTCTTCATCCTCAGTCCGGTAAACGATCTCTCCTCCCAGAAGGAACCCTTCATATAAATGAATCCCCTCCACGACAGTCTCCTCCTGCCGTACATCTTTAATTCCCAAAAGATGTCTGAGCGTTTGATTCTCCTTTATCACAGATACATCCGGAAGATTACAGAACACAATATTTGTTCCCTGCTTAAGATATTCTTTTAACTGTTCGCATGAGGCTTCTTCCTCCCAGTTCAGATGCTCTGCATCCAGCACAAACATCTTCGGCAGAGCGCCGTCATCTATATATTCCTCTACCGTGCGGAAGGCCTCCCACTCCTGTTTTGTATAATTGACCCAGTTATGCACAACTTTTCCCAGGACTCCGTCCGGGTTTCCAATATATACGATCCTGTCACGGTGAGTTCCGGCGCTGCCCTCTGCTTTCACCTGACTCTCGTCATAAGCGCTTCCCTGGCTGATCAGACCTTCTCTGTTCTGGGCATAAGTATTCTCCTCATAACCATTCCAGCCTTCCAGCACGACATTCGTAAACTGGAACATGAAAAACACAACAACCATTACCGCCGTAATTGTAAAATAATTCCTGCGTGATATCATTTTCTTTCTCTCCTCAACTGAAAATACGGATCATCTCCAGAGTTTCGCTGTCAATAACTACATCTGCTTTTTTTAATGTGTGAAGCGTCTGGAAAAACGCCTCACGGTTTTTCAGCATAAAATATAATTTCAATCTGCAGGTATAGGCGCACAAAGTCCCCGGATACTGTTGGGCAAGGCGCAGGCACCAACCTTCTGAAGCCTCAAATTCCTCGATTTCCATCAGCCGCAGGCAGACGCCCTCATACTGTTCTGCCGTAAGCCGGGACGGATCATTCTCATAAATCATATCCGCGGTCTCTGCCATCATCCTGACATACCCATTCTGCTCTACCTGCGTAAAGACTTCCTGCTTCAAAAAGCTGTTCATATAGTCAAGCAGCGCCTCTTCACTTCCTGGCTCCCCCGACCCGTCCAGGATCTCTGCATACATCTTCCGCACATTGATGCGAAATTCATTCAGCTTATCACTCAGCAGCGATGCTGCATAATGAGCCGTCTCAGAATCCCCCGAATCAAGCGCCAGTGCAATCGAAGACAACGCGCCCTGAGCCTCGCCCTTGATAATACTCAGCATCGCCGTGCGAAGACTTTTCTTATCATTTAAGATAAGCGCCTCCTCGACCGGAATAATATTCCGCCCTTGTTCTTCATCAGCCTTTACCTGCGTATCAACACGGTCCTTGCTGAAAATAACATCGTCCAGATTTACCCGGAACCGAAAAACTGTTTTATAAAACAGCTTCGCCAAAAAGAAAAACACAAAGCCGACGACCGGGTACAATACTAATATAATAAATTGAAACAGATACGTCCTTCTGCTGCTATAGGCACCGTTTTCCCTTTCCTCGTCCTTCTCCGCGGCCGGCGCCGCAAAAAGTATTCCATATACCAGGTAAATCACTGCCAATACCAGATTGACAACAAGCACCCACAGAAAAATGCTCTCTTCTCTTGTCAGTGTCATACCTCTGCCTCCTTTACAAGACTGTCATATCCAGAAGTGCGGAAACGCTCTATAACACCTCCTACATTCTCTTCATTTGTATTAGAAAGTAGTGCATACAGCTTTCCGTTTTCCAACACGCCCAGATAATCTGTCGATCTCATATTAGCACTCAGTACATCTGCCGCATGCTCATAACCCTGGCGTCCGGCCTGGATCTCAAGCAGCGCACATTCCGTAAGCCCTTTCTTTCTTGCCTCTAAAAATGCAAATACCAATTTTGTAAATGCTTCTTCGTTCAATACATTTGTCCCCTCCACGTAACGCTGCTGTCTGAGACTTTCCAGGTAACGACTTGCACGTACCAGGGCATTCTGAATCAGTGTACCTATAATGGTCAGACGATTCGTTTCCGCCAAAGTCATACGCTGCCACGGGATTCCCCAGAGCATTAAAATCAACTGCATCTCATCCTCGGCAAACACTGCGCTGGCCATCAGCGGCAGATGCTCTGCCATAGTCTTGTTGATATAGACCCTTCCTTCTCTCAATTCGTCATACATCTCATCCATAGCTGTATATTGAATCGAACTTCCCAGCCTCCGCGCATCTGCTGAGGTTGCCGAGTACAGCCTTGCATAGTCGTCATTTACCACAAGGTATACTGCCACATCCCGGCTGTCCATCAGCCGTCCAAGCATCTGGGCGGCATAGAACAATACTTCTTCCGGCCCATACTGATCCAGCTGCGATGTGATCTCATATATTTTCCCAAGGCTGTCCTTCTGATTCACAAGCTGTGCCTCGAAATTCTGTTTCATACGGACATTGCTGTCATTAATTTCAGCAATGCCTTCTATCTTTTCATAAAGACGGCGGACTTCTTCTGCATTATCCTCCCGTATATGACGGAGATAATCCCTCATATAGCCTACCGCCATTCCCACGATAAACAGCTGTGCCATCCATACATATGTATTATAATCAAGCAGTACCTCGTACACACTGTGGACATGCGCCTGCTGCATGCAATAACCCACGACGGAAAGCAAAGCGGAAAAGATTGCCTGCTGCTGCCCATGTATGATCGCAAACAGTAAAACATACAGCAAATAGAAATCCAGTTTATCAAAATACTGACTTCCGACCGTCTGCTGATTCAGCAAATAAAACAAGATAAAGCAAATGAAGCTCTCAATAAACGGAACCAGGCTCTTGAAAACTCTTTTAATAGTATACCAGGTTTTACCGCCCCATTTGCCTCCGGCATCTCCGGTCTTAAGGAACGTATCGCTGTACTGCTTCATATACTGAACAACCCGGTCTACTCCTTTTTCATAGTGGGTAAAAATATCCTGGCCGAACTCCTCCTGATATCTTCGCCCATCCAATATCACCCGCTGGTTCTCCCCTACCGAGCGGTCAATAATCGCGATCTCTCCTCCCATCTTATCTCTCACGATTTCGGCAAGCGAAAGCCCGTCGATCTCCTCCATAGAAGAAATATGATAGCATGGATATTCTGCTTCCTCTTTTTCAGCCACCTTATAAATCAACTCTACGGCATCGTTCAGATAAAGCATGGAAAATCTCTTCCTGCTGCTTGCTGATATTTTACCTGTCCTTAATGCCTCCAGACACATTTCAAAGCATGGATCTCCCTCTGTCTGTCCTTTTTCCGGGATACCATAAATATGATCCAGGCGCAGAACAACTGTATTGACCCCTTGAATCTCCCTGTAATTACTGCAGATCCCTTCGCCCTGCGACACCGCCGGGGCTTTAAATCCCTTCGCCGCTACCGCCGCCGCCTCTGAAATATCATTTGCATAAGAACCATCAAACACTTCCTGAGAAGACAGATAGATAAATTTCCCTTCCCCCAGCATAGAATATGCTGTCAGAATATTGACCACCGCTGTGGTATAACGCAATGCTTCTTCCTGGCCGTTATGCTTCCAGTCAAAGCCTGTATCGTAAGCCCCTGTAAACAGCACTATATCGGGCCGTACACTTTCTATGATATCTTTGACACTACTATCTGTATAGGAAAAATGATACGTCTCAAATACATGCTTCCGAGAAAATTTTTTCCCTTTCTGGCCTGTAAGCCAATAGATTCGGTGGTTGCTCTTGTTGAACTTATTGATCATGGCATCCACCAGTCTGTTGTCATCACCGATTAATAATACGTTCATTGTTCTCCGCCATCCTCTTCTTTTTTCATAAGATTATAGTGTATTTATCACAATAGAATCCCTATTGCGAAAGAAAGGCTATAATCCTGATTTTTTGTTATTATTTTGTAAGCGCAAAATAAACTACCGGAGTGACAGAACCTGTTTTTTACCCCATAAT
>CANSCI010000011.1 GCA_947645355.1 uncultured Dorea sp. | reverse complement strand
CGAATTCCTGATTGCCTACCTGCATATTATTGTAGGTGTCGATCGAACTTGTAATCTGGATCAGGGCGTTGCGAACACCTTCTGTTGTCGTCTCATCGAAGATATCGGCAAGCTTTTCAAGCCCTGCCGCCTGGCCGTCTGTTGTTCCCAGCTTTGCAATCTGAGAACGGTACTGTGCATCAAGAAATGGATCACGGAGCTGTGAGACACCTGTCATCTCAACACCGTAACCGACATGGATATCTCTCATGCCATTATATACATTGCCGCTTCGGGTGTTCAGGCTGGCAATATCAAGGCGCTGCCTTGTATAGCCTTCCGTATTGATATTTGCGATATTCTGTCCGGTCACGTCCAGCGCGCGCTGGCTGGCAGCCATGGCAAGCTGTGCAGTTGTGAATCCGCCAAATGTAGAACGTATCATAGTATATTCCTCCTAAAATCAATTAAACTGAACGACTGGTAAAATGAGCCGTGCCGCCTTTGTTATCCTTCTTGCTTTCGGAAGGGGTGTGCGGTGCAGCTTCCTGTGAAGCTATGGAAGCCTGAATCATGTGAAGATTCAGTTCAATAATATCCTTTGCACTGTCACTCACAGACTGAAAGCTTTGAACCAGCTCCGAAAGCCGGTCAAACAGAGGACTTAACTCCGAACGTACATCCTCCGGTACTTTTTCAAGAATCTGGCGGAAAGTAAGATCCTGGAGCCCCAGGGCTTTCTGTGCATCCTCACGCCTGTGCTCCAGGCCTTTCAACTTAAGAACGGCCGCCTGTTCCTTATTCATGCATTCTTCTACAAAGGATACTTTGTTGTTTACAGCAGCATCCAGCTTTGTCTGCTCCACAGAGACAAGAGCTTCAAAAAGCTGGATAAATTCTTTTATAGTTTCAATAAAAGATGCGTACTCATTCATCCCTATGCACCCTCCCCGATCAAAAGCATCCTGGCTGCAATAGCATGCGGGTCGACGTGATAGGTGTTAGATGCGATCTGGCGCTTAAGCTCCTTTAGCTTTTCATCCGCAGCCGTTCTTGTGATATCAGAAGAAATTTCCTGACGGACAGCCTTTGCAAAAGTATGCTCTTCAAGTTTTCTTGGATCGGACTGTATCGTAACCGCATCAAAATTGTGCCCAATGTCTGTTGAGGCGCCGGACGCGTGGTTCTCTTTTGCAAGAGGGCGCAGCTCCGTATAATTTTTTAGCACATTATTTGTAGTTATTTTCATACTGGGCTTCCTTTCGTGTAGCGTGTATTAGTATGTTGCAAAAATAAACGATTAATGTTTATATTATATTTATCGGCACAACAACAGAAATGTTAACGCTATTTTTTTAAATGATTCATTAAAACAGAGGAGATATTGTTGCAGGAGGCCTGTGTACATACAGCTCCTATATTATAAGCAACCATCGGCATGCCGTATACAACGCAGGATTCTTTATCCTGTCCGATCGTAAAAGCGCCCTTCTGACGCATCCGAAGCAGGCCGTCTGCCCCGTCGCGTCCCATTCCGGTCATAATGATTCCAACTTTGCGGACGGATACATTTCTGGCAATTGACGAGAAGAGGACGTCTACAGAAGGGGCATGCCCGCTGACCTTTTCGGCCTGCTTGCACTGGACCGTATATCCGGATGTGGAGCGAACCACTTCCATCTGAAGACCGCCGGGTGCGAGAAGAGCAAGCCCCGGGCGGATCGCATCTCCGTTTTTCGCCTCCCTGACCTCCATGGCACACAGCCGGTTCAGGCGCTGGGCGTACATTGTAGTAAATCCTTCCGGCATATGCTGGGTAATAACGATGCCCGGAATATCCGCAGGAAGTTCTTTTAACACGGCGAGGGTTGCCTCCGTGCCTCCGGTAGATGCCCCGATCCCGATAATCGTAGAATCCAGCACATTCCGGGAGAGTGGAGGGAACGGCATCTGCTTGTTGGCTGCGGACTGCTCCGGCGCCGCAGGAGTCTGCCTGCCGACCCGTACCTTGGCTACAGAGGCGGTATTTACCTTGGAGGCCAGGGCAGAGAAGAACAATTCTTTTGAATTGGCCTGGCTCATATCCGGTTTGCGGACAAAATCAACGGCGCCCGCAGAAAGTGCGTCAAATACACTGAGGTTCAGCGAGGATACGAGAATTACCGGCAGCGGATTGGTGGGGAGCAGCTGTTTCAGGAATTCGATTCCGTTCATTCCAGGCATTTCTACATCCATGGTGATAACGTCCGGACGCAGCCGGGGGATCTTCTGCCTCGCATCAAAAGCATTGATCGCATAGCCGACGACCTCTATATTAGGCTGTGCAGACAGATGTGAAATGATCATCTGGCGGAATAATGCAGAATCATCTACAACCAAAACTTTAATTTTTTTCTGATACATATTGATTATCCTTTCTTAAGGCTTTCTATTGCAGCATAGAAAGATAAAGCCGCCTCGAATGACAGGGGAGGCGGCCGATACCTTACTCTTTTCGATAGGTTGCGGGTTTCAGATATTTATAAGGAGTGGCCTCTTTATTCAGGCTTTCCGAATGCCCGATCAGAAGATAGGCTCCGGGATTGGAAGCCTGATAAAAACGATTGACCAGGGCGTCCTTTGTCTGTTGGTCAAAGTAGATCATTACATTTCGGCAGAATATAACGTCAAACTTCAGCTTAAATTGAATAGGGTTCATCAGGTTAAAGGTCCGGAAGATGACATTTGATTTAATCTCCGGGGCAACCGTGTATACCCCGGGTTCCCCGGTTGTGCGGAAATATTTGGATTTCCATCCGGCGGGAAGCTCCCGGAGCGAAGATTCGTCATAAACGGCTTCGTTTGCCGCCTTTAATGCATTCTGTGAAATGTCGGTTGCAAGGACTCTCGTATCCCAGGCAGATGCCTTTACCCCGAAATATTCCTTCAGAAGCATGGAAATCGTGTAAGGCTCCTCTCCGGAGGAGCAGCCTGCGCTCCAGATGCTGAGTACCTTGTTCTTCTTCTTGGATTCCAGATAAGGGAGTATTGTTTTGGTAAAGAACTCAAAATGTGCCCCCTCGCGCATAAAAAAGGTATAATTCGTGGTAAGCTTATTCAGCATAAGCTCCAGGTCCTGGGGTTTCTTACTGTTGATCAGATAATCTACATATTCCTGGAAGGAATTGAAGCCCAGGGATAAAATTGTATTGGAAAGTCTTCCTATAATAAGCTGCTTTTTCTTGGAAAGGTCAATTCCGTAATTCTTTTTTACGAACTGGATCAGACGCTGAAAATCACTTTCGTTAATCGTTAGCATTTCTTAAAACTCCTTTATGACGTTATGATTAGTATGCCTGAATCAACTGTTCACAGTCTAAGAACAGGATAACGGAACGCCCTCCATGTGAGATCATTCCATTAATTAATTCCTGCTGATTCTCTACCGGGACAGCAGAGATCTTGCTCTGATCGATATCTACAACCTGTTGTACCGCGTCTACGACAATGCCGATATTGGTAGAGTTGATGTTCAGCACAATAATGCAGGTTGTGCTGGTATATTCAATCTCCGGTTTTCCCATACGCAGACGGATATCAATGATTGGAATAATCTGCCCTCTCAGATTAATGATTCCCTTGACATAATCCGGTACAAGAGGCAGCACGGTGATTACATGGTTTGTAATAATCTCTGTTACATAGTTTGTACTTACACCAATGGTCAGGCCATCCGATGTAAATGTAAGGAAGCGCTCTGTAGAAACAGCATTTTCTAAAGCATCTTCATTTTGTTCGAGTGTTGTATTTTCATTTGTTGCTACTGGCATATCTCTATTCCTCCGATTCTCTGTACGATTTAATATTGATGGTGTGTTGCACCGTATAAATTCTGGACATCCAGGATAATGCTGATATTACCGTCGCCCAGAATAGTACATCCGCTGATGCCGTAATCTTTAATGTTGAAGTTGCTCAGGAATGTAGGCAGCGGCTTAACAACAACCTGCTGTTCCCCGAGTAGTTCGTCGACGAACAGGCAGTAGGATTTGTCGTTCGTTTCCACCCAGATCAGGACACCGTCTTCAATGTTGGTGCTTTTTGCTTCAATATTATACAAATTATGCACACGAATAATTGGATAGAATTCGTTCATGCATTTGATGATCTCATTGCCGCTTGCGTCAAGGATTACATCGTCTCTCTTAGCTTTAAAGGACTGGCGGATGTTGGCGATCGGAATTGTGAACATAGATTTTCCGACAGAAACCTCCATTCCGTCTACGATAGCCATTGTAAGCGGGATCTTGAGGGTAGTGCAGCTTCCTTTTCCGAATTCGCTTGTAATGGAGATCGTGCCTCCTACGGATTCTACATTCTTCTTCACAACGTCCATTCCCACACCGCGGCCGGAAAATTCCGTTACAGTTTCATTTGTTGAGAAGCCCGGAACCATCAGGAGAGCGAGGATTTCCTTTTTCGTATATTCGCTGGCAGGCTTGGTGAGGATGCCGTTGCGTTCAGCTTTGGCAAGAATTGCCTCCGTATCCATGCCGCGTCCGTCGTCACTGACAGAAATGATAACTTCACTTCCGGTATGTGCGGCGGACAGGATAATCTCTGCCTGAGGATTTTTGCCTGCAGCAATACGGTCATTAACGTCTTCTTCGATTCCGTGATCCATGGAATTGCGGACAATGTGCATGATCGGATCCCCGATGCTGTCCACGATTGTTTTATCTACTTCTGTATTTTCTCCTATTATAGTAAGGCGGACATCTTTGTTGAGCTTTTTCTTCATGTCGCGGACGATACGGTTCATCTTCTGGAAGGTTCCGGATACCGGCACCATTCGAAGTGACATTGCGATATCCTGAAGGTCATCCGTAAGCTTCCTGAGCTGGCGGGCAGATTTCAGGAAATTATCGAGCTTTAAGTTCTGCAGGTCCGGAGAAGAGGTAACCATGGATTCCGTAATAACAATCTCCCCTACAAGAGCCACGAGGTTGTCAAGTTTAGAAAGGTTTACGCTGATCAGACTCTGCTTTACCGGGGAATTGTGTCCGGCAGCGGCAGGGGCAGCGCCGGATGTGGAAGCAGGTGATTCGGCAGATGCCGGCTTTGCTGCATCCGCCGGCTTGTCTTCTGCCGGTTTACTCTCAGCCTGTGCCGTCTGGGCGTTCTCGATCACTTCATAGGTCTCTATACTATTCTGTTCCTGGATGGCGGGGAGCGCTTTGTCCACGTCTTCACTGGAGGAAAGTCCAACATAAAATCCATTTTCAATAATGATGTCTGATGTGTCCGAGTTGGTCTCTACATCTTCAGGGTAAAATTCAAAATGCAGATCCCGGTCCTTCAGGGCGGTAACAACCATAAAAGCACGCAGACTCTCCATACCGCATCCCTGGTCGAAATGCATACGGATAAAGTATGGCATGCTGCTTTCCGGGCAGCCGGAAATCTTTTGATTGAGTGCTTCGATGGAGGCTCCGTCAGCGGATGCATCTTTTGCAGGGGAGGCTTCCTTTTTAGAGGAACCCTTGCCGCTGTCCGCCGGAGTACCGCTGATTTTTTCCAAAAAACTATTAATATCTGTTATAACATGGCCGATATCTGTACTAAGAGGCTCATCATTTTCGATTTTTTCAACTTCGGAACGAAGGGCATCTGTAGATTGGAACATGAGATTGAACAGATCACTTTTGTGGGATTCGTTCATAGAATCTAATCCGTTTTCCCGGATATAGAAGAACAAGTCTTCTATGTGATGGGCAATTTCCATCAGTGTAGAGAACTCCATCATAGCGGAGGAACCCTTGATAGTATGCATGATACGGAAGATTTCATTAACGTCGTTTGTTGTGAAATCCGCATTTTTTTCTGCTTCTATTAAAAGTTCATCCAACTGTTCTAACAGAGTGTTTGTTTCATAAAGATACATTTCAAGCATGTTATCCATAATATTAGCACCGCCTTATCTAAATGTTTATATAGTATTAATATCGACAGTATAGTAGAATAAGATAAGAGAAAAATATAGAGTAGGTGAAAAAATGTCAAATATTTTAAAAGTAACGACTCCTGTAACGGGATATGACAATACACTGTCAAAGCAGACGCCGTCACAGAAGGCGGAAGATCTCAGTGTGAAAAACCCTATTGTGCCTGATAAAGTGGTAAGGCCGGACGGCAGATCACAGGCCGGGCAGGAACAGGGGGTGCGCCAGGGGATTCATTATGAATCAAATTTTGGGAATTTTGTACAAACCCTGCAGAATATTCCGAAGCTTCGCGAGATCATGAGCAAGATGCTGTTCAGCGGTATGGGCAATCTGGTTGAGGCGGGGGTGAGCAAAGGGACGGCGGCAGAGATTGAGGCGCTCCTTAATATGCTGTCTATGTCTCCGGATAAGCTGAAGGACTTCCTGAAGAGCCAGATGAGCGGGGCGAATCGTCTCCAGGGCCCTCTTTTTGATATGCTCAGGCAGGTTATGGGGGAGGCTTCGACTGTAGAGTTAAAGCAAAGCATCCTTGATTTCCTTAAAAAATATAATGATATGTCCTCCGGGAAGCATCTGCTGGAAAATATAAAAGGGCAGCTTAAGGAGATGGAGGGCTACATGTTCCGGAATGACCGGGAGGCGCTGCAGAGTTTGTCCTCTAAGCTTTTGGAATACAGCATGGAAAATAACAGGGCCAATACCCAGCTTTTAAAAGAGCAGATCATACCGTTCCTCGGAAGATATGTTTCGGAGACGAGGGATCTGGGTGCGATCAGGGATCTGATCAGCCTGCTGACTCTTAACACTTCAAGATATGAAAACGGCAATGTGGACAGCGTGGCGCAGGCGTTCCAGAAGCTGATGGATTTCCCTGCCTTTCAGAAGCGGTTTGCAGGGATGAACGGCGAGGAGTTCCGCGATATGCTGTTGAATGTTGATTTTGACAGGGCAGCCGGGAAGGCAGAATGGGCGGACTCGCTTCTGAGCATTATCCGCTCGGGTGTCAGGGGAGAGGCAGGAATTGAGAACAGAGAGGCCTTTTTAAATATTATGAACGGAATGCTGATTAATGAGAGCGTCTATATGCCGGTACTGCATGTGATGCTCCCGCTGATATTGAACGGGGTTCCTGTATTTTCTGAGATGTGGGTGGATCCGGATGAGGAGTCCGGCAATGCCGGTTCTTCTGAGCGCGGCGTGAAGATCCTGCTTAAGTTCGACATGAAAGAGGTGGGATTTTTCGATATGATCCTGTATTATGAAAAAGGAAAGATGGATATGATGCTCCGCTATCCGGAATCACTTTCGCAGCATGAAGGGGAGATTAGGAAAGGGATCGCGGAGATTATGTCAAAGAATGATGTAGAGCTTGAATACCTGGCAGTCGAGAAGGGGAAAGAATCCATACCTGTATCGGCGGCTTTCCCGAAGATCTTTGAAAGGAGAAATGCTGTAAATGTCACAATATGATGATTTGCTGAATAAAAAAGCGGTAGCACTCAGATATGACGAAAAAAATAATGCCGCACCTGTGATCGTTGCGTCCGGGCTCGGGTATATGGCAGAAAAGATCGTAGAGATAGCCAATGACAACGGGGTTCCGGTGTACGAGGACAATTCTCTGGCAACAGTGCTGACGCAGATGAAGCTCGGGACGGAGATCCCGGAGGAGCTGTACCAGGTGGTGGTAGATATTTATGCATATTTTTTGAAATTTGTTCCTCAGGAGCCAAGGGAATCAGAGGAGGAAGAGCCGGAGGAGGAGCAGACTCCGTAGGCGCTGCGGCGCGGCCGGTCCTTTCAGCTGATACATGAATCAATAAGAGTCCGGGATGAATATGGTCAGCCATATTCATCCCGGACTCTTAATATCTGACTGCATGTGTCAGGATTAATAGATGCGCCGCCTTCTTTGCAGAACCTCTTCCTGGAAGACAAAGTTGCGGACGGCTGCCTCCGCGCTCGGCGTCAGATTGATGAACTGGCAGCCGTACCCTTTCAGGTTTTCAAAACGCGTAGGTCTTATCTTCTTTATCATGGCAGCAACGTATGCAGGTGTCTTCCCGGCTGAAAATATGAAGGATAATGTGGTCCCTATTTCCCAGTCTTCTTCTGAGGCAAACATAAATCCTCCCGCACTCATATCTTTGACGGTAATTGTTGCTGAAGTCGGCTTTGCGCTGAATTGTGCATCAATATCAAAGGATAAGGAGACCCTCAGGTCATTGCGGGAGTCGATCATTTCATTTGTGCTGGCATTCATAAGATACCAGGTGATCGGTTCTTTGGTACCGTCGTCAGACTCTGTCTCTTCTGGTTCCTCTTCATAGGTGGTTACTTCGCCGGATAGTGTGTAGAGCCATGTCGAGTAATCATATTCTTCTCCGTTAGGCATCAGAAATACCTGCCGTGGAAAGTCCGCCGGCGGTTCCTCGGGGAAAATAAATACTGCTGTTTTTGCGGAGTCGCTGGTGTAACGGATCGGCATTAAAAGGGTTGAATCCAGACTATAAAGCGTTCCATCCTTTGCATCTGCTAATGGGTTCATGTATATTCCTCCTTGATAGTTTGTCACTGACTTATGTAGAAAATTATAGACGGAATTGTAAAAAAGGTCAATGGAATTTAAACAGGATCTATAGTATGATACAGAAAAAACTTAAAGGAGGCGGCAATGAAGACACTGGCGTTGGTGATGATCGTGAAAAATGAAGAAAGATGTCTGGGTAAATGCCTGGAATGTGTAAAAGATCTTGTGGATGAGATCTATATTACAGACACCGGTTCCACAGACCGAACGGTGGAAATTGCAAGGCAGTTCGGGGCCCATGTTTCGGAGTTTGAATGGTGCGGGGATTTTTCCGCTGCCCGGAATTTTGCTCTCGGACAGTCGGCCTGTGACTGGAATCTTGTCCTGGATGCAGATGAGTACCTTATTTCCGGAACCAGGGAAGTGATAAAAGAGTTTCTGGAGACGGGCGGGGCAGTGGGTGCCGTCCACAGGCTTGACAGCTTTGCCGCAGATACAGGAGAGGTGTCAAAGAGCAATGCGTTTATAACCAGGCTGCTGCCGGCAGGGAGTCATTTTGAAGGAAGGGTTCATGAGCAGGTGGCAGGGACGCTGCCGATCAGGCCCGTGCCGCTGGTATTTGAGCATGACGGATATCTGCAGGGCGGAAAGGGGGAAAGAAATCTCGAGATCCTGAAGGAGGAGCATGAGGATGCGCCGGAGGACGCTTACATACTGTATCAGATCGCATATACTCTGTGGAATATGAAGAGATATGATGAGGCAGAGCCCTGGTTTGAAAAGTTCTACCGTCTTGTGCCGGAAAAAGGGACGGGTTACCGTACGGTGGGAGTAATAGCATATCTATATAATCTATTGCGGCTTCAGAAGTATGAAGAGGGGCTGAAGCTGATCGGCCAGGAGAAAAGGAAGCTGGATCCTTATGCGGATTTTCATTTTGCCTGCGGAACATTTTATACGCAGATGATTTTCTCGGATGTGCAGCGGTATGTGCATCTGCTGCCTGAGATTGAGAGGTCTTATCTCAGGTGCCTTGAGATCGGAGAGGTTCCAAAGCACCAGGGAGTGTACGGAAACGGGTCCTTCAAAGCAGCTTATAACCTGGGGGTATGGTTCGAGGTGAATGGTTTGAAACAGAAAGCGCTGGACTATTATCAGCGTGCCCTGGATGCCGGATACACACCTGCGGGGGAGCGGATGAAAAAAATATTATAAATTTTAGAATTTACTCTTAAGTTCCTGAAAAAACATACGATAATATACATGAAAAGAAGTTTTTGAAGGTTTGGGTGATATGTTTTCAGATCAAATGCCGGCAGATGTGGAACATGAACTTACAGATCCAAGAAAGCTTCCGCAAAAACCAAAACGGCAGGAAAAGGATATTCCTGCAATCTATTTCAAGGAGGAAATATAGTATGAGAATTCAACACAATATCACAGCGTTAAACGCACACAGAAATTTAACAAACAATAACTCAGCAGTTGGAAAGAACCTTGAGAAATTATCATCTGGTTACAGAATCAACCGTGCAGGTGATGATGCAGCAGGTCTTGCTATTTCCGAGAAGATGAGAGCTCAGATCAAAGGTCTTGAGACTGCTCAGAAGAACGCAGAAGACGGCGTATCTCTTGTACAGACAGCAGAGGGTGCTCTTACAGAGGTTCACTCTATGTTAGACCGTATGATGGAACTGGCAGTTCAGTCTGCAAACGGTACTTACAACTCAACAAACCGTACTTCCATGCAGGAAGAGATCACAGCATTAAGGTCTGAGATCGACAGAATCGGTGCTACATCCAAATTCAACGGCAGCTCTGTATTTACAACTACAGCAGTTACCTTCCAGGTTGGTGAGACAGCTGATTCTCAGAACCAGATCTCTGTAACAGTAGGTGCTCTGTCACAGACTTCAATTACAATTAACAGCTTATCTGTTAGCTCTGCAGCTAATGCGAAGGCAGCTATTTCTACGATCAATTCAGCTATTGACGCTGTTTCTACTATGAGAGGCAGCCTTGGAGCAATCCAGAACAGATTAGAGCACACCATCAACAACTTAGGTGCTCAGACAGAGAACATCACAGCAGCTGAGAGCCGTGTTCGTGATACTGATATGGCAAAAGAGATGATGGCTTACACCAAGAATAACATTCTTGTTCAGGCATCTCAGGCTATGCTTGCTCAGGCTAATCAGGTTCCGCAGGGAGTTCTTCAGTTATTACAGTAATTCTCAGAACGAAATTAATTATTTAAGAAAAGCTTCTGTTACAGAAGCTTTTCTTAAGTTATAGATAAATTATGGGAGAGGTTTTGGTATATGAAGGTTCAATTGAGCATTACTATGTTAGTGTCGGATCGGGAGGAGACGCTGAAAAGGTGTCTGGATTCCCTGAAGCAGCTGCTTCGTGAACTTCCCTGTGAATTGATCGTAGTATTTACAGGAAAGAAAAAAGAAATTCTTGACATTATACATCAATATACAGACCATGTAATTCCTTTTGAATGGTGCAATGATTTTTCGGCGGCGCGGAATGTAGGGCTTAAGGCGGCCAAAGGGGAATGGTTTATGTATCTGGATGACGACGAGTGGTTTGAAGATACGTCGTCCATCTGCCGGTTCTTTAAAAGCGGGGAGTACAGGCAGTATTATATGGCCTCCTACATTCAGAGGAATTATGAGAGCTGGGAAGGTGCGGGCAGCACGGATGCGTATGTGGCCAGGATGGCCAGGATAGTGCCGGAGCTTCATTTTGAAAGCGCCATCCATGAATACCTTGTATCTGACCAGGACAATTGTCAGACGCTGAAATATTTGGACGATTATGTGCACCATTATGGGTATGTCTCTAATAAAAATGTAAAGAGCGGTGACAGGGCGAAAAGGAATATTCCGCTGCTGCTTCAGCAGGCCGGGAAGGAACCGGACAATGGAAAGCATTACATGCAGCTGGCTCAGGAATACCGGAACGAGCATGAATACAAAAAAGCGGAAGAGTACGCGCGCCGGTGTTTAGAGGTGAGTGCGAAGGATAAGAAGAAAATCTATGTGTATGAGTTTTGGTGCATGGCATTGCTTCCGGCGTTTGTGGCATTTCAGGGAGAGAAGGAGCGGGCGCTTAAGGAGGCAGAGAGGCTTGTAAACAATAATCGCAGCTGTACAGTGGTCGACGCATATTTGAATATGCTCATCGCCCAGCTGTGTATGGAACTGCGGCTGGATAAGAAATGTGTGCGCGCAGCACGGAAGTTTTATGATTTGAACAAATACTTAGACTCTCACAAGGAAGAGTGGGGTGTTCAGTCTGTGTCAGAGATCAGCCCTGCGGGGATCAAGGTTCAGTCCTACAAAGTATATGTTAATGCACTCTACTCCGGAGTCAGACTGAAAGATTACAAAAGTGTCCGGGAGATTCTCGGCATGATTCCATGGGATCGGGAGGCGGAAATGCAGGATGGTGTTTATACGACTCTCGAGGAATGGAAGTACAGGAACACAGAGCAAAATACAGAGATCCTTAAAGCTTTCTCCCGGATTCAAAGTGAGAATCCATATGTATACCTGCAGAAAGCATTATGTGCAGAGGCAGAAGGGGATATCGGACAGGCCGGGGTGTACTATCAGAAGTGCTGTGAAAAGATCAATGCATTTACTGAGCGCGCTGTACTCGAACTGGGTGTGAGGAATGGATTCGATATCTCCGAACTCCTGAAACGAGTGAGCCTGGAGAAATGGAATGCGTATGTGTCTAAGATTGTAAAAGAAATGGAGCTTAATAATTACGAAGAGATTCTGGAAAAGTATAAGGTTGGTTTTGAGGGATATCCACTTTACTTTTCCTGCCTGGAGCAGCAGGTTCATGTAAAGCTGATGCTGGAAAATGTGTATATGGACGAGCGGCTGGTGTGTGCACTGCGTGAGTTCTGCAGGACGGCGCTATACTATTACAGGAACCTGTACCGGGATGAATTTTTTGAAGGGGAGCAGGTGTATTATCTGCCGGCTGTCTGCCAGTTTGCTCTGGCAATACATGGTACGCTGGAGTATATAGACAGGGAGGACTGGGGAAGCGCCATTAAAGGCCTTAGAAAAGCGCTGGATATCCACCCGGGACTGTCAGTGATCATCAAGCGTCTGCTTGACTACGTAATTACAAAATCTGAAGAAGCCTCACAGAGAAAAGGAGAGGAATTTGAGACTTTGGCGTCACAGATAAAACCGGCATTGCGCGGAATGCTTGAGAGGCAGGAATACAGCCAGGCGGAAACGGTGATCGCACAGCTTCTGTCTTTGATGCCGGATGATCTGGAAGTGCTGAAGATGAAGCAGGTATTGCTGCAAAATACATAATTCAGGAAATAGATGGGAAAGAGAGCAGGAAAGATATGATTAAAAACCAGGAATTTGCGGGTCAATTATTGGAGATGATGGATACCCTTCTGTCAGCAGCAGAACAGATATACAGCTGTGTATACGAAGGCAATGCTGCGCTGTATACACAGTTGTCTAATGATATGTATCAAATGATTGTCGGTATACAAGATATCGCAGATGATCTGAAGGAAGAAGAGGGGGGGCTGAGCCTTCCGGCGGCGATAGGGTCCATACGAGCTTCCCTGGTCAGGGTTTCTTATTACCAGGAGAATGATGCAGCAAAGGCGCTTCAGAAGATAGAATATGAGTTGATTCCTCTGATTGAGGAGATGCGGGGAAACTTTTATTTCTGGGGCTGTGTATATCCGGATAAGGATAAGATGGTGCAATACTATAAGCAGGATATCTTCCGTTACTTTCGGAATTATTATACCGAGGAGGCAGAAAAGACGGGGGAATATAAGTACGAACTGTCTGTTGTGGTGATAGGATATAATAAACTTGGCTATACGAAGCTGTGTGTGGAAAATCTGTTAAAGGATCTTCAGAACCTGCCGGAAAATCTCACTTATGAATTGATTCTGGTCAATCACGGCTCGTCTGACGGGACCAGGGAATTTTTTGAAGAGATTGCTCCGCACAAGCAGCTGGATATTGAAATAAACGGCGGCGGGATGGACGCGGTAAGAAGGATTATGGAAGGTAAGTACTTCCTGTCGATCAGCAATGATGTTATTGTTCCGCCAGGCGCTATCGAGAATATGTATAAATGTATAACATCTGATGAGTCCGTTGCATGGGTGGTACCGAGTACAAGCAATATAAGCAACTGCCAGACGCTGAGTTTTATGGAATACTCGGATTTGGATGAGTTTTTTGTAAAGGCGGAGGAAAATAATAAATCTGATCCGTATCGCTGGGAACAGAGGATCCGTCTGGTCAACCCTGTGGATATAAGAAGAACTGCTACGTATATAAAAATACCGGACAACGGATACTTTTTTTCAAGAAACCCCTACGCTTTCCCTGATGACAGGGCATCCCTTCTGTACCGCAGGAACGGATACAAATTGCTGTTGGCAAAGGATGCGTACTGCCATCACTTTGGATCAATTACTATTAAAGAGGAATGGAACCGCAAAGAAGATGAAAAAGTATATACACAAGGACGCCGGGATTTTCAAGAGATTTTTGGGGTTGATCCTTGGGGCCCGGGATTTTGTTATGCGCCCAGCCTGTTCCATGAGCTTCCATGTGATAAAAGGGGAGAGGTACAGGTGCTTGGGGTAAACTGCGGGTTCGGCGGCACACCTCTTAAGATTAAAGAGATGCACAGAGAGAATATCCATAATACAGATGTTTTTGTACACAACATTACAGAAGATAAAAGCTTTCTTGAGGATCTGCAGCTAGTATCCGATAAGGTGGAGTTCCTGGAGCGCGGCATAAAACTGAAGGAGCGTTTATCGATGTATGATTACATCGTCGTTGAGCAGGGCGTAGACGGAGTAAAAGATGTAGAGCTGCTTTGTGAGCTGTTCGAGAGATTAAAGCCGGAAGGATACATGGTCGCAATGTACGGCAGTGAAGATGTAGGAAGACGGATCAAAAAGAGTTTTCAGAATGTGAAAGAAATAAACAGTGTGTACGTTGACCGGAAGTATATGTACTGGCAGAAGGGTGAGTAGGTGAAGTATGAAAGTATTGATTCTGGCAGGAGGTCTGCCAAGTACGCTTGCGGATCATAATGAGAACTTTCCGAAACCAATGCTGGAGATCGGGGAGAGGCCTCTTTTGTGGCATATTATGAAATTGTATTCCCATTATGGATACAATGATTTTATTATATGTGCAGGGTACAAAGGGGATATGATAAAACGGTATTTTACAGATTATTATATTTATCAGTCAGACGTAACGATAGACCTGGCGACAAATCAGGTGATGATCCACCGGAAACGTACGGAGGACTGGAAGGTTACGGTATTGGATACCGGCAGGGATGCCGGAATCGTACAGAGGATCCTGAGAACCAGAGATTACGTGGACGGGGAAGATTTTATTGTTGCGTACGGAGACTGTATTTCTGATATTGATGTGTCTCAGATGGTATTAAGACATAGGCAGGAAGGACTTGCCGCTACAGTGGCGGTGGCCAGGCCTGCCGGCCGTAATGCAGTATTGCCGCTGGACGACGGGGGAAGTTTTTTATATGGGGGGCAGCGGGAAAGCTGGCTGTCCCAGTCGTGGGTAAATGCATGTAATATGGTTTTTTCAAAGGAAATATTTCACTATCTGAAGGAAGAGGATGCTTTTTTGGAGAAAACTCTCTTCCCAAGGCTTGCACAGGATTCTCAGATTCAGGCTTACAGGCATCCGGGATTCTGGTCTGCGGTTGAAACAAAAAGAGACAGGTATGAATTGGAACAGTTGTGGAAAGGCGGCAATCCTCCGTGGAGAGTGTGGGAGGATTGATGATAGGAGTGGACAATATGCAAAATCAGGCAAAAGATATCAAAGATCAAATCCTGGAATTGACAAAAAAATATTATATAGAACAGTTTGGAGATAAAGAGCCGTACCGTTGTGGAGAGAGAGTTAACTATGCGGGGCGGGTGTTTGATGACGAGGAACTCTGCAATCTGGTGGATGCATCTCTGGAGTTTTGGCTGACAGCCGGCAGGTATGCTGAAGAATTTGAAAAGGGTTTTGCAGAATATATGGGTGTGAAATACTGCTCTCTGGTCAACTCTGGCTCTTCGGCCAATCTGCTGGCCTTTATGGCGCTTACATCTCCGCTGCTGGGTGATAGAAGGATCCGAAAAGGGGATGAGGTGATTACTGTAGCAGCGGGATTCCCGACGACGATCTCCCCTGTCATACAGTATGGGGCGATTCCTGTATTTGTTGATGTGACAATCCCCCAATACAATATAGACGTCAGGATGCTGAAGGATGCGCTGTCAGACAGAACCAGGGCGGTGTTTGCGGCACATACGCTGGGTAATCCGTTTGAACTTGAGGCGGTTCGAAGTTTCTGCGATGAACATGGACTGTGGCTGATCGAGGATAATTGTGATGCTCTGGGCTCCGAATACATGTATCGCGGAGAGTGGAGAAAGACAGGGACCGTCGGGCATCTGGGGACATCCAGCTTCTACCCGCCCCACCACATGACTATGGGAGAGGGCGGCGCTGTGTATACGCAGGATCCGATTCTCTATAAAATAGTAAATTCACTTAGGGACTGGGGAAGAGACTGCTTCTGCAAGTCAGGGCAGGACGGAAGATGTATGCACCGCTTTGACAGACAATATGGAGAACTGCCTTTTGGGTATGACCACAAGTTTGTCTATTCTCATTTTGGATATAACCTGAAAGCTACAGATCTTCAGGCGGCAGTAGGATGTGCGCAGCTTAAAAAGCTTGACCGATTTACGGATGCGCGCAGGAAAAATTGGGAGATGCTCAGAAAGGGGCTTGAACCGCTGCAGGAATTTATGATACTTCCCGAGGCAGAGCAAAGCTCGCGCCCGAGTTGGTTTGGCTTTTTGCTTACGATCCGCGAAAATGCAGGGTTTACAAGAGATGAACTTGCGGTCTTTTTGGAACAATCCAATATTCAGACGCGCAATCTGTTTGCAGGGAATATTATAAAGCATCCCTGCTTCGATGAAATGCGGGCGGATAATGCAGGTTACCGCGTAGCAGGGACACTGGAGAATACCGACTGTATTATGGGACACAGCCTTTGGGTAGGGGTATATCCTGGAATGGAAGAAGGACAAATAAAATACATGATAGACAAAATTACACAGTTTGTTCAGGAGCGCTAAAATATGAAGGTGGTAATTCTGGCAGGGGGATACGGAACGAGGATCTCGGAGGAATCACACCTGCGTCCGAAACCGATGGTGGAGATCGGCGGGAAGCCGATCCTCTGGCATATAATGAAGGGCTATGCAGCATATGGGGTTCATGAATTCATTATCTGCTGCGGCTATAAGGGGCATATAATTAAAGACTATTTTCTGAATTACTATATGTATCAGAATGACATTATAAAATACATGAAGGATGATTCCCTGGAGGTTCCGGGGCAGGTGAAAGAACCGTGGAAGGTAACCCTTGTCAATACAGGCCTGGGGACAGGGACTGCCGGGAGAATTCAGAAGATCCGCCCCTACGTGGAAGGGGAAGATTTTATGATGACTTATGGTGACGGTGTTTCTGATGTGGATGTGTACAGGCTTCTTGAGTTTCATAACAGCCACGGAAAGATTGCTACAATCACAGCCACAAAACCGGCCGGCAGATTCGGAGCACTTTGCATTGACGGGGAGAACAGTATCCGTTCTTTCCGGGAGAAGGATATGGGGGATCAGAGCTGGGTAAATGCAGGGTTTGCAGTATTTACCCCTGGGATCTTTGATTATCTTGGGAATGGAATGGATATGCTTGAAAGGGCGCCTTATGAAAGACTTGCCGTGGAGGGGCAGATGAAAGCCTTTTGCCATAAAGGCTTCTGGTCTCCTATGGATACCGTGAGGGATCGCGATTATCTGGAAGGGCTTTGGAGAGAAGGAAAGGCACCCTGGAAGACTTGGTAAGAGAAACATGTATGATTAGGAAAGAAATGCTTCGTGCTATATCAAAATAAGGAGAAACAGTTATGATTATAAGAGCAAAGACGAAAACGTTATTCAGCGGAAAAGAGTTGACCGAGAAGCAGAGAACAAATACAGAGCTTAATATTGCAGAACTCGAACAGGGAAAGGAAGTACTTCGGTCATATCCAAGAAGGCTGGTTTTTGAGTTGACAAATGCGTGTAATTTAAATTGCGTAATGTGCGGACGAAATGCTGCTGATTTTAAGCCTACGATGTTCAACATGGATGTTTTTCGGAGCCTGGAGCCGTTGATGGATACGGTAGAAGAGGTTACGCTGATGGGGTGGGGGGAGCCTACGATTCATCCTCACTTTATTGATATGCTGCAAATAATTGACAGTCATAGTGCCCGGAAATATTTCTGCACAAACGGAATGACACTTGGAAAGATTAAAGATGCTATTTTTGATTATAAGGTCGATGTCTTTGCGGTAAGCCTGGATGGGGCTTCCGATGAGACAAATGGAAGAATCAGAAGGGGATCAAAAATTCATCAGATCACAGAGGATCTAAAAGAGATCGTCCGGATCAAGAAAGAACGCGGATTAAAATATCCGTGGATTAATTTTGTGTTTTGTGCAATGCGTTCTAATATAAAGGAGCTTCCGGATCTGGTGAGGCTGGCGGCCGAGATTGGTATAGAGGAGGTCAAGGTCGTATATCTGACGGTATTTGGTGAGGATCTGATGGATGAGTGCCTCTGGGGACATGAAGTTCTGGTGCGTGAGGTCTTTGAGGAGGCTGTCCGGGTCGGCGAGGAACTGGGAATTGTGTTGAAGCTTCCGCATTATGTGGGGGAGGATATAGCCGGAGATCATTACCATAAGGACTGTTTTGTATCCTGGAGAGATTTTTTCCTTGGGTCAGACGGGTATGTGCGTCCATGTATGTCGACATCTGTGCAGTTTTTTCCATATGAGATGGAAAAGCCTTTCATGGAGATGTGGAATTCTCCGGAATACCAAAACTATCGGAGAATTGTAAATGATCAGGGAAAGATGGATGCACCGTGTAAAAGGTGTTACCAGTCTTCCCACTGCAACTGGAATCGGAAGGAGTCTTTTATACAGATCGGTGAGACATTTTCACCGGACTGGGAAGATAAATAAAGACGGGGCAGAAGGGAAATCCCGAACAGAATATAAGTAGAAACAAAAATAAACAGAGGGCAGCAACAACGCTGCCCTCTGTTTATTTTGTCTAATACTTGTCGTTATTATCACTGAATGATACATAATTGTCATCATAGCCATCATATTCATCATAAGATGATACAGAATTGGAAGATGATCCATGATAACTGCTTTCGTTTGCGGATGGCGATGGAGCTTCATAGGAAGCCATACCAGCCATGTCACTTAATCTGAAACGTCCAACGAGACCCTTGAGCAGGCTTGACTGGCTAAAGAGCTCCTGACTTGCTGCTGCACTCTGCTCGGCGGTTGCTGAGTTTGTCTGTACAACAGAAGAGATCTGGTCAATACCAAGAGTAACCTGTTGGATTCCTTCGGCCTGCATATCTGCTGCTTCTGTGATCTTTGCCATATTTGCTGCAATATGCGAAGCTTTGTCTACAACCCGTAATAATGAGTTTCTGGTATCTTCTGCAATCTGGTTGCCTTCGGATACGGCTGACAGAGAGTTGTCGATCAACGTAGTAGTATTCTTGGCAGCCTCGGCACTCTTGGACGCGAGGTTTCTTACTTCATCGGCGACGACTGCGAAGCCCTTTCCTGCCTCGCCTGCACGTGCGGCCTCAACGGCAGCGTTCAATGCAAGGATATTGGTCTGGAATGCGATATCGTCGATCGTCTTGATGATCTTCTCGATCTCGCTGGAGCTTTCGTTGATTTTCTCCATAGCGCTCATCATGGCTTCCATCTTTTCGTTGCTGTTGCCTACCTCTGCGGATGCCTCTTCGATCAGGCCGTTGATGCTGCGTGCATTCTTTGCAGTCTGTGTTACCTGGTCGGAAAGTTCGTTAATGGTAGCAGCTAACTCCTGAACAGAACTTGCCTGCTCAGTTGCACCCTGGCTGAGCGCCTGGGCGCCGGAAGATACCTGGTCGGAACCGCTTGCAACCTGATCAGAAGCGGTGTGGAGCTGGCCTAACGTATCATTCAAAGAATTGATGATCTTATTACCAGATTCTTTGATCGCTTCAAATTCTCCAAGGTAATCCATATCCATTTCGACTGTTAAGTCGCCGGTGGCCAGAGAATTCATGCGCGCACAAATGTGTCCGATGTAGGACGACAGTGTGGTTAATACAAAACGGAGATTCTCAGCGAGGATTCCAAGCTCGTCGTTGGATTTGTATGTAACCTCGGAGGACATATCTCCCTTCGCCATGCTCTTAATCGCAGATTCAATCTCTGTGATCGGGCGGGTCAGACCCTTTGTGATTGCAAATACAAGAATTACTGTTAATACCAGACTGACAGCAGCAAGTGCATATAAAATAATGTAGCAGATCTTAGTTGTGAACATGCCATTATCATAATAGTCCGTCGCCGTTGTCTGGGCAGTATCAATAATGTCCTGCAGTGCATTCTGCATATTATCACAGGCTTCAGCATAGTCACCTTCAATTAAACGAAGAGCATTTTCAAGATCCCCGGCCTGGATATAATTCATAGCCTCGGTCCTCGGTCCGCCTACAGCAGCGTAAGCGTCATTTGCAGCTGATAATTTTGCTGCGTCGCCTTCATAGGCTTCATTCAGTTTTTCCATAGCTGTCGCAAGTTTTTCGGCAGATGCGTCTATGTCGGCCTGAAGCTCCTGACGTCTGGCATTGTCAACAGCTGAACAGGAACGAAATACATTCAGACGGATCTGCTTGGTGGAAATCTGCGCTTCCATGGCATTTTCTACCATTGGATAAGGAACGCTGTAAAAATCCTTCAAACCCCCTGACACACTTTTGAGCCCGATGGAAGCTGCAATAACAGCTATAATATAGAGCCCCATTACGATACCGAATGCAAGGAGAAGCTTACTTCTCACTTTTAAATTTTGAAACACGTTATTCTCCCTCCCAAATAATTATTGTAATTATGCCTGCCTGAGTTTCATTCTACACTAATTTGCGGAAAATGTAAACATTTCAATAGTTAAATTTAAATATGTGCGTAGAAAACAGAAAAAAGAATAGAAAAAAATAAAAAAAACCTTTAAAAATGTGTCGATAAGTGGCATAATAAAAGTGGTATGGTGACTTGTACACAACACAATGACGGTAAAAGACTAATAGGAGTGTAAGTTATGTCAATGGATTATATGAATTATATGTTATATAATAATATGTACAATTATATGAACGGCATCCTGCGGCAGTCCCAGATATTGTCAGATACATATGGGACGTACAGCGGACGCTGTAATTGTTCGCAAGTACAGGGGGCAAGCTTTGCGGATGTCTATCAGAACAAGGCACAGAAATATAATATAGAAGAAAGCATGGATGCTATTTTCGAGGAGGCTGCGGATTTGTATGATGTTCCGCTGCAGCTTTTGAAGGCGATGGGAAAGGCGGAATCCGGTTTTGACGCCGCTGCGGTATCCCCGGCCGGCGCACAGGGAGTTATGCAGCTTATGCCCGCAACAGCAGAGGCTCTCGGCGTCAGTGATCCATTTGATGCCAGGAGTAATATCATGGGGGGAGCAAAATACATTTCTGATCTGTTGAAAAAATATGACGGAGACATGGAACTGGCACTGGCGGCATATAATGCTGGAAGCGGAAATGTTAAAAAGTATGGGGGTGTCCCGCCGTTCAGGGAGACTCAGAATTATATCCGCAGGATTAAGGAGTACATGGGGACGGACCTTACGACAGGGAAGACTGTGGTGACCCAGACAGGTGGCCAGACGGAGGATGTTCAGGTACAGGGGTTAAACAGCAGTGTATATTCAGCTTTTAATACTGAGATGGCTACATATCTGGTTGAACTGATGAAGCTTCAGATGCAGAGCCGGATGCTCACCACGACACAGTCGTTGTTCTCAGGTTTTGGTTCCGGAGATCTGTGGTAAATGTTGGAGATAAGGAAAAAATAAGTGGACAATCCGTGCCAAACGGTGTATTCTATTTTAGCATAGGCATATAGGGCGAAAAGGAGGCTGTGAATATGATATTTGGCAATACTATTCCGATGTCGGTAAAAGCGTTGGACTACTTGTGGAAAAAACAGGAATTAACTTCAGATAATATTGCAAACGTAGACACACCGGGGTATAAACAGAAGTATATTACCTTTGAAGATACGTTCCGCCAGAAGCTGCAGGCTGCAAGTAATGCGAAGACCAGTTCCGCAATGCGCCAGGCTATCGACAGTTCAAATTATCTTGTATACGACCGGAGTGATTCGGCAAGGGTGGATGAGAACAATGTCAATCTGGATTATGAGTATACAGAGCTTGCGCGTACTGCCCTGCATTATCAGTACCTTCTCCAGTCTGTGAACGGAGATCTTACAAGATACAGGACGGCAATTAAGGGACAATAGCCTATAATATATTAAAGAAAGGACTTGGATATAGATGGAGACAATGTTTATCACACCGATTCAGCCGATGAATTTCGGCGAGGGGATCGGACAGACGCAGAAGGTGTCGGGACAGAGTGCGATTTCTAGTTTTAAAGGAATCTTTGAGGAAGCTGTCAACAATGTCAGGACAACAGAGGAAGACCTGGTCGGCAAGCAGTATCTGCTGGCTACAGGACAGATTGAGGACGCCCATTCGGTAATGATCGCATCCTCGCAGGCGCAGATCGCAATGGATATGCTTGTATCTTTGCGCAACAGGGCGCTTGAGACTTATAATGAAGTTATGAGGATCAGTATATAGTTTAAAATAAAAATGGCGAAAGAGTTTTGGGCATATGAAAGAAAAAGTTGGTCAGTTAAAAGAAGCTATACAGAAGCTTGAGAGCAGAACAAAAAAGATTATTATTATCGGTGTGGCAATCTTGATCGTTGGTGCAATAGCCCTGGCGCTGGTACTGAACAATAGGCCTTATGAAGTGTTGTTCTCGGGGCTCAGCGCAGAGGAGGCACAGCAGATCACGGCAAAGCTGCAGGAGGATAACGTGGAATATCGTTTTAAGGACGATACTACGATCATGGTGAAAAAGGATGTGCTGGACGCGACGAAAGCAGCGCTTGTCCAGGAAGGATATCCGAAAAGCGGCTTTACATATGATACATTTATCAATAATGCAGGTATGATGACGACGGATGCCGATAAGGATACCTACAAATTATACGATCTGCAGAACCGTATCGGGTCTACTATACGTCTGTTCGACGGGGTCAAGGATGCGAAGGTAACTATTGCCCTGGGTGAAGAGAGCAAATATGCACTCAGCGATGAGAATAAGGAAAAATCCAGTGCATCGGCGACGGTCATTATGGAAAATGGCGGTTCTCCCACCGCAGAGCAGGCGGTGGCTATTCAGCGCCTGATTTCTAAGAGTGTACCGAATCTTGAGATGGAAGATGTGGCTGTTTTTGACGGCAACGGGGTGGATGTCTCGGAGGATGCAAACAGTACGTCAAACAGTTCGGATGCAGAAGAAGTTGCACAGGTTGTGGAAGATCAGATCGCAAGAAATGTTATGAAGGTGCTTGGCCCGATTTACGGGGAAGACAATGTCAGAGTTTCTGCGAGAGCCATTATCAATATGGAGAAATTGATCCGGGAGACGATTACATATAATACGCCGGAGAAGATTGATGATAAAGATAAGACGGGAATCGTGAGCAAAGAGGATCTCTATAACGAGAGATCCAATACCGGCAATGCTTCACAGGGTATTGCGGGAACAGATTCCAATGCAGATACTCCTCAATATAATACAGACGGTGATACAGACGGGGCAGCTGCTTCCAGTGAGAGCGTGTCGCGGGAGTATCTCGTAAATCAGATCAAAGAACAGGGGCAGGTTGATCCGGGGGCTCTGGACGACCTGACAGTGTCTGTTGCAATCAACGGCAAGGGCTTCGGGAGTCTTCGGGAATCCCAGGTTATATCCCTGGTAGCGAATGCAGCAGGTGTCCCGGAGGAAGATCAGGATACAAAGATATCTGTTGCGAGTGC
Organism: uncultured Dorea sp.; assembly: GCA_947645355.1. Taxonomy (GTDB): domain Bacteria; phylum Bacillota; class Clostridia; order Lachnospirales; family Lachnospiraceae; genus Dorea_D. The sequence goes on along the minus strand of CANSCI010000011.1, from coordinate 20,585 downwards.
TCCGTTCTATGAAGAAGACGACGGCGATGATGAGAAAAAGGGCGGACTGACCAGTATGAAGATTCTGGGCATTCCTTTGATCTATATTCTTATAGGAGCCGCACTGTTGATTCTTCTTATCACGATCATCGTCTTTATCGTCCTTCGGAAGAAACGCGACAAAGCGGAGGAAGAGGATCTCCAGGAGCAGATTGTGTTTGTGCCTGAGGCAAAGGATGAAGTGGTGAAGGATCTGAATCAAGAACTTCAGGAGATGCAAAATGACAGGGCTATGGAACTGAAAAAGAGTGTGCGGGATTTTGCAGAGGAGAATGCAGAGTTATCTGCACAGCTGTTGAAGACCTGGTTAAATGGAGGCGGTGGAGATGGAGAATAATAGTTTGACGCAGGAACAAAAGGCGGCAGATTGCGTTATATCCATTGGTGCGGATAAAGCATGTAAAAAATATAAACATCTCAGTGAAAGTGATATCGAAAAGCTAACGATCGAAGTAGCAAAGTTAGGCCATGTGCAGCCGGAACAGATGGAGGACGTTCTGGATGAGTTCTATAAGACGTGTCTGACTCAGAGGGTCGTGACGGACGGTGGTATGGAATATGCCAGGGCGGTTCTTGAGAAGACGTTTGGCGAGGCAACAGCACATACACTTCTCGAGAAACTGTCAAAATCATTGCGGACGAGGCCGTTTGAGTTTATACGTAAAAGTGACGTAAAGAACCTGTGTTCCTTTCTGCGCCACGAGAGGCCCCAGACTATTGCGCTTGTGCTTTCTTATGCGGAGTCAGATCAGGCAGCTACGATTATTGCCGAACTTCCGAAGGAAAAGCAGATCAAGGTTGTGGAGGCGGTGGCAAGGATGGAGAGTGTCTCTCCGGATGCCATCAAGATCGTGGAGTCATCTTTGAAGAAACGGTTTGAGAACGTTCTTACCACAGACTTCACTACAGTCGGCGGTATTGATTACATTGCTGATATTATGAACCATATGGATAGAAGTAATGAGAAATTTATCTTCGATGAACTTGGGCAGGTGGATGAAGAGCTTGCCGACACGATCCGTAAGAAGATGTTCGTATTCGAGGATATCACATCTATGGACAACAGATCTATTCAGCGGTTTATTCGTGAATGTGATATCAAGGATATCGTATACGCACTCAAAGGTTCTGACGACAGCATCAAAGAACTTATCTTTGCAAACGTTTCTTCGCGTATGGCTGAGAGTATCCAGTCTGACCTTGAGGTTACAGTTAATGTACGTCTGAGAGACGTAGAAGAGGCACAGCAGAGGATCGTAGGTGTTATCCGAAGGCTCGAGGAAGCCGGAGAATTGATTATAGTTAAGAGTGGAAAGGATGAGATCATTGCCTAGGATTATGAAGGGGCTGGAGGATGAGCGGATCGTAAAGCCGTATGATTTCTTCGCAGGTTTCCAGATTAAAAAGCCAGAAGAAGAGCAGCCGGAAGGAAGTCCGGAGGATAAGCTCATAGAAGAAACCAACTCCCGGACTGTCTATGCAGAGGAAGTGATCCAGGCCGCCAGGGAGCAGGCCGGGCAGATCTTAAATGATGCCAGAGAGCAGGCGGAACTTTTGCGTACCCAGGCCTACGAGGACGGCAGAAAAGAAGGCTATGAGGCCGGGGCGAAGGAAGGCTATGAGCAAGCCTACAATGAGCATCACGATGCCTTAAACCAGGAACTCGGTGATTTGAGAAAAAATATCTCAACGGTAATCCAAAGTGTATCTATCGAGAAGGAAAAGGTACTGGAGAAATACATAGATGACTTGAAAAGGGTATCGCTTGCCGTGGCAGAGAAGATCATACAGACCAGCCTGCATTCCAGCGGAGATATCGTGAAGCGGATGATTCTGGCGGCTACAGACAAGATGACGAAGAGGCAGTGGGCCAAAATATATGTCACCAAGACAAATACCGGGGTATCAATGAATGCAGATACAGAGTTTCTGGAGGCGTTGTCCCGGTTGTCGGACAACATTAAGATTGTGACAATGGACAATGAGGAAGAAGGAACCTGTATCATTGAACTTCCTGACGAGATTATAGATGCGAGTGTAGCAACGCAGCTTGAGAATATAAAGGACATTATCAATAACGCAAGAGTATAGTATAATGAAGGAGAGACCGTATGTTTTCGCAGCTTCCTGAATTAATTCAAAAGACTGAGACTGTAAGCTATATCGGAAAAGTGGAGAACGTTGTAGGGATGGCAATGGAGTCTTCGGGCAACCGTGCAAGTATCGGTGATATTGCGATGATCTACAATGAGGAAAAGAAAAAGCAGATTCCGGTGGAGGTCGTGGGTTTTAAAAACGATAAGATACAGCTTATGGCTTATGACAATATGAGCGGCGTATCGGCAGGAAGTTTTGTGCGGAACACGAAGAGACGTCTCAAGATCCCTGTAGGCGAATTCCTGCGGGGGAGGGTCATTGACGCTACCGGGAAACCGATGGATGATCTCGGTGTGTTTCATTCACAGCGGCATTATTATGTGGAGAATGCTTATATTAATCCTCTTTCCAGGCCTCCGATTACAGACAGCCTGGAGTTCGGTGTAAAAGCAATCGACGGCCTCAATACAGTGGGGAAAGGCCAGCGTATTGGTATATTTGCCGGAAGCGGGGTCGGGAAAAGTACACTGCTTGGAATGATCGCAAGAAATGTAAAGGCAGATATTAATGTAATAGCTCTTGTGGGAGAGCGTGGACGAGAGGTTCGGGAGTTTATTGAGAAAGACCTCGGGCCGGAAGGAATGAAAAGGAGCGTTGTTGTGGTGGCTACATCCGATCAGCCGGCCATGCTCCGTATGAAGTGCCCGCTTGTGGCAACTACAATTGCGGAATATTTTAAAGATCAGGGTAAGGATGTTTTGTTGATGATGGATTCCCTTACCCGTTTTGCCATGGCACAGCGTGAAATCGGGCTTGCAATCGGAGAGCCGCCGGTTGCAAGAGGCTATACACCTTCTATTTATGCTGAATTTCCGAAGCTTCTTGAGAGAAGCGGAAAGTTTGAGAAAGGATCTATTACAGGAATTTATACGGTGCTGGTAGAAGGAGACGATACGAATGAGCCAATAGCGGATACGGTAAGAGGTATCCTTGACGGACATATCGTGTTAAGCAGAAAGCTGGCAAATGAGAATCATTTCCCGGCTATAGACATTAATGCAAGTATTTCGCGTTTGATGGTAAATATCGTAGATGAACAGCATCGCCAGGTGGCGTCAAGGCTTCGGGATATCCTGAGTATCTATGAGAAGAATGAGGACCTGATCGCCATCGGCGCTTACAAATCAGGAACGAACCCTAAGCTTGATTTTGCTATTTCCAAGATTGACAAGGTGAATGAATTCCTGATGCAGAAAATTGATGAAAGTTTTTCCCAGGAGGAGATTTTCAAGCGGATGCAGCAGATTTTGAGTTAGTATATCGGGGGATGTAAGATGAAAAAGTTCTTTTTTTCCTTAGATACAGTTCTTCGCTATAAGGAACAGATACTGGATAATCTAAAAGGGGAGCATGCAAGGATCCTGCAGAAGATTCGTATATGTGAACAAGAAATCGAGGCGCTGGAGCAGGAGCGTATGGAATGCGGCAGAGAATTTGGCCGGAAGCGCGAGAGGGGCATGGCTATTAATGATATCCGTACCTATGAAAATTATCTCGAGGCATTAAGAATTAAGATTCTGCAGAAGAATCGTCTGCTCGAACAGCTTATGGATGAGGAAGAAAAAAAGAGGGAACAGGTTGTAGAAGCTAAAAAGGAGACTTCATCTATCGAAAAGCTGAAAGAGCGGAAAATTGCAGAATATGATAAGCAGGTGCAGAAGGAAGAAGAGCAATTTATTGAAGAATTTGTCGTGACCAAAAATGCGCTTGCGAAAATCAGCGGGTAATACTGCACAGGCAGATTACTATATAATATATTATAAAAGAAAGGAGGAGATGCGTGATGGGACAGATCAATGTAAAGAGTGTTGATATCAAGTATCCTGGCGCAGACAGCGTGAAGAGTAAAAAGGATACACAGAATGTCTCGGATGATTTCAAGAAGCTTCTCAAGGATCAGCCCAAGGAGCAGAATGAGATCTCAGAAGGCTCCGGGCAGATTAAGAAGGAGCCGGAGGATGTGAAGGACCTGGATGACAGCACAAAGGATGCCAATACGGCAGAGGCTGCTGCGCAGCTGCAGCTTGGCCAGATGATGTATCAGGTACAGAATATTCCGGTGCAGGAGACCCCGGCAGTTGAAGGGGCAGCAGAAATGTCAGATGCCGGCCTGGAGGCTGTAGAAGGCCTTCTGCAGAATGGGCAGACGGCGGAACTTCCGGTGCAGCAGGGTGCAGTGCCTGCGGGAAAGAACCAGAATATCCAGATGCCGCAGGAGGAGGGCGCAGACCAGCTTCGGCCCGCACAGGCAGAGGCAGTTTTGGTACAGCCGGCCGAAAGCCCCAATACCCAGACGCAGGACCAGAAGAGCAGCTCACAAGGAGACCTGGCTAAGGACAGCAAAATGGAAAAGACAGCCGGCCGGGAAATGTATGAAAATGCACAGGAGGGCGCGGCAGTTCAGCCCGCACAGCCAGCCGTTGTGCACGGCACGGCATCTGAGGCAAGGACAGCAGCACCGGAAAAGATGCATGTGAACCAGCCGGAGGAGATCCCTCAGAAGCTGACGGAGGAACTGCTTGTAAAGACAGCAAATGGTGTCAGTGAATTTGAGATTGAAATTGAGCCGGCAAATCTCGGCAAGATAGCAATCAAGGTATTATATGAAGGCGGTCAGACAATGGTTTCCATACTCTGTTCTGAGAAAAAGACGTTGGAAATGATCGGCCAGAATGCAAGAGAGATCGGTGTGGTTATGGAGCAGAATCTCGGCAGCACCACTACAGTTATTGTAGAGAAGGAAGAGACCGATTACCTGCACCAGGGCGAGAATGAGAATGACCACTCCGGAAGAGAGGCGGAGCAGGACCGGCAGCGCGAGGAAAACGAGAAAGAAAAGGCCAGGGCAGACAGCGCAGAACAGTTTTTGCAGAAGCTGAGGTTAGGTCTGGCAGTATAAGAGAAAGGAGAATGAAAATATGGCAGTAGATGGAGTAGGCGGATTAAATAGTAATATGTTTAACGAGGCTCTTGCAACACAGGCAGGTGCAGTTTCCAATAATTCCGCAATGTCAATGGACGACTTCTGGAAACTTCTGGCAGCACAGCTCCAGTACCAGGATATGTCTAATCCTATGAGCAACAGTGAGATGATGACACAGATGACACAGATGGCATCCATGAATGCGATGCAGTCAGTTTCAGATGCGGTGGCAAATTTTGGAACAGTGACGAATAACCTGTCACAGGTTATCCTGACACAGTATTCCACCGGGATGATCGGGAGAGAAGTAACAGTTGCAGTTATGGAAGACGGCAAAGTAACCGGACACAAGAAGGGTGTTGTAACAGGTGTAGACCTGACGGGGGCACAGCATGTCTACATAGGCGATGAGAAATATGAACTGTCTCAGATCATGAGCGTGGGAAATGTCCCGGAGGATACCTCTGATAAAGAAAGCGGAAGTACCGGAGACGGCGCAAAGGCATAAGTAAGAGCCAGATTAAGAGGGCGGTGAACAGCTGATGAATAAAATCAATCAGATTAATCAGATCAATCAGATCACGAGTGCAGGCGAACTGAAGCTTAAGCATGCAGCAGCCCGGACAGAACAAGGCGTACAGTTCGGAGAGGTCCTGAAGCAGAGGATCGGAAACCGGCAGGATGTCCAGTTTTCAAAGCACGCGGCACTGAGGGTGCAGGAGCGTGGGATTGAGATGACGGACGGTCTTATCAGCGACTTGAACCAGGCAATACAGAAAGCCAGGGAAAAAGGAGCAAAGGATGTAGTAGTCATCGGAGAAAAGGGAGCATTTATCGTGAATGTCCCCAACAATGTTGTGGTTACCACAATGTCAGGGACAGAAATGAAAGAAAACATCTTTACCAATATTGACAGCGCTGTTTTAATGTAAGCCGGACCATTTATGGAGGTTTTTGTGTCTGTACGACTTGCAGGCACAGCAGACGGCGCAGATTAAGAAAGGAAGTATGAAACAATGGTCAGATCAATGATTGCAGGAGTCGCAGGACTCAAAACTCATCAATCAAAAATGGATACAATCGGAAATAATATTGCAAACGTAAATACATGGGGATTCAAATCTTACAGTTTTAACTTTAAGGATTCCATGTATTCCACATCAATCAACGGTGCAGCCGGAAGCGCGCTCGGCGGAGGCGCCGGCGGACGCAACCCGTCCCAGGTTGGTTTCGGAACAACGACCAGTTCTATCAGTACAGAGTTCGGAAAAGGCGCTATGTCGCCATCCTCCAGAGAACTGGACTGCTACATCGATGACACTGGATTTTTCCTGGTAGGTAATATGATCAACGGTAGTTTTACTGATATCGCAGAATCAGGACTGTCTCTTTCCAGGGTCGGTATCTTCGCGGTGGACAGCAACGGATACCTGGTAGACGATCAGAGAAGCTATGTATACGGCTATGGACTGGTAGAAGGAACCGGAATTCCGGAGACTCCGGCTGTCAAGGGTGAATGGAGCGTTACAGGCGTGCCGGTTACATTTGGAAACGGAACGATTGAGATCGCCGGTGTGCAGGTTGACACCACATATGGCATAGATAATATGGTGTTTGCGATCAATGACTGGGCGAAAAAGGCAGGAAAACAAAATGCGGATTTGGAAGGTTTCCAGTTCAGCGCAGCAGAGTACAATGATACGGCAGTACCGCCGACGGTGGATCTGAAGATTGTTGCCGGAAAATCCGGTGATTCTACAGCTGCAAACGGAACCCTGCAGGGCTTTTTCGGCGGCGCTAACTTTAAGCAGACAGTGATCGGTACAGATCGTGTTCCAAGTGTTGCGGCAGAATACGCCAATGAACTGTCTACTATCCAGATTCCGATTGACCCGGACACCAATGAGAGGTACAATATTAGAAGCTACTCCATCCAGGAAGACGGAACGATCATCGGCGTGGACGACAGAAGCCGTGCGATTGCTATCGGACAGCTGGCGCTGGTTCATGTAGAGAACGTAAATGGTCTGGAAAAGACAGAAGGCTACTACTATAATATCGGAGCGAATGCCGGAGCCGTTCAGGCCGACAAGCCAAATGGAGGTTCCACAGGAAGGATCCTGGGAGGCTACCTGGAGATGGCCAACGTAGACCTTGCCAATGAATTTTCTCAGATGATCACAACTCAGAGAGGATTCCAGGCAAATTCCAAGATTATTACCGTTACAGACCAGATGCTGGAAGAACTTGTTAATATGAAACGATAATTATTATTTTACAAGTGTGCCGGGATATGGTAATATATCCCGGGCACTTGCAAAAGGGGAGGGAGTTTTGGTATGATAATGCTGACAAAGCTGAATGGCGAGAGAATTGTAATAAACAGTTCGCAAATTGAATTCGTAGAGTTGATACCGGAGTCAAAAGTTGTTATGATGAATGGGAAGTTCAGCATCGTAAAAGAGACGGCAGAAGAGATAATTGAGAAAACAATTGAATACAATGGGAAGATACATTGTTATCATAAAAATAGATAAATGGCCAAAGGTGGTGGAAAGACATGGATTTGACAAGTATTATAGGTGTGGTTCTGGGGTTGGTGCTGATTGTATTTGTCGGTATCTCCCCGTCGCTGCTTGGAAATTTTTGGGACGGAGCAAGTCTCGCGATCGTGCTTGGCGGTACGCTCGCGGCAGTTATTGCAAGCTATCCGCTCAGTAAATTAAAGGATGTTCCGAAGCATATGAAGATTCTGCTTCAGGGGAAGAGATATAATGTAGGCGCGTTGATTGACACACTTGTGGAGATGGCGCAGCTTGCGAGAAAGAACGGTCTGCTTGCCCTGGAAGAGAAGGCAAACGAAATTGACGATATGTTCTTCCGACAGGGGATCATGCTGATTGTGGATGCGACGGAACCCGAGGAAGTAAGGGATATGCTGGAGAACGAGTTGGATGTTATGGCGCAGAGACATGAAGAGTCTCTGGGAATTTATGAGAAAGCTTCGTCATTTGCCCCGGCATTTGGTATGATCGGTACACTTGTCGGACTGGTCAACATGCTGAAGGGAATGGATATAGAGAGCGGGGGTGCAGGCAATATAGGTCAGGATATGTCTGTGGCCTTGATTACTACGTTTTACGGGTGTATGTTTGCGAATCTTCTTTTCATGCCGATTGCAAAAAAATTAAGGGTAAGAAACGAAGAGGAATTTTTATATAAGCAGATTATGATAGAGGGAATACTGGCAATCCAGTCCGGTGACAATCCCAAGTTTCTGAAAGAAAAGCTTGTAACTTACCTCGGCCAGAAGGAGCGGTTAAAGATTCTTGACGCAGAAGGCGGAGAAGGCGGAGAGAAGAAATCCAAAAAAGAAAAAAAGGAAAAGAAGAAATAAGGTGACAGTATGGCGAAGAAAAAGAGAAGTAGTGCTCCTGAGTCCGGTGCAAGCTGGATGGATACATATGGCGACATGGTAACCTTGCTGCTGTGCTTCTTTGTACTTTTGTATTCGATCTCGACCGTTGACCAGGCAAAGTGGGTCATGGTTGTGAAAAGCTTTAACCCTGATGCCAAAGAGGTTTCGCAGATTGCCCTGGACGCCGACTCGCAGGCCAAGGATGAGGTGCCGGGAAATGTTGACGATAAGCTGGATGCATTTGATGATCTGTACAATAAGCTGGCAGAGGCGGTGGAAAAGGCAGGGCTTACATCGGAGGTCGAATTGTTCCAGGGGGACGGTTATACATTTGTGACCTTCCGCGACAATATATTTTTTGACGGGGACAGTTCGGTCGTTAAGCCGGAAGGGGAAAAAATCCTGAATATATTCGGACAGATCGTATCAGGCGCTGCAGAGGACATTAAGCAGATCCAGGTTCTCGGGCATACAACCCAGGCCAGCGCAGAAGGGATATCCGACCCGAAAAAGGACAGGGTATTGTCCTCTGACAGAGCTGCGGTCGTGGCGGCTAATATTGACGCGGGAAGCGAACTGGCCCCTGAGAAGATCGTGTCTATCGGGTACGGGCAGTATCGTCCGATTGCGCCTTTTGATACAGAGGAGAACAGGGCAAAAAACCGAAGGGTAGAACTTTTGATTACGAAGGCCGATTCGGTTGAGAGAAGCCTGGAAGAGTACTATGAGGATATGAACAAGTAAATTCAAGTGAAAGTAGGAATTAAGGATGGCAGAAGTACTATCACAAAGTCAGATAGATGCATTATTAAATTCTATGGCGAACGGGGACGATGGTGCAGCAGATACAAAGCCCAAAAAGCAAAAAGAAGAGTATGCAAAATATGATTTTTCCAGTCCGAAGAAGTATACGAAAGATAAGCTTAAAATGCTTCACAACATCTATGATAACTATGCACGGATCGTGACTTCGCAGATCAACGGGCTGTTCCGGGTTGCCAGTGAGGTTGAAGTCATCGGAGTAGATGAGCAGAGGTATTATGAATTTGCCAATGCGCTGAGCGAGACAGATATCATGACGCTTACCAGGGTCAATCTTCCGGATCACTCTAAAAATCCGCCGATGGTGTTCTATATGGAGCCTGCCATCATGGGTGCAATGATCGACCGCATGCTTGGAGGCCCGGGGAATGATAAGACGGTCGGTATGTCTTATGAATATACGGATGTAGAGCTTGCGCTGTATGAGCGTATTATAAAATATCCCATTGCGGTTACCCCTGAGATATGGGCGGGGCATATCAAGTTCGGAGTGGAATTTGAGAGAATTGAGGAAAATCCCAGTATGTTTCAGGGGATCGGTGTGGATGAGACTGTTGTCATAATTATGATGAAGATCGTAATGGGCGAGATCCAGGGAACGATGAGCGTCTGTATCCCGGGAACATTGCTCATGAACATCTTTGATATTATTGACAAGACCAAGCATCTGTCAGATCAGGATGATATGGAAGCTATGCGCAACACCAGGGGCAATATTCTGGAGAGGATCAAGGATTCCAAGATTGATGTTATGGCTCAGCTTGGAGTTGCAAATCTGAATCTCGATGATGTGTATAACCTTCATGTAGGTGATGTGATTGATCTGAATAAGCCGCAGGATTCACCTGTATCACTGCACATAGAGGGGCAGCCGTGGTTTACCGGCCAGCTCGGGGTACATAATAAGAATATAGCAGTAAAAATTGGAGAGCGTGTGGATAGACAAAAAGAGAATATAGCAGTATAATTTACCAGACCATCTTTTTAGGGGGATGTCTGAGTATATAAATCACATAAATAAAATGAAAAGTGAGGTAAAGGAAATGGCAAAGATATTAATGGTAGATGATGCAGCGTTTATGCGAATGACGTTAAAGAATACGCTGACACAGGCAGGTTACACGGAGCTTTTTGAGGCAGAGGACGGAGAGAAGGCAGTTGAAGTATACAATGCCGAGAAGCCGGATCTTGTATTCATGGATATTACCATGCCGAACAAAGACGGCCTGGAAGCCTTAAAAGCGATCAAAGCATCTGACCCGGGCGCTACGGTTGTTATGTGTTCTGCAATGGGGCAGGAGTCCATGGTTATGGAGTCTATCAAGTCAGGGGCAAAGGATTTTATTGTAAAGCCGTTCAAACCAGAGCGTATTCTTTCAACGGTTAAGAAGATCCTCGGCTAGTCAGGAGGTACAATATGTCTTTTTTGAATTCATTTGATATTAGTGCGTCAGGTATGACGGCACAGAGGCAGCGGTTGGATATTGCGGCTGAAAATATTTCCAATATTAATACAACGAGGACAGAGAGCGGTGGTCCTTATCGCAGAAAACTGGTTGTCTTACAGGAGAAGCCGTCGGCTTCCTTTCGATCCGTGTTCAATAGTCGGCTGAGGCAGGCGTTGTCGACAAAGGGAGGAGTGCAGGTTTCCGAGATCATAGAAGATCAGAGGGATCTTAATCCTGTCTATAATCCGGAGCACCCGGATGCAGACGAGAATGGTTACGTTATGATGCCTAATGTAGACCTGGTAAAGGAGACGGTGGACGGTATGTCCGCTACAAGGTCTTATGAGGCAAATATTACAGCTTTCAATGCAATTAAGATGATGGCTCAGAAGGCATTGGAGATTGGCAAATAGAAAAAAGGGTGTTTACCCTAGAAGGAGAGAAAGGATAGTATGAGTTCTGAATGCTTTAGCACATTAGAAATAGACGCCATAGGCGAAATATTGAATATAAGCCTTGGGTCCTCCGCTACGGCGGTTTCTACATTACTGAACACCCGGGTAGACATTACCACTCCTGTTGTGACTGTCGTAGATAAAGATGAGTTCCAGATGGACAGGGTAGAGCCTGCAGTGGGGGTCGAGATTACCTATGTCGAGGGTCTGGACGGAAGTAACGTTATGCTCCTTAAGCGGCACGATGTAAAAAGCATCGTGGAAATGCTTATGGGCATGGAAATGTCAGACGAGGAGTTTGAATTAAATGAGATTAACATCAGTGCTGTCTGCGAGGTTATGAACCAGATGATGGGTGCGTCTGCTACAGCGTTGTCTGAATTTCTGGGCAAAACGGTGAATATCTCCACGCCTGTTTCATTTGAAGTAGAAAATGAGCAGGAATTTATTGATAAATATTTTATAGATGACCAGCCGAAAGTCGTTGTAGGCTTCAGGCTTTCCATTCAGGGAAAACTGGAAAGTGAGTTCTTTAATGTTATGCCGATCGAACTGGCAAAAGGGCTTGTCCGAGGTATTCTTCCGGAGGAGGATATTATTCCGGTGGGCGGAACAAAGGAAGCGCCGAAGGAAGAACCAAAGGCTCAGGAACCTGCACCGGCTCCAGCACCAGCGGCAGCATCGGGAGGCTCCGGCGGTACTCTGTCCCAGGAGGAGATTGAGAAGCTGCTTCAGGGGGGAGCGGCAGAGGAACAGCCGGCTCCAGCACCAGCTCCGGCTCCGGTACCCCAGGCACCTGCTGCACCGACTGTTCAGATGCCTGATACGGCCGGCACTGTCCCGATGGCACAGATGGCAGTTCAGCCAGGCGTCAGTTCCGATGTGTCTATGATGCAGATGCAGATGATGCAGCAGATGATGCAGCAGATGCAGCAGATGCAGCAGGCACAGCAGCAGGCGCAGATGCAGATGATGCAGCAGATGGAAGGCAGGAAGAAATCCGAGCCTAAAATGATCAATGTGCAGACGGCTGTTCAGCCAAGCCTTGTTCCGGATAAAGAGATTGTCCTTGAGGGCGAACAGGAAGAAAATATGGAATTGATTATGGGCGTTCCGCTTGAAATCTCAGTTGAGATCGGGAGAACACGCAAGTTGGTGAAGGATATTCTTGATTTTTCCAAAGGCTCTTTAGTTGTCCTGGATAAGCTTGCAGGAGAGCAGGTAGATCTGTTTGTCAATGGCCAGTGCATTGCGAAGGGTGATGTAGTTGTGGTGGAAGATAATTTTGGTATAAGGATTACCGAGATCATGAAGCTCAACATTGCTTCATTAGAGTAAGGAAGGATTATATGGCAAGAGTGGTTTTTACCTTTATTGCAGTTGTGCTTATTTTGTACCTGAGTTATCTGTTCAGCAGGTACTTAAGCAAAGGCATGAGTAAAAGCAGCAGTTCAAAATATATGCGCCTGATCGACCAGATTACGATGGGGCAGGACAGGCACATTGCGGTGGTACAAATCGGGACAAAATATCTGCTGGTCGGCATTACGGCAGGGCAGGTGAATATTTTGACAGAGATTGAGGATGAAGAATTGATTCCTCTGTCTCCGGATTCTCTGGATTCTCTGGATTCAGATACAAAGGCACTTGACTTTAGGTCTGTGATGGGGAAATTAAGTGACATGACAAAAAAGGGGAGGTAGAGGGCAGTGTATGATTCACTTATTAATGTAAACGGCAATCAGATTCCAACACTGGATATCCTGCTGCTTATGACGATCATATCACTGTTGCCGTCACTCTTGATTATGACTACCTCATTTACGAGGACAGTCATTATCCTGTCATTTTTGAGGAATGCGATGGGGATCCAGCAGACGCCGCCGAATATGGTGCTTATAGGGATCGCGCTGTTTTTGACTTTGTTTATTATGGATCCTGTGATAGATGATATTAACACGAATGCATATACTCCGTACAAGAACCAGGAGATCACGCAGGAGGAAGCGATCCGGCGGGCGCAGGTGCCGATGAAGGATTTTATGCTGAAACAGACAGAGACCAGTTCATTGAATCTTTTTACAGAGATGGCGCAGGCTGAAGAAGTGGAGAATGTTGAGGACCTGCCGATGACAGTAGTAATTCCGGCGTTTATGACAACAGAGTTGAAGAGGGCATTTATCTCAGGCTTCTTGATTTTTATTCCGTTTCTGTTGATCGATATTATTGTATCAAGTACATTGATGTCCATGGGTATGATGATGCTTCCGCCGGCAATGATTTCACTGCCGTTTAAGCTTCTTTTATTTGTGACAGTTAATGGATGGGAGTTAATATTTTCAAGTATTGTTAAGAGTTTTAACTGGTGACATAAGGAGGGATATGCATGACAAATGGAGAAGTAGCAGACTTAATGTATGATGTGTTTGTGATGGCTGTCCAGCTTGCAGGACCTCTTCTGGTAATCAGTATGCTGGTAGGAGTTCTTATTTCCGTACTGCAGGCTGCAACGCAGATTCATGAGCAGACGATTACATTTGTGCCTAAATTGCTTGTGATCGGCCTGATACTTGTGTTTACCGGGAGTAAGATGCTGCAGACTTTGCAGGATTTTACTGTCAGGATCTTTGAGTTAATGCAGGGTTAATCTGTACAGTACCGATAAAGGAGTGGTTGCATGCTGATCAGAGATACTGCACATTTGACCTTATTAACCCTGATCATGATGAGGATGTCAGGCTTTATCCTGTTTAATCCGATCCTGGGCAGGAAGAATATCCCAGCCATGGTCAAGGCCGGGTTTATTATGGTATTGACCTTCACAGTATACGCTTTTTTTGAGGGAGAGGCATTTGATATAGAAAGTCCGGTTGAGTATGTATTTCTTTTGTTAAAGGAATTCGGTGCCGGATATGTGGTCGGGTATGTGGTCGAATTGTTTATGATGATCGTCAGCTTTGGCGGCCATATTATTGATTTTCAGCTGGGACTTTCCATGGCTAAGGTGTATGACCCACAGACAAATGCGCAGATGCCGATTACGGGAAGTTTGTACCAGGTGTATCTGATGCTTCTGTTTTTTGCAGTAGACGGCCACCTTGCGCTGATTAAAATTCTGATCACTTCTGCCGATATTGTTCCGTATGGTGGTATCGTGATTTCACAGGGGCTTGCGCAGCGGGTCATAGATATATTTTTCCAATGTCTGGAGATGGGGATGAGTTTTTCACTCCCGATTCTTGCGGCGGAATTCCTTGTTGAGATGGGAATCGGAATTCTAAATAAAGTCGTGCCGCAGATCAGTATATTTGTAATTAATATTCAATTGAAAATTATTGTCGGCCTTGGGCTTCTGGTAATCCTCTTTTCACCCATGGGTGATTATCTGGATAAGATTATAACGACTATGATAAAGACGGTTCAGGGCATATTGACATTCCTATAGATAGTATAGACCAGGAAAGTGAAGTGAGCGCGGTTGGCAGGCGAAAAAACTGAAAAAGCCACTCCTAAAAAGCGGCGGGAACAACGAAAGGAAGGTAACGTCGCAACCAGTAAGGATGTGGTGGGCGTTGCGTCGATTCTTGGGATTTTTTATTGCCTGCAGGCTTTGTTCCCGGGCATTTACAGGTCATTGTGGGAAAATATGGAGCATTTTTTTTCTTCCGTGGCAACTATTGATGAATTGTCCATGGGAAATCTCCGGGAGATCGGCCTGTACGCTGTCAAAGTAGTGGCAGAATGTGTCCTGCCGATAGCATTTATCGGTGCAGGCATAGCTATTATTGCAACAGGAATACAGACGCGTTTCTTGTTCAGTGGTAAGGCAGCTTCGTTTAAGATCAGTAATCTGAGCATTCTCAAAGGAATAAAGAACCTTTTTTCCATGAAGAATGTAGTTGAGATATTAAAGTCTATTGTGAAGATCATTTTGTTGAGTGTGATCCTGTATCAGATCCTGAAGGGAGAAATGGCAGCTGTGGCCCGTATGACGGATGTTAAGCCTATGGCGGCTGCAGCATATACACTCTCGAGAGTTATGAGCATGGTTTTGAGAGTTGGGCTTGTATTTGCCGCAATTGCAGGCTTTGACTTCTTTTATCAGAGATGGTCATATGAGAAAAAAATTAAGATGTCCAAGCAGGAAGTGAAGGAAGAATTTAAGGAGACTGAAGGTAATCCGGAGATCAAGGGAAAGATCAAAAGTCTTCAGCGCAGTATGGCTCAAAACAGAATGATGCAGGCGGTACCGGATGCAGATGTTATTATCCGTAACCCTACACATTTTGCCGTGGCGCTGAGATATGACATAGATCACGACAATGCCCCGGTGCTGGTTGCGAAGGGGCAGGATTATGTGGCTCTCAAGATCGTAGAGATTGCGGAGCAAAGTGGAGTTATGGTGGTTGAAAATAAGCCGCTTGCCAGAGGGATTTTTGCGTCCACACCGCTGGATCATGAGATACCGGCGGAATATTACGGCGTGGTAGCAGAGATTCTTGTTCAGGTATTCCGTATGAATAAGAAGATGGAGTAAACAATGAAAAGGATATTAAATAATGCGGTGGCATTGATTGTTGTTATGATCGTATTGCTGCTGATTATACCGCTGAATACATTTTTGCTTGATGTTATGATTATTCTTAACATCTCAATATCGTTAATTATTCTTGTAATCAGTATGAATATAAAGGAGCCGTTGGAATTTTCTATCTTTCCGTCCATGCTCCTGATTACGACATTGTTCCGTATCGGGATCAATATATCCTCTACCAGAAGCATTCTCGGAAACGGGGGCTCTGCAGGTGCCGTGATCCGTTCCATGGGAGACTTTGTACTCCAGGGAAATGTAGTTGTTGGATTTATTATATTCCTGATTATCGTTTTGGTACAGTTTATTGTTATCACAAAGGGCGCAGAGCGTGTAGCAGAGGTCGCAGCAAGATTTACGCTGGATGCTATGCCCGGTAAGCAGATGGCAATTGACGCAGACCTTGGAAGCGGGCTGATTAATGAGCAGGAAGCCAGGGAAAGGCGTTATAAAATCCAGAAGGAAGCGGATTTCTATGGTTCTATGGATGGTGCTACGAAGATCGTAAAAGGGGATGCCATCATGTCCCTGATTATCACTGCCGTTAATTTCCTGGGCGGTATGATCATTGGTATGGTTCAGGGCGGTATGGAGATTACGGAAGTGTTGTCCGTATATTCGATCGCGACTGTCGGTGACGGGCTTGTATCGCAGATTCCGTCTCTGTTGATCTCTACTGCAACAGGTATGATCGTAACCCGTGCGGTTTCGGACGGAAGTCTGAACGAGGATGCATCCCGCCAGTTTACCGCTCAGCCGAAAGCCATTATGATGGCAGGCGGAGTGCTGGCTATCCTGTTAGTTATCCCCGGGATGCCGAAGTTTCAGCTTGCAGTGATTTCCTTGTGTCTGCTGCTCGGCGGATGGTATCTGATACGCAGGATGGAGGAGTTGGCCGAGGGAGACCAGAGGACCGATGCGCTGGATACTGCCGCCAGAGAGCAGGAGGAGGCAGCGGCTGAGGCAAGCTTTAAGGATATTAACAGTGTATATTCATTGATTACGGTGGAACCGATAGAGATGGAATTTGGCTACAGTCTGATCCCGCTGGTGGATGAGGGAAGCGGCGGCAAGATGATCGACCGTATCGTGATCTTCCGGCGTCAGTATGCACAGGAAATGGGACTTGTGATCCCGTCTATCCGGCTGCGTGACAGCTCAAGCCTCAACACGAACCAATATGTGATCAAAATTAAAGGCGAGGAAGTGGCAAAAGGAGAGATTCTTGTAGATTATTACCTTGCACTGGAACCTCCGAACCCGGAGAAGCATATAGATGGAATTGACACCATTGAACCTGCATATGGTATCCCAAGTAAGTGGATTACTGTGGATAAAAAAGAGATGGCAGAGATCTATGGCTATACGGTTATTGACCCGTTGTCCGTTATGCTTACACATCTCTCTGAGACTGTGAAGAAGCATGCATATGAGCTGCTCAACAGGCAGGAGGTTGTCCGTATGCTTGAAAACATGAAGAAGGTATCACCGGAATTGGTGGAGGAGTTGATACCGTCGGTGATTTCTTACGGAAATTTCCAGAAGATACTGACCAACCTTCTGAAGGAGGGTATTCCGATCAAGGATATGGAAACTATCATGGAGACGATTATAGATTCGGCTATGACAGTAAAGGATATCGATTCTATTACAGAAAATATCCGAGTTGCGCTTAAGAGGACGATTACAAGGAAGTTCTGCGAGGGCGGAAGCATGCGGGTCGTGACGCTGGATGCGGAGCTTGAGAAGAGTATTATCACAAGCCTTACGACAGGGGAGCACGGCATGTACCTGGCCCTTAGTCCGGATACCATGCAGAGCATTATTACGCAGCTTTCAGAGGAAGTGAAGAAATTCAATGATTTTGCACAGAATCCGATTATTCTGACCAGCCAGGTTGTGAGGGTTCACTTCTATCACTTGATTGAACAGTTTTATCCGAATGTATCGGTGTTGTCATTTAATGAGATCAATAACAATATTCAGATACAGGCAGTTGGGAATATTACGATGTAAATAAAAACGGCAGGTGAGGCAGCCAGTATGATGAAGCAGGAACCATACAAAGATAAGACAAATGAAGAGCTTTTACAAATGTATAAAGAGACAAACAGCCTGGAGATCAAACAGGAGATTGTTATGCGTTATGTCTATCTGGTGAAGAGCATTGCACTGCAGATGAGGGACATCTATATGAGTTTCTCGCAGGTAGATGATATCATTAACGAAGGCGTAATTGCTATTATGGCTGCTATTGATAAATACGACCTGGACAAAAACGTGAAGTTCGAGACTTATATCTCCAAACGGATCAAGGGAATGATCATTGATCTGGCCAGAAAACAGGATTGGGTGCCAAGAAGTACAAGAAAGAACACAAGAGATATTGAAGAAGCGGTCACAACGTTATATAATAAATTAGGGTACTACCCTTCGGTTCAGGAAGTGACAGATTATCTGAAAATCACTCCTGAAAAATATCAGGAGGCTATGAGGAAGGCGGCACTGTTTAATATTCTCTCTCTGGATATGGTGCTGGCTGAGGCCCAGGAGAGTAAAAGCAAGGTTCAGCTGCCCCAGGGAGAAGAGAATGAGCAGCCGGAGCAATGTTTCCTGAAAAAGGAGGCATCCGAGGTGCTGGCAGAAGGGATCAGCCAGCTGAAGGAAAATGAACAGATGGTGATTTCTCTGTACTATGTGGATGAGTTGAATATGCGTCAGATCGCGCAGGTACTGGAGGTAAGTGAACCGCGGATTTCGCAGATCCATACCAATGCAATTAAGAAGCTGAAAAAACATATGCAAAAATTTAATGATGAAAGGGAGAGTGGAGATGTTTCAGGGATTTTATGATTTGACTTCCAGTATGGTAACTCAGAACAGGAATCTGAACGTTATCAGTAATAATATGGCCAATGTATTAACACCGGGCTATAAGTCCGATACATTTGTGGCAACTACCTTCCGTGAGGAACTGATCTACAGGTATGACCGGGAAGGCAAGACTCCGGTGGGGACGGTTTCACGTATGGCTGTCGCAGACGAACGCATTACGGATTACAGTGAAGGCGGGTTAAGAGAGACAGGGAGTGCTCTGGATGTAGCCATCAATGGAAAAGGCTTTTTTGCGATCCAGACGAATAACGGCGTCGTATATACCAGAAACGGCTCATTCAACCTGGATGACCAGGGCTATCTTGTGCTGCAGGGGATGGGGCGTGTCCTTGGGGCAAACGGCCCGATCCGTCTGACCACAGACAAGGTCGGAATTGATCCCAACGGCAATGTTACCACTAGCGACGGGCTTCAGAATTTCGGGAGGATCCGTGTCGTGGATTTTGCAGATTATGATCAGCTTACGAAGATTACCGGCGGAGTATTCCGGGCAGCCGCACAGCCCCAGGAAGTACAGGCGCCGGCAGTGACACAGAGATATGTGGAGGGATCCAATGTGTCCATGGTCGACGAGATGACAGCAATGATGAGCAGCCAGCGGGCGCTTCAAAGTTCGGCACAGGTACTTAGAATGTACGATCAGCTGACAGCGAAGATGGCTCAGGTTGGCGCTGTTGTATAAGGCAGATAAGCAATAGAGAAGGGAGATTATTATGTATACATCATTTTTTACAGCGGCAAGGGGTGCGATCGAGGAGCAGCAGAGGATGAATGTCATCGCAAATAACCTTGCCAATGCGAACAACTATGGTTATAAACCCAAAACGGCAGTTTTTTCGGATTTGATGTATTATAATTTAAATAATATATACGGGCAGGAGACACCGCTTAAGGCGGGCACCGGGATCGTAGTCGAGAAGACGGATACGAATTTTGAAGCCAGCGGATATATGCCGACGGACGGGAAGTTTGATTATGCGATCAATGGGGAAGGATTTTTTATGCTCCGGAATCCCCAGACAAATGCAATTACATATTCCAGAAATGGGCGGTTCAGCATGGCATCCTTCGGCACAGAATTTTACCTGGTCAATGACAACGGCAACCTGGTTCTGGATGAGAACCGCAACCCGATCCTGGTGACGGAAAACGGGGAGCGCTTAAGCGGACAGATCGGGATCTATGATTTTAATATTTTGGACGGCATGCAGAGTACGGGAAATAACGAGTTTACTCCGGTTGGGAAAAACGGCGCGCCGTTTCTGGTGGGTGCCGACAGACTGGTCGACCATACACTGGAGATGTCCGGTGTCAGTGTCGCAGATGATTTTACACGTGTGATCGAAAGCCAGAGAGCCTATGCCTATGCCCTGCGTATGGTTACAACGTCGGATGAAGTGGTGAGCACAATTAACGCATTAAGACAATAGTGAGGTAGAGTATGGCTATAAACAGATATGAAGATATGAATGAGATGGAGATCGATATTATGAAGGAGATCGGTACCATCGGAAACGGCAATGCTGCTACAGCATTGTCAAGTATGCTTGGCGTACCGGTTCAGATGTCGCTGCCGCAGGTCAACGTCCTGGAATTTAATGCAGCGCTGAAGCATCTGGGGGATCCGGAGGATGTGGTTGCAGCGATCCTGGTTGAAATGTCAGGCGGAATAGAGGGCATTATGCTTTTTATTCTTGCCCAGGAATTTGCAGATGAAATTTTAATGAAGACAATAGGAAAATCCGAGACCAATTTCCTTGAATTAGAAGAGATCGATACCTCTGTACTGACGGAGGTGGGAAACATCATGATTTCGTCATACATTAATGCTTTGTCG
>CANSCI010000010.1 GCA_947645355.1 uncultured Dorea sp. | reverse complement strand
GAAGAATTTGGAGACGCCGCGGATGACCATAAGGTTGTCATAGCGCGGAACCAGGGGGACGGCTGTGACAGCAGAGATGTCGGGCGCGAATTCCACATAGGTCTCGTCCACCATAACGAAGATCCCGCGTTTCTTACATTCACTTATGACCGTCTCAAGATCTGCGGCCGGGATGGCGGAGGATGTGGGATTGTTGGGATTGCACAGGATGACAAGTTCGGTATCTTCTGAAAAGGACCGGATAAAATCCTGGACGTCAAGTGTAAAGTCCTGCTCTTCCTTCAGGTTATAATATTCCATGCCTCCGCCTGCAAGAGACAGTTCTCTTGCGTATTCTGAGTAGGTAGGGCCGAGGATGAGGGCTTTTTTAGGAGCCCGCTGGGAGATCAGGATCGAGATCAGTTCAGTGGAACCATTCCCCACCACAATATGAGCGGGATCTGCACCGCAGTAGCGGCTGATGACCTGCTTAAGCTCCGTATAGCTGCGGTCCGGATATCTGGTTATCACATCAAGGCTGCCGCAGAGCCGTTCCCTGACTGCGGCGGAAAGCCCCAGAGGATTGACATTGGCGCTGAAGCAGATGATCTCATCCTTGGGGATGTGATAGTATTCTTCTATTTTTTCCAGGTCGCTTCCGTGAAATTCAGGTTTCTTATTCATGCTTTTTTGTCCTCCTTTGCATCCTGTTTGGCGTAACTGTTGAGACAATTGTGTATTTTTCGCATTCCGGCATTGCCTTTATCATTCAAACAATGTTATAATCTATTATAGTATGTTTTTTTCAAAAAGCAACGAAAGATGCAGGTGTCAGTCTTGAAAAATAAGATTCAGAAATTTTCCAAAGGAAACTTCAGGCTTGTGAAGCCGGATGTAGTGTTCGAGGAGACGAATCTGGTGCTGATCATTGGCGAAGGGGAAGTATACCAGGGAAGTTTCTTAGTGAAGAGCAATAATGAGAGTAAGGTGAGGGGCATCGTGTACTCCTCTTCTTTTCGTGTCCGTTTTCGGAGCCAGGGGTTTGAAGGGATTGCATCGAGAGTGGAATTTACCTATGACGGAAGAGGCTTAAAGCCCGGGCATGTGGAGCAGGGAGATTTTACGGTTGTGTGTACAGGCGGGGAGTACAGGCTTTCATTCACGGCAATTATCGAAAAGCCGTACGTCATGACTACCTATGGGAAGATACAGAGTACGGATGATTTCCGAAAGCTGGCGATTAAGGATTTCTCGGAGGCGGCAAGACTGTTCCGCTCCAGGGAATTCTATGAGATCTTAAAGTATGAAAACGAGAGGATTTTCTACCTGTATGACAATATGAGAAAATGGTCCCTGGGTGACCAGGCCATGGAGGAGTTCCTGGTAGGCATTAAGCTGAAGGAATGTATCTTTCTTACGCTCCCGGGAGAGGGGATGCTGTTCGAGGATATTATGGAACCAAATAAGGGAACACTCTCCCTTGTAAAGAACACATGGGGCTATATGCCCATCCATATAGAGACAGAGGGGCGGTTTCTAAAGGCGGTCAAGTCGGACATTACGACAGAGGATTTTATCGGCAACAGCTATGAGGTGGAATTTCTGGTACGCCCAGAGCATCTGCACGGAGGCAGGAATTATGGGGCGCTTCGTTTTATTACTCCTTATGAGACGCTGACCTATGAGATCGAGGTGCTTCAGAACCTGACCTATGATGAGAATCACCATGTGGCGGAACTTCTGTATGCCCAGACGCTGAAAGAGTATATCGGCTATATCGGCGGGCGGATCGAACTGGATGCGTGGGTGGAGAGTGCGACGGAAAAAGTGGCGTCCATCCGCAAGATTGATCCTCTGAGTGAGACTTATCAGCTCTTTCAGGCTCATATCTATATTATTGGAAAGAAGAACGAAGAGGCAAAATGGATCCTGGAGAACTATAATTATAACCGTTTTGCCATAGGGAAGGATCCGGTCACCAACTGCTATTACCAGTTCCTTACGGCCCTGATCCGCGGAAAAGGGAGCCACACAGAGCGAATGCTGGATGAGATCGGCAAGACGTATATGCGCCATCAGGATTCCTGGATGCTGCTCAACATGCTGCTGCACTTAGATCCCAGATACCGCAACCCGTATAAGAGGCTGGAGGTGCTGGAGCAGCAGTTCGAATTCGGCGCCCATGAGATGTTGTATTACCTGGAAGCATACCTGTGCTATCAGGAGAAGCCGACGCTGCTTAAGAAACTGGGGCAGTTTGAACTTCAGATTCTTAATTTTGCCACGAAATATCGATTGATGACCAAGGAATTGGCTCTTTATGTGGCCAATTTTGCAAGCCAGCAGAAATCCTACACGGAATCTCTGTACCGGATCCTGGACCGGATCTATAAGATGTACAGTGAGCCGATGATCCTGAACACCATCTGTACGCTCCTGATCAAAGGGAACAGGACGCAGCAGAGGTATTTTCAGTGGTATCAGCGTGCGGTGGATGCAGAGCTTAAGATCGCGCAGCTTTATGAATACTATATGATTACCCTGGATGCGGAGAACATGAGAGGCCCGCTTCCAAGGTCGATCTTTCTTTATTTTATGCATGGGAATTCCCTGGATTACCGGAAGGCTGCCTTTCTGTATGCCAATCTCCTGACCTATGAGGTCGGCGGGGAGGACATGTACCTGGGTTACCGGGAGCAGATGTTTTCCTTTACTATGGATCAGCTGCTGAAACGACGGATCACCGAACCGCTCCGTATTCTTTATAAAAGGTTCTGTGTCGAGAGTGAGATGACGCCGGAGCATATGGAGGCCATGAGAGATATCTGTTATTCTTATTCTATCTCAACAAAGGTTCCGAATATGAAGTGTGTGCTGGTGATCGAGAAGGACGGCCAGGTAGGGCAGAGAGTCCCCTATTCTTCGGAGGAGCCGACGATTATCCGTCTGTACGACAAGGAATCGAGGGTTATCTGGGAATCTTCGGAGGGGCGTTATTATACAGATTCTATTCCTTATGAGACAAAGCGTTTGTTCTATGAGTCCAGGTTCCTTGATATGTGCAGGAAATACGGGGTGTCCCTCGGGAAGTGGAAGGATGCGGACGAAAAGGAAGAGCCAACCTTTGAGAATCTTCAGGTGAAGGGTATCAATTATTATGAGGAGCAGGATGTGTTCCGGCTCTGCAGCAGAAGGATCCGGGAAGAAAATTATGCAGAAGATAGTTTCCTGACCTACCTCTGCTTTGAACTGTTCAAGCGGCAGCAGTACGACAAGGTTACACTGATGTACCTGGCAACCTTTTACTGCGGAGGGACACAGAATATGAAGGCATTGTGGAAGGTGCTGGTTGAGTACGGGATCCCGTCCTATAAGATCAGTGAACGGATCATCACACAGATGCTGTTTTCCGAAAGGATGTTTGAGGAGGAGCAGATCTTCCGGGATTATTATGTGTCTGATAATGTGTATTTCCGTCTGAAACAGGCATATCTGGCCTATGTATCAAGAAGCTATGTGGTGGATGGGCGAGAGGTAGAGCGCTGTGTATTCGAGATCATAGCCAATGAGTGCGAGAAAAAGGAGGATCTTCCTGATATCTGCCGGGTCGCATTGTTAAAATATTTCTCAGACCGGGATTATTCGGCAGATCTGGTGCCTGTCCTTCACCAGGTGCTGAGGGAAATGTGCGAAAAACAGATGGTGTTTCCATTTTATCTGCGATATAAGGCGGCGTGGCTTAAAGAGTCACAGATCTACGACAAGGTCATGATCTCCCACAGGTCAACGCCCGGGAGCAAGGTCAAATTATTCTATAAGATCCGCAGCTCCGGCAAAGAAGCACTCGGCTATAAGACGGAGGCAATGATACCTACGTATGAGAATATTTATGTGAAGCAGTTTGTGCTGTTTGCAGATGAAGAACTGCAGTATTATTTCCAGGAGACGATCGGGAAAGAGGTTATTACTACAGAGAAAGAAACGCTTAAAAGTGACCATAAAGGGAAGGAAGGAAGATACGGCAGGATCAATGCCATGCTCCGTATGTCCCCGGCCAGGCGGAAAAAGGCCATGATCGACTACGACGAGGAGGAGATGCTGGCAGAGCAGATGTTTAAAATCTATTAAAATAGCGGGAGAGGGAGGAAAGTGATGAAAAGAGGCAGTATTTTGGGCTATGATCTGAATGAAAAAAACTGTCAGATCAGCTGTTATGACGATAGAAAAGATGAGCCGGAAACTTTAAAGTTCACGGCAAACCATTATCAGATTCCTCTCATGCTCGGTTATCTCAAGGATCGCTGGGTGTATGGAAGAGAGGCAAAGTATCTCGAAGAGCAGAACCCGTCCCTGGTGATCCAGGACTTGTTCGGTAAGGCCATGCGCCGTGAAAAGGTGCGGGTGGGGGCGAGGCTTCGTGATGCGGTGTGGCTTCTGGCCAAATTTATCAGCCTTACGCTGACAGATTATGATGATATTGAATGCATTACATTTTCAACTCCCGTTACAAATGTGGATGTGACAAAGATGCTCAAAGGAATCGGGACATACCTGGGAGTGGACAAAGAAAATATCTATGTCCAGGACTACAAGGAGAGCTTCTGCCAGTATATGTTCTACCAGCCTAAGGAACTGTGGCAGTATGAGTCGGCGTTGTTTTTCTGCGACGGACAGGTGATCAAGGCCTATATGCTCCGCAAGCTGAAGGCGGCGAACGGGGGAAACGACGAAATGTTTGTGACCGTCGACGAGGTGGCAAGTGCCCACATTAAGGAACTAGAAGCCATATACCCGTTCCTGAATCTGGAAACAGAGCAGGTAAAGGATGCGGATGAATCCTTTAAGAATTTTATACAGAGTGTGTTTGAAAAAAAAGTGGTGTCCTCGGTGTACCTGACCGGGGAAGGGTTCGAGCAGAGATGGTACCCGAACTCCCAGAAGGTGCTGTGCAACGGGAGACGGGCGTTTATTGGAAATAATCTTTACAGCAAGGGCGCGTGTTATACGTCCCTGAGGAAATACCGCAATTACGGGGATGGGCCGGTCTACCTGGATGAAAGCAGGATGACGGAGCAGATTTCCCTTCGTATGCGTGTAGGCGGCAAAGAATGCTGGTATCCGATCGTAGCGTGGGGGACTCACTGGTATGAGGCAGACGGGCAGTGGGAGGTACTGCTTGAGGATACGTCGGACATTGAGATTCATGTAGAGACCCTGGTAGGGGATGAGATGCAGGTAGAGACCGTATCCCTTGAGGGGCTTACGGAGAGGAAGGATTATTCCCTGCGCCTGCAGGTGGAGGTTATGTTTTTGGATGACCGGACGTGCAAGATCATATTTAAAGACGTGGGTTTTGGGGAGTTTTTTGCGGCCACGGATTTTCAGGTTGAGAAGGAGTTACATTTAGGAGGAATCAATGGGCAGTTTAATTCTATGTCATAAAAAACGTGCCAAACAGCCCTATATTATTACGAGGGTTCACACAAGGATCTATACGATTGAGGAACTGTGCTACTATATTTGCAATAACCTCTACCTGTTGGATTATACTTTGATGAACCAGCAGCTGTGTGAGTGGATTGCAGAGGAACTGCAGATGAAGAGGCTGGCGGAGGAACTTCTGGAAGAGATGGGGAAGAACTGTACGGTGGAACAGTTTGTCCTTGTTATTCTGCAGGGTTCCCACATCTATGCCCATTCGGAGATCAGTAAGATCGAGGGGCTCCTTTCAAGACTGCAGAATCAGAACAGTGTGGAGAAAGCCAAGTATAAGGCGGACAGCCTTCTGGAGAGCAAGGAATATGCTGCTGCGATCCTGGTGTACCAGTCGATGCTCAACGAGGAGAGAGACAATTCTGTGGACAAGTCCTTCTACGGAAAGGTATACGGGTGCCTGGGGACGGCCTACGGACGTCTGTTTTTATATGCGGAGGCGGCGGCAGCCTACAAGGAGGGCTATCACCTCTGTGAGGATACGGATATGCTCAAGGCCTACCTGTACTGCTGTTACAGATATATGAAGCCGTCGGCTTATGTGAAGATGCTTTCCGGTAATTCCATATATTTGAACATGGACGCTCTTTTGAAGGAGGATCTGAAACATACACGTGCCAATCTGGATATTGAGGAATCACAGCTGGAGGCCTGGAAAAATGAATACCGCAGGGTTGACAAGAACTGAGAGATGTGATAATATAACAGGGCAGTTTAGTGTGGTAAAGCGGTCAATTGGTAGCATAGAGAAGCACCGCTGCCGTACAAACTGGTATACAGACGAGGAGGAAAAAAGACTATGAAAAAAAGACTTGCATTATTATTGGCCCTCACCCTGATGGCAGCAGCAGTTTTTTCCGGCTGCGGGAGCAAGGAAAAGGAAGCTGAAGATAAAGAGAACGCATCGGAAGCGAAAAAGGCCGGGGATACATTTACGGTAGGGTTCGACCAGGATTTCCCGCCGATGGGATTCGTGGGGGATGACGGGGAATATACCGGATTTGATCTGGAGCTTGCGGCGGAAGTGTGTGACAGGCTGGAACTTGAATTTGTACCGAAACCGATCGCGTGGGATGCTAAGGATGCGGAGCTTGGCTCCGGCAGTATTGACTGTATCTGGAACGGATTCACCATGAACGGGCGAGAGGACGAGTATACCTGGACAGATGCTTACCTGAACAACCAGCAGGTATTTGTAGTGAAGGCAGATGCGGGGATCGGTACCGAGAAGGATCTGGCGGGCAAGGTCGTGGATGTGCAGACGGATTCATCCGCACAGGCGGCTCTGGATGAACAGCCGGAGCTTACCGGAACGTTTGCCAACCTGGAGGTGGTGGCGGACTACAATACAGGGTTTATGAATCTGGAGTCCGGCGCGGCAGATGCAGTTGCCATGGATATTGTAGTGGCCTCTTACCAGATTGAAAAAAGAGAGGCAGATTTTAAGATCCTGGATTATGAGATTGCGGCAGAGGAATACGGTGTCGGTTTCGCAAAGGGAAATGAAGCTTTGCGTGACCAGGTGCAGGATACCTTAAAGGAGATGGCAGAAGACGGGACACTTGCAGAGATCTCTTCAAAATGGTTTGGTGAAGATATTACAACTATCGGAAAGTAAAGGATGTGTATATAGAAAACGGGTTGTCATAAAAGGGGCTGTCGAGGCAGCCCCTTTTCCGGCGGTATGCATTTGAGAGAGGAGAAATACATATGACAGTTTCGGTCATGTTAAGTAAATTGAGTGAAGGTATGGTCGTTTCACTGATGATATTTGCGGTAACCCTTGTGTTTTCGCTGCCCCTGGGGCTTCTGGTGTCCTTCGGGCGTATGGCAAAGAATCCGGTGGTCCGCACGGTGTTTAAGATCTACATATCGATTATGAGGGGAACTCCTTTGATGCTCCAGCTGATGGTCATCAATTTCGGCCCATATTACCTGCTGGGGATCCCCAATACGCCGTCCTGGAAAAATATGGCGGTGGCAGTGGGGTTTGTGCTGAATTATGCAGCTTACTTTGCGGAGATCTACAGAGGCGGTATTGAATCAATGCCAAAGGGACAGTATGAGGCGGCGAAGATCCTTGGCTACAGCCGGGCGCAGACATTCCTGCGGATCATTCTGCCGCAGGTGGTCAAGACCATTCTTCCGTCGGTTACCAACGAGACGATTACCCTTGTCAAGGATACATCTCTGGCATTTACCATCGGTATCCTGGAGATGTTTACCATATCCAAGGCACTGGCATCTTCCCAGGTGACGATGCTCCCTTATGTGTTTGCAGGAATCTTTTATTATGTATTTAATTTTGTGGTGGCTTTTCTGATGGAATGCCTGGAAAAGAAACTGAATTATTACAGGTAGGAGGAGAGTCATGAGTTTACTGGAAATGAAACATATCAAGAAAAGCTTTGGAGAAGTAGAGGTTCTTAAAGATATTTCCCTGAAAGTGGAAAAGGGTGAGGTGCTTGGCATTATCGGACCGTCCGGTTCCGGCAAATCCACGCTTCTTCGGTGTGCTACCGGCCTGGAGACGCAGGATTTCGGGGAGATCTGCTATGAGGGGACGTTCGGTCTGGTGTTCCAGAATTTTAACCTGTTCCCACATTTTTCTGTGATGAAAAATATTACGGATGCCCCGCTGCGTGTACAGAAGCGGGAGAAGGAGGAAGTCTTTTTGGAAGCCCGGGAACTTCTCAAGAAGATGGGCCTTGAGGATAAGGAGGATGCATATCCATTCCAGCTCTCCGGCGGGCAGCAGCAGAGGGTGTCCATTGCCAGGGCTCTTGCCATGAAGCCGGATATCCTGTTTTTTGATGAGCCTACGTCTGCGCTTGACCCGGAACTCACAGGGGAGATCCTGAAGGTCATCAAGGATCTGGCGGCAGAGCATATGACAATGGTGATTGTCACCCACGAGATGAATTTTGCGGCGAATGTGGCGGATCAGATCATCTTTATGGAGCAGGGTGTCATTGAGGTACAGGGGACGCCCAGGGAGGTATTCGGCTCCGATCATGAGAGGATGAAAGAGTTCCTGGGAAAATTCGCAAGTCCCATGTAACAGGATTGCTTTTCCTTGTTCCTTGTATTATACTTAGACATGCGAAGCACGCCCTCCGGGTGGGGCTGTGCAGTGACAACCGTATGAATATGGATGGAGTAGGAGAGGAAATAATATGACGAATGACAGATATCAAAGCCCATTATCAGAGCGTTATGCGAGCCGGGAGATGCAGTACATATTTTCCCCGGACAAGAAGTTTTGTACCTGGCGGAGGCTGTGGATTGCGCTGGCGGAGACAGAAAAAGAGCTGGGGCTTCCGATCACCCAGGAGCAGATCGATGAATTGAAGGAGCATATGGACGATATCAACTATGAGACGGCGAAGGAGCGGGAGAAACTGGTGCGCCACGATGTTATGTCCCATGTGTATGCATACGGGCAGCAGTGTCCGAAGGCGAAGGGGATCATCCATCTGGGTGCCACGTCCTGTTATGTAGGAGACAATACAGATATGATCCTGATGTCCGAGGCGCTGGATCTGGTGGAGAAGAAGCTTGTAAATGTGATCGCTGCGCTTGCAGAGTTTGCCGGGGAGCATAAGGCTCTGCCGACTCTTGCGTTTACCCATTTTCAGCCGGCGCAGCCTACGACTGTGGGAAAGCGGGCGACGCTTTGGATGCAGGAATTCTGCATGGATCTTGAGGATCTTAAATACGTGAGGAAAAGCCTGAAGCTTCTCGGCTCTAAGGGAACTACCGGCACTCAGGCAAGTTTCCTTGAACTTTTTGAGGGAGATCAGGAGAGGATTGACAGGATTGATCCGATGATCGCAGAGAAGATGGGATTTGAAGCGTGTTATCCGGTATCCGGACAGACGTATTCCCGCAAGGTGGACACAAGGGTGCTGAACGTACTGGCAGGCATTGCAGCCAGTGCACACAAGATGTCCAACGACATCCGTCTGCTCCAGCATCTGAAGGAAGTTGAGGAGCCGTTTGAGAAAAAGCAGATCGGGTCCTCGGCCATGGCTTATAAGAGGAACCCGATGCGGAGCGAGCGAATTGCGTCTTTATCCAGGTATGTGATGATCGATGCCCTGAATCCTGCAGTGACGTCCGCGACTCAGTGGTTTGAGCGGACCCTTGACGATTCGGCCAATAAGCGTCTGAGTGTGCCGGAGGGATTCCTTGCCGTGGACGGGATCTTAGATCTCTGCCTGAATGTGGCGGACGGTCTGGTGGTATACCCGAAAGTGATCGAAAAGCGCCTGATGTCCGAGCTTCCGTTTATGGCCACAGAAAATATTATGATGGACGCGGTAAAGGCCGGCGGAGACAGGCAGGAGCTCCATGAGAGGATCCGGGAGCTTTCCATGGAGGCCGGACGCAATGTTAAGGAACAGGGGCTTGACAATAATCTGCTTGAGTTGATTGCGGCAGATCCTGCATTTGGCTTAAGTCTCGAAGAACTGAAGAAATCCATGGACCCGGCGAAGTATGTAGGGCGTGCTCCAATCCAGGTGGAAGCGTACTTAAAGGATGTCATAAGTCCGCTTCTGGAGGAGCATAAGGAGATGCTTGGTGTAAAGGCGGAGATCAATGTATAGAAGAGATTGATAAAAAAATAGCAAAATAACCAAAAATTTATCAATCTTAATAAAATGTTAAGAAACAAGAAGGGCGGAAAATCGTGGTTTTCCGCCCTTCTGTTTTTTGACTGGTTATTTTTAAAAACAGGAAAATTGTGGAAAATTAATAAAAAAAGGATAAAAACCTTATAAATATTGCGTGAAAATTAGTGAAATGTTATTATAGATAGTGTGAATAATATGTATTCATAATATCTATCAAAGGGGGAACATGATGGAAAAAGTATTAAATGATGTCTTTTCGACACTTGGAAGCTATCTGTCAAACTACATCCTTATTGCAGCCCTTCTTGGGGGCGGTATCTGGTTTACAGTGAGGCTTGGTTTCATCCAGGTAAAAGGCTTTGGAGAGGGAATGAGAAGAACCTTCGGCGGAATGTTTAAGAAGGGTGGCAAGAACGAAGCAGGAGCCGACGGAATGTCATCTTTCCAGGCGCTTGCGACAGCAATTGCGGCACAGGTAGGTACCGGAAATATTGCCGGAGCGGCAACAGCTCTTGCAGTGGGCGGTCCGGGAGCGATCTTCTGGATGTGGATCGCAGCTTTTCTTGGAATGGCTACCATCTATGCCGAGGCGATCATGGCGCAGAAGTACAAAAAGGTAGGAGACGACGGAGAAGTGACCGGAGGTCCGGTTTACTACATACGTGCAGCTTTCTCCGGAGGCTTTGGAAAAGTCCTGGCAGGGATTTTCGCAATCCTGATTACTTTGGCGCTTGGCTTTATGGGCAATGCCGTACAGTCCAATTCTATTGCAGCAGCGTTTAATACCGCATTTGGCATGCCGCAGTGGATCATGGGAGCAATTCTTGCAGTGCTGGCACTGTTTGTATTCCTTGGAGGTACCGGACGTATTGCAAAGATTACGGAGCTGATCGTTCCGGTTATGGCGGCATTTTACATTTTGGGTTCTTTGGTTGTGATTATCTATAACTTCAAAGAGATCCCGTATGCATTCCAGGCGATTGTTGTCGGCGCGTTTGCTCCGTCTTCTATTGTCGGAGGTGCGGCCGGTGCAACAGTGAAGCTTGCCCTGACCAAGGGTGTTGCACGAGGCCTCTTCTCTAACGAGGCCGGTATGGGTTCTACGCCACATGCACATGCAGTTGCAAAGGTAAAGCATCCGGTAGAGCAGGGGTATGTTGCGATGATCGGTGTATTTATTGACACCTTTGTTATCCTGAACCTGACGGCTCTGGTAATCATCACAACACATGCCATCCCCACAGGCAAGACAGGCGCTGAGCTGAGCCAGTATGCATTCTCAACATTGTATGGAAAGGGAGGAGACGTGTTTATTGCGATCTGTATGTTCTTCTTCGCGTTCTCTACGATCCTGGGATGGTATTTCTTTGGGCAGGCCAATATCAAATACCTGTTTGGGGCAAAGGCGGTCAAGGTATATTCTGTGATTGTTGCCGTATGTGTCTTCCTCGGCTCACTGGCTGAGGTAGAACTGGTATGGACAATGCAGGACTGCTTCAATTCTCTGATGGTATTGCCGAATATCCTGGCATTATTCGCACTTAGCGGAACTATCAAGAAGGTACATGACGATTACTTTAAGAACTTTAAAAAGACAGAAAAGTAATGTTGCACAAAAATTGAAATGGAATATTATGCAAATACACTAAAATGAAGATAATTTTCGTAGCCGCTTGAAATGAGATTGACAATCGGTTATCATAGATGTAGATAATATTACATATCGAAATTATCTATAAAAAGTAAATAGTGGGATTGAAATTTTCCAAGAGAGAGCTTATTTCGTGAGCCGCCGAAGAGGCAAGCCGGGACTATGATGGTGAACATAGAAGCCGGTGAAACTTTCAGGCAAAAGGACGGGGAAACGTACCACATTCTGAATCTTGTGCTGTATGATAAGGCTTACTTAAAGATATATTTGTTATCTGGCAAATTATTATCAGGGCAAAAGACAGGAAGGACGGCTTGTGCACATGATTGTGTTTAAGGCGTCCTTTTTTTAAACCAGATTTTCTATAAGCCTGAAGAGGGAGGGTGATTCCGGTGGGGCAGAAGAATTACATCGTCATAACGAACAATCCGCTGGTTTCAGAAAAGCTTCATGAGACCCACGGGGTGGTTTATAAGGAAGCCTCCTATGAGGAACTTTTAACGGAGGTCAGAGACAGAATACACGAAGGGCACACACTTTTGACGCATCCATTGTCGGGAAGCGTCAAGCCTAATGAAACACCGTACAAATCTGTGTTGATATCATCAGGGAAGGGGGAGATAGACGAGAGGTCTCTTTCGATTATCGAGAACGCG
This sequence comes from uncultured Dorea sp., assembly GCA_947645355.1. GTDB lineage: Bacteria > Bacillota > Clostridia > Lachnospirales > Lachnospiraceae > Dorea_D. The sequence continues at coordinate 35,137 of CANSCI010000010.1, read as the reverse complement.
ATACAGGCGTGCCGGAAGTTCGAGGACAAGACCGGCAGGTACAGCGCCAGAGTGCTTAAGGACTTTCAGTTGATCGACTGGACCTTGCTGGAGAGTGGACTGGCATCTGCAGATGCCTGGTAGGTCTTAAGAGAGGTTGTAAAGCATTGCAGCTAAACAATAAAAAAACATTTTTTAAAGGAGGGAACCAAAAGTGAGATTAGAAATGGGACATATTTACATTAAGGACATCCAGTTTGCTTCTGAATCAAAGATCGAAGACGGGATCCTTTATGTATCTGAGGAGGCTGTTAAGGCAGTAGCTCTTGAGGATGAGAAGATTAAGAGCGCATCATTTGACATTGCGAGGCCGGGTGAGTCCGTAAGGATTACACCGGTCAAGGATGTAATCGAGCCGCGTGTGAAGGTAGAAGGAAGAGGGGGAATCTTCCCGGGCGTGATCGCGAAGGTTGATACAGTCGGAGAAGGCAAGACGTATGCATTAAAGGGAATGGCAGTGGTTACGGCAGGCAAGATCGTAGGATTCCAGGAAGGTATCATTGATATGACAGGCCCGGGCGCTGACTATACACCGTTCTCAAAGACACTGAACCTTGTTATGGTATGTGAGCCGGTGGATGACATCAAGCAGCATGACTATGAGAAGGCAGTCCGTTTCGCAGGCTTCAGGGTTGCAGCTTACATTGGGGAACTGGCACGCAATCTGACACCGGATGAGACGAAGGTATATGAGACCTGCACCATCAAGGAAGGAATGGAGAAGTATCCGGATCTTCCGAGAGTTGCTTATGTACAGATGCTTCAGAGCCAGGGGCTTCTGCATGATACATACGTATACGGCGTGGACGCAAAGAAGATTGTACCGACAATTTTAAATCCGACAGAGATCATGGACGGCGCGATCGTGTCCGGAAACTGTGTGTCTGCATGTGACAAGAACCCGACTTATGTACACCTTAACAACCCGGTTGTGCATGATATGTTCGAGCAGCACGGAAAGACCATCAACTTTGTATGCCAGATCATTACGAATGAGAATGTATATCTTGCCGACAAGATGCGTTCCTCTGACTGGACGGCTAAGATCTGCAAGATGCTGGATCTTGACGGCGTGATTGTTTCCCAGGAAGGGTTCGGCAACCCGGATACAGACCTTATCATGAACTGTAAGAAGATTGAGGCAGAGGGTGTTAAGACTGTTATTATTACGGATGAGTATGCAGGGCGTGACGGCAAGTCCCAGTCTCTGGCAGACGCTGACGCAGCAGCAGATGCAGTTGTAACCGGCGGTAATGCGAACCAGGTAATTATTCTGCCGAAACTTGACAAAGTAATTGGAACTCTGGACTATGTGACCAAGATCGCAGGTGCAAGTGAAGAGACACTCCGCGCAGACGGGTCTTTAGAGGTTGAGCTTCAGGTACTTACCGGCGCAACAAACGAAACAGGTTTCAATAAGCTGAGTGCAAGATAAGGAAGGGAGGATAAAGAATAATGGCTAAATTAAAAGTTGTTCATTATATCAATCAGTTCTTCGCACAGATTGGCGGAGAAGAAAAAGCAGACTATCCGGTAGAACTTCGTGTCGGCGAGGTTGTCGGACCAGGTATGGCACTGACTGCAAATTTTAAAGACGATGCAGAGATCATCGCAACGATCGTATGCGGCGACTCTTATTTCAACGAGAACCTTGAGAAGGCAAAGGCAGAGATCCTTGGTATGGTGAAGGAGCAGGCTCCGGATGTGTTTATTGCAGGACCGGCATTTAACGCAGGGCGTTATGGTGTGGCTTGCGGAACGATCGCGGCAGCAGTTCAGGAGGAACTTGGTATTCCGTCCCTGACCGGTATGTATGTTGAGAACCCGGGCGCTGATATGTTCAAGAACCAGGTATATATGATCTCTACAAAGAACAGTGCGGCAGGTATGAGAGATGCTGTCTCCAAGATGGCTCCTCTGGCAGTAAAGCTTGGTAAAGGAGAGGCAATCGGAGCTTCCGCAGAGGAAGGCTATATGCCGAACGGTGTTCGTGTGAACTTCTTTGAGAAGGAAAGAGGATCTCAGAGAGCCGTTAAGATGCTTCTTAAGAAACTGGCAGGCAAGCCGTTCGTTACAGAGTTCCCGATGCCTGATTTTGACAGGGTTGACCCGAATCCGGCAGTAAAGGATCTTGCACATGCAAAGATCGCTCTGGTTACATCCGGCGGTATTGTTCCGAAGGGAAATCCGGACCACATCGAGAGTTCCAGTGCTTCCCACTACGGTGAGTATGATATTGCGGGCGTTATGGATCTGACAGAAGAGACATATGAGACTGCGCACGGCGGTTATGACCCGGTATATGCGAACGAAGATTCCGACCGTGTTCTTCCGGTAGACGTACTTCGCGACATGGAAAAAGAGGGAATTATCGGTGAGCTGCATCACTTATTCTATACAACAACAGGAAACGGTACTGCTGTAGCATCCTCCAAGGCATTTGCCGCAGAGTTCTCTGCAAAATTAAAGGCAGACGGAGTAGACGCCGTTATCCTCACCTCTACATGAGGTACCTGTACACGTTGCGGTGCAACGATGGTAAAAGAAGTAGAAAGAGCGGGAATCCCTGTCGTACATGTATGTACGGTAACACCGATCTCCATGACGGTTGGTGCTAACAGAATCGTCCCGGCGATTGCTATTCCGCATCCTCTTGGCAATCCGGCACTGGATAAGGCAGAGGAGAAAGAACTTCGCCGCAGGATCGTTGAGAAGGCTCTGAATGCTTTGACAACAGAAGTTGACGGACAGACTATTTTCGAGTAGAGATGAGCAAGGGCACCGGGGAAGGCATTGCCTGCTCCCCGGTGCGGCAGATGTTTATTTTTAGAAAGAAAAGGAGATGTAGCAGACATGGACAAGATTTATGATGTTGTGATCCTGGGTGCAGGTCCGGCCGGTTTGGCTGCGGGCTTATACGCAGGGAGAAGCCGTCTCTCCGTGCTGATCATTGAAAAGGGTCAGGACGGCGGACAGATCGCGATCACAGATGAGATCGAGAACTATCCGGGACAGATCGTGGAAGGCGAGTCCGGTCCTTCCCTGATCGCAAGGATGACAGAGCAGGCTGAGAAATTCGGCGCAGAGCGTGTCTCTGACACAATTACAGAGGTGTCTCTTGACGGGGACGTTAAAGTGTTGAAGAGCGCAAAGGGTGAGTACAAGGGCAAGAATGTGATCATCGCCACCGGCGCACATGCAAGGCCGATCGGCTGCGTGGGCGAGGCAGAATTCACAGGCAAGGGTGTATCCTACTGTGCAACCTGTGACGCCAACTTTTTTGAAGATTTTGAGGTATATGTAGTGGGCGGCGGCGACTCTGCCGTTGAGGAAGCTATGTACCTTACAAAATTCGCAAGAAAGGTAACGATCATTCACAGGCGTAATGAGCTTCGTGCCGCAAAATCCATCCAGGAGAAGGCTTTTAAGAATCCGAAGATTGAATTTATGTGGGATTCTGTTGTAGAGGAAGTAGGCGGAGACGATATCCTCCAGTGGATGAAGGTGAAAAATGTCAAGACCGGTGAGGTTACAACCGTAGAGGCAGACGAAGAAGACGGAATGTTCGGTGTGTTCGGATTCATCGGAACGATCCCGAATTCCAAGGTGTTTGAAGGTGTCATTGACATGGATGAGCGCGGATACATTAAGACAGACGACGATATGCACACCAATATACCGGGCGTATACGCCGCAGGTGATGTCCGCATCAAGAGCTTAAGGCAGGTAGTGACCGCAGCTGCAGACGGCGCCATCGCCGCAGTACAGGTAGAAAGAAGTATGTCTGACTATTTCTAAAACCTGTCAAGCACAGCGCAGGATGCGAAAAAGCAGCGGCGCCGTGCCTGCACGAAAGCAGGAAAACATAATAATCAAGGAGGATGATACCAATGTTAGATTTAGATAAGAAAACATTTGAGGATGAAGTATTAAAGGCAGAAGGCTATGTATTTGTTGACTTTTATGGTGACGGCTGTGTGCCGTGTCAGGCTCTGATGCCGAAGGTACATGCATTTGCAGATACATACGGAGATAAACTGAAATTTACATCTCTGAACACGACAAAGGCACGCCGTCTTGCGATTGCACAGAAGGTTCTCGGCCTTCCTGTAATGGCAATCTACAAAGATGGAGAGAAGGTAGAGGAGCTTGTAAAGGACGACTGTACCGAAGAGTCTATCGAGGCGATGATTAAGAAATACATCTAATTGCGGATGGTTTCTAAATCATAGATAACAACTTTATTTTGTATGATACAAGAAAGGAGAAAGTATAATTATGGCTATTTTAGAAGGCAAAAAAGCAATAATTATCGGAGACCGTGATGGAATTCCGGGGCCGGCTATCGCTGAGTGTGTTCAGACTGCCGGTGCAGAGATCGTATTTTCATCAACGGAATGCTTTGTCTGAACGAGCGCAGGCGCAATGGATCTGGAAAACCAGAAGAGAGTAAAAGAATTCGCTGAGGAGTATGGTGCAGAGAACCTTGTAGTAGTTCTCGGCGCTGCTGAGGGCGAGGCTGCAGGTCTTGCAGCTGAGACTGTAACCTTAGGCGATCCTACTTTCGCAGGTCCATTGACAGGGGTCCAGCTTGGACTCGCGGTATATCACGTATGTGAACCTGAGATCAAAGAAGAGTTTGACGAGGCAGTTTATGATGAGCAGGTAAGTATGATGGAGATGGTTCTTGATGTTGACGACATCGTATCAGAGATGGAGGCTATCAGGGAGCAGGTATAATCTGATCATACGGTAGAAGCAGGGGCAGACCCAATGTGTTCCCGCATAGGGGGCTGTCCCTTTTTGTTATCTTTTTGGCGTCCGGCCCGTGCCTTCAAACAGTGGGTGATGCCAGCCAATAAACTATAGAAAGGTGGAAAAACCAATGAACAGTGTAATTAAAGGTGCCAGCTATGTACTTGCACATACACCGCAGATGGTGGTATATAATGGAACAACCCAGACAACGGAAAGAATCGTAAATCCGGAGTCTGAATATTTAAAGGAGTTAGAAAGCCATCTTCGCTCCTACGAGGATTGTGTGAATTACTGGCCGAACCAGGTATATATCGGAAATGCTACGCCGGATGAGCTTGCAGAAGTAGAATTCCCATACTATGACAAAGTAAAGGACGGGGCAGAGAGATACGGAAAATACGGCGAGATCATGCCGGAGGAAGAGTTTATCCTTCTCGTTCAGGCCTGCGACCAGTTTGAAGTCGTAATGCTTGACAAGGAATTTGTAAGTGCACACAAGGATGCGCTTGCCGCTGACCCGATCATTACAGAGGATATCGTGGCAAGGGTACATGAAGGCGTAGAGCTTGCAAATATTGAGACGGCAGTAAATGACGAGCACGCAGAAGGACTGTACATTGCAGGTAAGCTTGTAGGATGTGTGAAGCGGGCGCATGATATCGATGTGAACCTGTCCGCCCATGTGATGCATGAAAACCTGATGAGCAAGGCTTCCAGCGTTCTGGCTTTGTTATATGGCGTGAGGAACGCAGGAATTGCCAAGGATGATGTAGAGTACGTGATCGACTGTGCAGAGGAGGCCTGCGGTGATATGAACCAGCGCGGCGGCGGCAACTTTGCGAAAGCAGCAGCGGAGATCGCAGCTCTGAACCATGCGACAGGCTCCGACTCCCGCGGCTTCTGTGCAGGACCGTCCCACGCACTGATCGAGGCGGCAGCTCTGGTAAAATCCGGCGCATACAAATGTGTGGCAGTGACAGCCGGCGGCTGTACTGCAAAGCTTGGAATGAACGGGAAAGACCACGTAAAGAAAGGCCTTCCGATCTTAGAGGACTGTCTGGCAGGTTTCTGTGTGATCATTGCGGAAAACGACGGGGAGAACCCGGAGATCAATCTGGATATCCTTGGACGGCACACCGTAGGCACCGGAAGTGCTCCGCAGAATGTTATCGGCAGCCTTGTAGCTGATCCGCTGGAGCGTGCAGGTATGAAGATTACGGATATTGACAAATTCTCACCGGAGATGCAGAACCCGGATATTACAAAACCGGCAGGAGCAGGGGATGTACCGCTTGCCAACTACAAGATGATCGGTGCTATGGCAGTTAAGAAGGGTGAGATCGACCGTGCAGGACTTGCGTCCTTTGCAAAGACCTATGGCCTTACCGGCTGGGCTCCGACACAGGGACATATCCCGTCAGGCGTACCGTACATCGGATTTGCAAGAGAGGATATCCTTGCAGGAAAGATTAAGAATGCCATGATCGTAGGAAAGGGAAGTCTGTTCCTTGGACGTATGACCAACCTGTTCGACGGAGTGTCTTTTGTCATCCAGGCAAATACAAAGGCAGAAGCAGAGGCAGCTGCAGGCGTATCTGAGGAAGAGGTAAAAGGATTGATCGCAAAAGCTATGAAGGACTTCGCTGCTTCCCTGATAGCAGAGTAAGGGGGTGGCGACAATGGCAAATAATATTGAAAGAATGATTGCCGATACCTTTATGGAGATGGCACAGGGTCTTGAAACCGGAAGCTTTGGGAAGAGACCGAAGGTTGCACTCACAGGTATGGGCAGCGAGCATGGAGAGGAAAACTCTATGGCAGCCGCAGTTGCTGCCGCAAGGGACGGGATCGATGTTTACTACATTGGTACGTTAGAGGCAGAAGGCGTTACGACTATCAAAGTGGCAAATGACGAAGAAGGCCACGATAAGATGGAGGAGATGCTGGCAAATAAAGAGGTAGATGCAGCAGTTACTATGCATTTTCCATTCCCGATCGGCGTATCTACCGTAGGGCGCTGTGCAACGCCGGCCCAGGGAAAAGAGATGTATATTGCAAATACTACAGGAACCTCCAGCACAGACCGTATTGAGGGCATGATCAAGAATGCGGTCTATGGAATTATTGCTGCAAAGGCGTGCGGCATGGAAAACCCGACAGTGGGTATTCTCAATGTGGACGGCGCAAGGCAGACAGAGAAAGCGTTAAAGCAGCTTAAGGATCAAGGCTATGATATTTCATTTGCGGAGTCCGGAAGGGCAGACGGCGGATGTGTGATGAGAGGGAACGACGTCCTCCAGGCATCGCCGGATATCATGGTTACAGATTCCCTTACAGGCAATATCCTTGTAAAGATGCTGTCTTCTGCAAATACAGGCGGAAGCTTTGAGGCGACAGGCTATGGCTATGGCCCGGGAATCGGCGAGGGGTATGAGCAGTTAGTCATGATCGTGTCCAGAGCCAGCGGTGCGCCTGTAATTGCCAATGCGATCCGTTATGCGGCGCAGCTTGTAAAGGGCAAGGTATTCGAGGTTGCGAAGAAAGAGTTTGAGGCAGTAAAAAAAGCAGGCTTCACCGATATTTTAGGCGCCCTGAAGGCAGCTTCCAAGCCGGCAGCTGACGCAGAGGAAGTAAAGGAACCTCCGAAAGAGATCGTAACAGCCCAGATTCCGGGAATTGAAGTCATGGACCTGGAAGATGCGGTGAAGGTTCTCTGGAAGCTTAATATCTATGCTGAGAGCGGAATGGGCTGCACCGGCCCGATCATCCGTGTGTCAGATGCAAATCTTGCAAAGGCAGAGGAAGAGCTTAAGAAGGCAGGCTATATTAATTAGCAAATTTCCACAAAAAAGACTGAAAAGTGGCGTCCTGTTTTGTTACAGGATGCCACTTCCTTTTGCCATTGCTGCATTTTATAATAATTGCAGTGAGGTGGAAAAATATGGAAATAGTTTCAACGTTTGAAGGGATGGAGATGGATATACATATCCACATCCCCTTGAAAAAACTTGTCACCGGCGTTTGTCTTGTGGCATTTTTGATGTATCTATACGTTAGTGCATGCAGTCAGGTCGAAAAACTCTCGGATGTGGAGGTGCGGCGTGAGGCGGAATTTGCCCGGTTCAGGGCTGCCGGGACTATGGAGATGGTTACCCGGGACGGAAGCAGAAGGTTTTCAATGGTTCTGGGAAGACTCCGATGTCTGCCGCCGGCGCTGGATGTCCCGGTATCGGATGTCCCGGTACCGAAGGTGCGAAAGGCAGATCTGGTGCAGAGAACAGTGGCCGTGCCGTCATCACAGCCTGTAGTTCCCGGCATAACCGCCAGAGAGGAAGAGGCGGAGGATTCTTCTGCCGGCGGTGTAGATGTTCCGGGAATGGAGACGGAGCGGCCTGCCGAGAAGGAACCGGTGCCGCTGACGTGGAAGGTGGTGCTTCGCGGCAATGGCGGCAGACCGGCGGAATCGGAATATGTATTTGATTCAGACGCATTTTCCCTGTCGGAATGTGAGGAGCCGTCAAGGCTCGGCAAGCTGTTTGACGGATGGTATGAGGATGCGGCCTGCACCGTACCATTTTCAGGTGCAGATGGGAAAGGCGGAGAACTTGAACTCTATGCAGGATGGAAAGAGTTTGAGGGCTTTACTGCTAATGACGAGGGACTTCTGACCAGTTGTACCAACATAGCGCCTCTTGTGACAGACGGATTGCTGGTGCTTCCCGTTTATGATACATGTACCGGTGTTGCGGCGAATGCATTTGACGGTGTAGATGTGGAGATTACGGATATCTATATCCCGGCAAATATCCACCGGATCGAACCGGGAGCATTCGACTGTCTTCTCAGTCTTGTGTATATTGAAGCGGCTCCTGATAATCCGTATTACTACAGTGAGGAAGGAATCCTTTACAACTGGAACGGAACGGTGGCAGCAGAACCAAAAGGATAGCGGGTGATAAGTATTTTTTGAAAAACATACTATAATTTTTGCGGCCCTGGTGCTATAATGGATGGGATTAATTAAATGTGCAGGGAGCCGTCTATGAAGATTCAACAAGTAACGGAGAATAAAAGAAAATATATGGATATCCTCCTGATGGCTGACCCACAGGAGGATATGATTGACAGGTATCTGGATCAGAGTGATCTGTTTGTACTGAGCGAGGAGGGCGTAATAAAGACGGTCTGCGCGGTACAGGTGCTTAAGGACCGCAGATGTGAGATTAAGAATATTGCGACTGTTAAGGAGGAGCAGGGAAAAGGATACGGCAGGAATATGATACATTATGTGTGCGAGCATTACAGTGACCGCTGCGATATGATGTACGTGGGGACAGGAAACAGCAGGAAGACCCTGGGGTTTTATGAAAAATGCGGTTTCGTGAATTCTCATATTCTTGCCGGTTTTTTTACTGACAATTATGCGGAGCCAATCTATGAGGATGGGGTACAGCTTGTAGATATGGTATACTTAAAGAAGAAGCTGGAATCTGAGATCGACGTGAAAAAGGTGGTGGATCTTGCCCTGGAGGCCGGGCGTATCCTTCTGAAAAACGGCGGGGAGATCTTTCGGGTAGAGGAGACGATCACCCGAATATGCAACCGGTTCCATGTAGATCAGGTAGACATCTTCCTGCTGAGCCACGGCATATTTGTCAGTGTGCAAAGTGAAGGGGAAGAAATCTACACAAGAGTTAAGCATGTTCCGCTGTCAGGGGCGCACCTTGGAATTGTCACGGAGGTGAATGCGCTCTCCAGGGAGATTTCTGCCGGCAATGTATCTATTGATGCGGCAATGGAACGTCTGAAAGAAATTGACAGACATCCGCCCAAAAAAGGGTATTTTCAGATTCTTGGGGCAGGAGTCGGAAGCGGTTGTTTTGGTTATCTTCTTGGCGCGACATTAAAAGAAAGTATCGCGGCATTTTGCATCGGCTGTCTGCTGCAATTCTGGGTGCTTGCGGCAAAACGGCATAAAATGTCAAAGATTATTATTAATATTGCAGGAGGGGTACTCATTACGACATTGGCGATTGCGGTAAAGCATCTGTCAATTGCCGGATACCTCAGAATGGAAGGTATGATTATTGGATCCATCATGCCGCTGGTTCCCGGGATGGCCTTTGTAAATGCGATCCGTGAGATTGCAGACAGTGATTTCCTGTCAGGGACTGTCCGTATGATTGATGCGCTTCTGGTGTTTGTGTACATTGCCATTGGCGTCGGTGTCACTCTGAGTATCTATAACAATCTGTTTGGGGGGCTGTCGATATGATCAGAGAGGTGGTAGCAAATGTTTTGTGTCCGTTTATCGGAACGATCGGATATTCGGTCTTGTATAATGTCCCCAGACGGTACTATCTAAGCTGCGGAATGACCGGGATGGCCGGATGGCTGGTGTATCTGTTTGTTGCAAAGTACACAGTCTTATCGGCGGCGGTAGCCTCTTTTTTCGGAACCGTTGTGGTGGTCCTGATTTCCAGGATGCTGACAGTGCGCCTGAAATGCCCGGTCACGGTTTTTCTCATATCAGGCATATTTCCGCTTGTGCCGGGAGCCGGAGTGTATTATACTGCATATTATCTGGTGATGGAGCAGCTGAATCTGGCGGCGCAGCGGGGGCTTGAGGCAATCAAGGTGGCTTTTGGCATTGTGCTCGGCATTGCAGTGGTGCTTGCGGTACCGCGGGAATTCTTCCAGCCGGGTTACTGGAGGCAGAGGAAATACGGGATCAGAAGAAAATAAGAAAGAAAAATATAAGGATAGAATTAGGAGATGGATTATGAGTAAAGTGAGGACAAGATTTGCGCCGAGCCCTACGGGGAGGATGCATGTAGGAAACTTGAGGACAGCGCTGTATGCGTATTTGATTGCGAAGCATGAAGACGGGGATTTTATGCTCCGGATCGAGGATACCGACCAGGAGCGTTTTGTGGAAGGGGCTCTTGAGATCATCTACCACACTCTTGAGGAGACAGGACTTATCCATGATGAGGGACCGGACAAGGACGGGGGAGCAGGCCCTTATGTGCAGAGTGAGAGAAATGCATCAGGACTCTACCTTGAGTATGCAAAGAAACTGATCGAGCAGGGGGATGCCTATTACTGTTTCTGTGACAAGGAACGTCTGGAGTCCCTGAAAAGCAAAGTGTCCGGAGAGGAGAGTGCCGAGATCGTTGTGTACGATAAGCACTGCCTGGGGCTTAGCAGGGAAGAAGTTTCGGCGAATCTTGATGCCGGGAAACCGTATGTGATCCGGTTTAATATGCCGACGGAAGGGACAACTACCTTCCGGGATGATATTTACGGGGAGATTACAGTTCCCAATGAGGAGCTTGAGGATCTGATCCTGATTAAGTCCGACGGTTATCCGACTTATAATTTTGCCAACGTAATCGACGACCATTTGATGGGGATCACGCACGTGGTGCGGGGCAATGAGTATTTATCCTCTGCGCCCAAATATAACAAGATCTACGAGGCATTTGGCTGGGAGATTCCGACGTATGTGCACTGTCCTCTGATCACAGACGAAAACCATAAAAAACTGAGCAAAAGATGCGGACATTCCTCCTATGAGGATCTGATCGATCAGGGCTTCTTGACAGAGGCTGTGGTGAACTATGTGGCACTGCTGGGCTGGTGTCCGTCAGGGAATCAGGAGATCTATTCTCTGGAGGAACTGATTCGGGAATTTGATTACCGGCATATGAGCAAGTCCCCGGCTGTATTTGACATTGTAAAGCTGAGGTGGATGAACGGCGAGTATTTTAAGGCTATGGACGAGGAGGCATTCTTTGAGATGGCAAAGCCATATATAGAGGCGGTGGTCACAAAGGATTATGATCTCAGGAAGATCGCCCGGCTTGTGAGAACCCGCATCGAGGTGTTCCCGGATATTGAAGAGCAGATTGATTTCTTCCAGGAGCTTGGAGGGTATGAGACGTCTCTGTACTGCCATAAGAAGATGAAGACGAATGAAGAAAAGTCTTTGGAGGTATTGAAGGATGTGCTCCCGCTTCTGGAGGTGCAGGAGGATTTTGGCAATGATGCCCTGTTTGCCCTTCTTAAAAAATATGTGGATGAAAAAGGCTGTAAGACTGGTTTTGTGATGTGGCCCATAAGGACGGCTGTGTCCGGAAAGCAGAATACCCCGGGCGGGGCGACAGAGATTATGGAGATCCTTGGAAAAGAGGAGTCTCTTGCCCGTATCCGCAGGGGGATTGAATTATTAAGCAGGTAATAAGAGGTATTTATGAGTTTAAACAATGCTCAGAAAGAAGCAGCTGCACACTATCAAGGGCCGTGTATGGTTCTTGCCGGTCCCGGTTCCGGGAAAACTCTCACCATTGCAAAAAGAATTGAATATTTGTTAAAAGTGTATAAGGTAAGACCAGAAGAGATTCTGGTCATTACCTTTACAAAGTATGCGGCTGCGGAGATGAGGCAGCGCTTTTTCCAGGTGATGGGAGGGGCTTCTTTCCCGGTGACCTTCGGAACGTTTCACGGAATCTACTATGGGATCCTCAAGTGGGCGTACGGGCTGACACCGTCAAACCTCCTGTCGGAAGGAGAGAGGAAGTTCCTGCTTAAGGAGGCGGCGGGCAAACTCAGGCGGGAGGGCAGTGAGGGATTTCCGGAGGATGAGGATTCTCTTCGGGAACTTGCGGAGGAGATCGCCAATGTAAAAAATAACCGGCATAAGATTGAGGAGTATGAATCAAAACGCTGCGGCGGGAGATTCCGGGAACTCTATGAGAGTTATGAAACATTAAAAAAGAAGAGGAAGAAGTTAGACTTTGAGGATATGCTTACCTTATGCTGCCGGCTGTTTGAGGAGCGGCCGGATATCCTTGCAAAATGGCAGCAGCGGTTTCGGTATATTCTGGTGGACGAGTTTCAGGATATTAACCAGGTGCAGTATGATGTACTGCGCATGCTGGCAGAGCCTCTCAATAATTTGTTCGTTGTAGGGGATGACGACCAGTCTGTGTATGGGTTCCGTGGGGCAAGGCCGGGGATTATGCAGGATTTCCGGAAGGATTATAAGGATGCCAGGCAGATTTTGCTGGATGTGAACTATCGTTCCGGCGCGCATATTGTCCATGGATCGCTCCGGGTCATCGGACATAATCGTAACCGTTTCTCCAAATCCATCCGTGCTCATAAAGGCCCCGGGCACAACATCCATGTGCAGGAGGTCAAAGATCCTTCGGAGGAGAGCCTGTATATCGCCGGACAGATCAAGAAGACAATGGAAGACGGGATATCTGTGCAGGAGATCGCAGTGCTGTACCGGACCTGTGCCGATGCAGGGGTTCTGGCTGAGACACTGATGGAGTGCGGGATCCCGTTTCGGATGAAGGAGCACATGAATAATTTGTATGAGCATTTTATAGGGCTTGATATCAGCAGCTATTTCCATCTGGCAAATGGGGATGCCTGCAGGAAGCACTTCCTTCAGGTGGCGAACAGGCCGAATCGCTATATCGGGAGAGACAGCATGGAGTGCGGGACAGTCAGCTATGAAAGCCTGCGCAGTTTTTACTGTGACAAGAGATGGATGCAGGATCGGATTGACCAGCTGGAGTGGGATATGAAGATGATCCGCGGGAAAACACCGTATGCAGCCATAGAGTATATACGGAAAAGTATGGGATATAATGAATTCCTGAGAGATTATGCAGATTACCGGGGAACGGATCCGGAGGAGCTGTTTGCAGTACTTGGAGAGATTCAGGAGCGGTCCAGAAAAATTCTGACGATCTCTGACTGGTTTTTGTATGTGGAGGCATATAAGGAACTGCTTTTAAAGCAGGGCAGGCCGGAGAGTCTGGGGCAGGGGATCTCCCTGCTCACTATGCATGGCGCAAAGGGGCTTGAGTTCGATACAGTATTTATCCCTGGAGCGAACGAGGGGGTATGTCCATACAAAAAAGCGGTTATGGAAGAAGAACTTGAGGAGGAGAGAAGACTGTTCTATGTGGCTATGACGCGGGCAAAGCGCCGGCTCACCATATGCTGTGTGAAAGAAAAAAACGGAAAGGACATGCAGCCTTCCCGCTTTGTGAATGAATTATTGAAAATCTGAAATCCTAACTGCCGCGCCGCCGTGATCTGCTATGCTTCTTCAAACTCCTGCGTATCCAGCCATTCATCAAATCCATCGGCGGCAATTTCGTACTCTTCGTCGTCTTCAATGTTGGCAAGCGTGGGCTCTCCGTCTTCTTCGCCGTAACGATAGAGATAGACATCCCCGTCCTCATTTTCTCCGTCTTCATTCAGGGGGAGAAGGGCAATATATTCCTGGTCATTCACTGCATAGGTAGTCAGAACAGCGCATTCTACTACTTCATCGTTATCTAAGGTGAGGGTTACAGTGACAACCTCTTCTTCGGGATTTGTATTTTGTTCACTCATGTACTCATTCTCCTTTTATATTTAAGATAATCTAACTGTACCAAAGGAACCCTTAAAAAGCAAGGATGTTGTAGCCAAAAATGTAAAAATGTTGTAGAATAAAACTGTGCAGTGTCCGCTGCTTGATTACGGCAGGAGGGCGGTGTACCCAGGGAGGGAGATATGATGTTAAGAAGAAGGATATTTGTAATAGTATCTGTTTTGCTGCTTTGCGTGTTTGGGACGATGTCCTGCAAGAAAAATGTAGGATCTCCGGAGGATAATGCAATTGTGGAGGAGAAAGATGAAGGGCAGCAGGAAGAAATGCCGGAGGAGATCCTTGTAGGGTTTACGGCGATCGATATGGAAAACCCTTATTTTATTACGTTGGAAAGTGCGGTAAGAGAGGCGCTGGAGAAGTCGGGATATCAGATGATCACCCGGGATCCTGGCACGGATCCGAAGCTTCAGGAGTCGCAGATCCAGGAGATGATAGATGCGGGCATCAAGGCGATCATCTTAAGTCCGGTGGATTGGGAAAAGATCACGCCTTCTCTGGAGAAACTAAAAGAAGCAGGCGTTAAGATCATTAATGTAGATACACAGGTGAAGGAGATGGATTATGTGGATGCCTACATAGGCTCTGATAATCATAATGCCGGCTACATCTGCGGGGAGAGCCTCATCGAAAAATGCCCGGAGGGCGGAAAGATCGCCATCCTGGAATGCCCGACGCAGAACTCCATCAACGACCGGATTACCGGTTTTGAAGAGGCGATCGCACTGGCTGAGAATGGATTCGAGGTTGTGGAGCGGGCAGACACCGGCGGAGAATTTGAAAAAGCACTTGAGGCATCCCAGCGGATTCTTAAGGAGTATCCCGATATCTGTGCAATTATGTGCGGCAATGACCAGTTAGCTGTCGGCGCCAAGACCGCAGCTAATGTAGCGGGACTTACAGACCTGGTAATCTTCGGTGTAGACGGTTCTCCGGATATTAAAAAGGAATTGAAAAAAGCGGAGAATCAGATTGCCGGTACAGCAGCACAGTCACCTATCAATATGGGGAAAGAAGCTGCAATGACAACCGTAAATATTCTGCAGGGTGAAGATTATGAAAAAGAGGTGTATGAAGAGGTCTTTATGATCAATAAGGATAATGTAGATATGTATGGAACCGATGGATGGCAGTAGGAACAGAAAGGATAAGGCATGAAAAAAGTACAGGGGCAGCCGTTGCCATTAGGAGTTACAATAACTGAAAATCAGGTTAATTTTTCCGTAGTCGTTCCGGGGGAAAAGAAGTGCAGGCTTCTTTTGTACCGGAATGAGGAAGGTGCCCCCTGTAGGACATATGATATGGAGGAAGCATTAGGAGATGTGCGTTATCTTGCGCTGACGGGCTTTCGTGCCGGGGAATATGAGTATAATTATGAGATTGACGGTGAGATTACTGTGGATCCGTATGTGAGGGCTCTTGCAGGAAGGATTGTATGGGGAGAGGAGCGGGACATCCGGAAGCATGAGGTAAGAGGATATTTATACCGCGGCGAATATGACTGGGAGGGGGATCGGCCTTTGCGCCTGCCGCGCTGCGAGGTGGTTGCCTATAGCCTGCATGTGAGGGGATTTACCAGGGATATGCATTCAAAGGTGCGGGCGAAAGGCACTTTTGAGGGTGTCATCGAAAAACTTCCGTACTTGAAGGAGCTTGGGATTAACCAGATCCACTGTATGCCGGTGTATGAATTTGAAGAGTGCGGGCTGCGCCGGAATTACTGGGGGTACGGGCCGGGATTTTATTTTGCTCCTAAGAGCGCCTATGCTGCATGCGGTGACGGGGTAAAGGCATTGAAGGATATGGTGAAGGCGTGCCACAAGGAAGGGATCGAGGTGGTGCTGGAGATGCCGTTTGAGATTTTCGTACCTGCCCTGACGGTGGTGGAATGTCTTCGCTATTATCTGATAGAATATCATGTGGACGGCTTTATCTTGAATCCATGTGCGGATGCTACCAGGGCGGCTATGGAGGATCCGGTGCTGAAGCACACGAAGCTTTTGACACACCGGATGGATTTTCAGAGTGTTATGCGGCAGTTCCTGAAGGGGGACGAGGGAATGGTAAATGGTGTGATTTATTGGCTCAGACATCTTTCCGAGGAGGAGGGGGCGTTTAATTATATTGCCTCCCACAATGGGTTTACCTTAAATGACCTTGTCTCTTATGACGGAAAGCACAATGAGCAGAACGGGGAGAATAACCAGGACGGCCCGGATTATAATTACAGCTGGAATTGCGGCGCCGAAGGACCGAGCCGTAAGAAAGCAGTGGCAGGCCTGCGCAGAAGGCAGATCAGGAATGCGCTTTTTCTGGTATTACTGGCGCAGGGAATGCCCTGTATCTTGTCGGGAGATGAGTTCGGTAATTCCCAGAAGGGGAATAATAATGTTTATTGCCAGGATAACCCGGTGGGCTGGCTCAACTGGAGCGGGCTTAAGAGCCATTCAGACCAGTATGAATTTGTCAAGGGCCTGATCCGCCTGCGCAGAGAATATGGTGTATTTCATCCTCAGAAAGAGATGTGCGGGGCGGATATGGTCA
Source organism: uncultured Dorea sp. (assembly GCA_947645355.1). Lineage (GTDB taxonomy): Bacteria > Bacillota > Clostridia > Lachnospirales > Lachnospiraceae > Dorea_D. Next base: position 18,339 of record CANSCI010000010.1, on the reverse strand, counting down.
GCTGCGGTGTACCGGATGTATCCTACCACGGTGAGAGCGCGTGGCGGACACCGTCAGAGGTTTCAAGCAGGCAGCTCGGTGTATATTACAGTGGGGCGGCACTCAAGGAGGATGACTGTTTTGTGATCTACAATATGCACTGGTTGTCCCATACATTTGCACTGCCGGCACTTTCCAAAGGAAAGAACTGGTATATGCTGGCGTCTACGGACGAGGGAATTCTTGAAAATCCGTTATGTATGAAGGATAAGAAGGCGCTGGAAGTTGCTCCGAGGACAGTCATTGTACTGACGGGAAGGAAGGGACAGAAAAATTGAATTCTTTTCAGTTGAAATGGATTGCGGTTGCTGCCATGATTATTGACCATACAGGAGCGGTTTTGTTTCCGGAAAATATGGTACTCAGATGTATAGGCCGGCTTTCATTTCCGATTTTTTGCTTTTTGCTGGTGGAGGGGTTTTTCCATACCAGGGATATCGGAAAATATATGAGGAGGCTTGCACTGTTTGCCTTCGTGTCAGAGATTCCCTTCGACCTGGCTTTTTATGGTGTTCTTTCTGAGACTGGTCATCAGAATGTGTTTTTTACTCTTTTAGCCGGTGCGGGTATGATGTATTTTCTGGAAAAGTACCGTGTCTGGTATCTCAGGGCAGCAGCTGCATTATTTATTATGTGGCTTGCGGGGGCAATGCGCTCAGATTACGGAGGTTCGGGAGTTTTGCTTATCCTGATCTATTATGTATTCCGGAATTACAAGAAATCGAAGCTGGTATTGGGAGCAGGGTGGAATCTGTTTCTTTTTCAGGGGATCCAGAGGTTCGGGGCTGCTGCGTCTGTGCCGATCGCGTTTTATAATGGAAAAAGAGGTCCGGGGATGAAGTATTTCTTCTATGTGTTTTATCCGGCGCACTTGCTGCTGTTGTATATTCTCTCAGGTATTTTGTAATTTTGTATTTTAAGAAGTTTTAACGGAGTGTTGAGTATGAAGGTTTTAGGGCATTTACGTACGATTAATCATCACAAGATGCTGGTCATGAAGCAGTGCTTCCAGGTTGGCTTATATAAGCAGGGACTGCTTCACGATCTGTCCAAATATTCTCCGACGGAGTTTTTGGTGGGCTGTAAGTACTATCAGGGGAACCGGAGCCCTAATAATGCGGAGCGGGAGGCAACCGGTTACTCCAGGGCCTGGCTTCATCATAAGGGGCGCAATAAGCATCATTATGAATACTGGATTGATTACAGTGTGGATCCGAAAGAAGGGATCGTGGGGCAGAAGATGCCGGTCAAGTATGTCCTTGAGATGTTCATGGACCGGGTTGCGGCCTCTAAGACCTATAAGGGGGACGAATATTCGGATACGTACCCTCTGAAATATTATCAGCAGGGGACAGAAAAACTTGGCAGGATGGTTCATCCGGATACGGCCAGGCTGCTGCATAAACTGCTCAAAATGCTGGCGGATCAGGGGGAGGAGGAGACCTTTCGCTATATTCGGGCGAGGGTTAAGAAGCTGCGGCCGGCTCTGCCAGGTTTTTTACGGACAGCGCCCTCAAAATTATCGACAAGTTTTAAAAAAGTTGTTGACATTTTCAGGCCTATATAGTAGTATATTTTTTGGACGGTTTAGTCGTCATTTGCGGAAGTGTCGGAACTGGCAGACGAGCAAGACTAAGGATCTTGTAGCTTTCGAGCTGTGTGGGTTCAAGTCCCATCTTCCGCATCCAGTAAGAAGCCTTGATTTTCAAGGCTTCTTGTATTTTCAGAGAGCTTTTCCCATAAGCAGGGGCAGGCTCTTTTTTTATTTTGACATCAACGGTGACATCAACGGGGTGCGGAAGGAATTTCCTTTTTGATATTGAAACGTGAAAATATTAATTGCATTCTCCACATAGGTTAGTATACAATAAATAAGTAAGGACATAGTCAGATAGAGATGAACAAGATCGGACATTCAGAATTTAATTATGAGGTAAGCTCGTGGGATACTCTATTTAATGGGAGAGGAGAAGGTGATGGAACAAAGAGAAATTATGGAAGAGGTTGTCAGGCTGCATTCTGACAATCCTGGGAAATTTATCAAAATCCGGGATATTTTTGAGGATGTGCTGAATGACCGTGATCTTGGAGGCGCCCAGGATATGACTGACCGGGAGTATGAGAGGATCCGGTACAGATTCCGATATATTGACGTGCCGCTTAGCTGGTGTGCGACAAAGGATGCGACGTATCAGTTGTATAAGGCTGTCCGCCAGCAGCGCTCTCAGTCAAGGGGCGGATTTGACAGCTCCGGGAAAAAGTCGGCAAAAACTAAGAAAAAAGGATTTTTCGGATTGTTTAGTTAACAGGTAATACAAAGGGACTGCAAGAAAAAGAAACCTTGGGAATTCTGAGGTTTCTTTTTTATTAGCTATTTTTTTGTGCGATATATGGTGTATAATAAGTATAAGAGTCTGAAAAAATAATGCACAGGGAGAAATCTGCTGTAAAGAGAATGGTATCCCTTAGATGGAGGAGGAAACGTTTATGCTGGAGAAACTGGATTTGACAAAATCACTTAGTAAGTCGGAATATAAGGAGAAGATGCTGGAACTTTCTCCAAAGCTCGGAAAGCTCCAGCGCGAATGTACGGAACGGAAGATCCCGGTGATGATTGCATTTGAGGGGTACGATGCTGCCGGGAAGGGGGCGCAGATCAGTGAACTTATCAAGGCTCTGGATCCCAGGGGATTTGAAGTGCATGCCGTGAAGAATGAGACCCAGGAGGAGCAGATGCATCCGTTTTTGTGGAGATTCTGGATGAAACAGCCGCAAAAAGGGCGGATCGCCATCTATGACACCAGCTGGTACCGGAAGGTACTGTCCGACCGGTTTGAGAAAAAGACGAAGAAGAAAGATCTTTCGAAAGCTTATGATTCCATCTGTTCCTTTGAGGAGCAGCTGACAGACGACGGGACGGTAATCATCAAGATCTTTCTGGCGATAGACAAGAAAGAGCAGAAAAAGCGCTTTGCCAGACTTTTGAAATCCAAGGAGACGGCATGGAGGGTCAACAAGGATGACAGGAGGAAGCATAAGGAATTTGAAAAATATCAGGCTATGAATGAAGAGATGCTGACGCGTACGGATACAGAGTATGCGCCGTGGACTATCGTGGAGGCGACAGACAGGAGGTTTGCCACAGTAAAGATCTACTCTACAGTGATCCGTATTCTGGGCGAGAAGATCGAAGAAATCCGGCACAGGGCAGAGCTGGAAAAGAAGATGGAGGACAGTACATCAGAAAAGGACGGTGATGCCGCAGGCGCTAACGAGGCACAGAAGGATAAGAAATTAAGCGAGTCGATCCTTGCGAAAGCAGACTTAAGTCTTGCCTATACGAAGGAAGAATATAAGCAGCGCCTGGATAAGCTGCAGAGGAGGATGGAAAAGCTCCACGGAGAGCTGTACCGCAGGAGGATCCCGGTTGTCCTTTGCTTCGAGGGCTGGGATGCCGGCGGAAAGGGCGGGGCCATCAAGCGTCTGACAGAGCGGATGGATCCCCGCGGGTATGTGGTGCATCCTACGGCATCCCCCAATGATATCGAGCGTGCCCACCATTATCTGTGGCGGTTCTGGACGGATATGCCGAAGGCCGGTCACGTGACGATCTTTGACCGTACCTGGTACGGGCGTGTGATGGTGGAGCGGATCGAGGGCTTTTGTACCAGGCAGGAATGGCAGAGGGCCTATAAGGAGATCAATGCCATGGAGCGCGACCTTACGGACGCCGGAGCCATCGTGCTGAAATTCTGGATGCAGATCGATAAGGACGAGCAGGAGCGCAGGTTTAAGGCAAGGCAGGAGAATCCTCAGAAACAGTGGAAGATCACGGATGAGGACTGGAGGAACCGGGAAAAATGGGATCAATATGAGAAGGCTGTTAATGAGATGCTGATCCGCACCTCCACACCGAATGCTCCGTGGATCGTTGTGGAAGGGAACTGTAAATATTATGCGAGGATCAAAGTTCTGGAGAGTGTAGTGGCTGCCATTGAGAATAAACTGTCGGAGGCCGGCGAAAAAAAGCATTAGATTCGTTATAGTAAATCAGATATATCATGCGGGAAAGGCGGGAGGAAGAGCTATGACTATCAGAGAACAGCTGGAGCAAAGAGAGACACAGTATTTAAGTCCGTATGCTTCTTTGAGCAGAGATTCCAGGGGCAGAAAGAGGGAGGAGCCGGAATGTGATATCCGCCCGGTGTTCCAGCGGGACCGGGACCGGATCCTGCACTGCAAATCATTCCGCCGCCTGAAGCAGAAGACACAGGTCTTTCTTCTGCCGAAAGGGGATCATTACCGTACCAGACTTACTCACACGCTGGAGGTCTCTCAGAATGCAAGGACGATTGCCAAGGCGCTGAGGCTGAATGAGGATTTGGCGGAGGCCATTGCTCTTGGTCACGACCTTGGGCATACGCCTTTTGGACATGCCGGGGAGCGGGCGCTTCATGCCATAAGTCCCTCCGGTTTCCGGCACAATGTCCAGAGTGTCCGTGTGGCAGAATATCTGGAAAAGGATGGGCGGGGCTTAAACCTTACCTGGGAGGTCATCGACGGGATCATGAATCATAAGACCAGCGGTACGCCCCACACGCTGGAGGGACAGATCGTGCGCCTGTCTGATAAGATCGCCTATATCAACCACGATATTGACGATGCCATCCGGGGAGGAATCCTTAAGGCAGAGGATATCCCAGAGTGCTATACTTCTGTGCTTGGCTCCACTACGCGGGACAGACTTAATACCATGGTGCACAATGTAATCATCAACAGTATGGAACAGCCGCAGATCCGTATGTCCGGGGAAGTGGCGGAGGCTGTGTCCGGGCTGCGGGATTTTCTGTTTAAGCATGTCTATGAGAATCCCAGGGCCAAGGGGGAGGAAGAAAAAGCGGTCAATATGATCACGAAGCTCTATGAATACTACAGGGATCATATCGAACTTCTCCCGGAAGAATTTTTAAGGATGGCAAGAGAAAGACATGAGAAGAATGAGCGTGTTATATGCGATTATATTGCGGGAATGACGGATACATATGCAGTAAAAAAATTTGAAGAATTTTTTGTGCCGGAATCTTGGAAATATTAAAAGGAAATCGGGCACTTTTGTCGAATATTATATATAGGGACTATTTTGACGCAGAAAAAGGATCGCGTATATGTATTATTCGGATGAGATTATCGAGGAAGTAAGATCAAGAAATGATATTGTGGATGTAATTTCCAGCTATGTGAAATTACAGAAGAAGGGAAGTTCTCATTTTGGGCTCTGTCCATTTCATAATGAAAAGTCCCCTTCTTTTTCTGTGAGCCAGGGAAAGCAGATGTATTATTGCTTCGGGTGCGGCGCCGGCGGGAACGTATTTACATTTCTGATGAATTACGAGAATTATACGTTCCAGGAGGCTCTGAAATATCTGGCCGACCGGGCAGGTGTGACGCTTCCCCAGGAGGAAATGTCCGGTGAGGCGAGAAAAAGAGCCGACCAGAAGGCCGTGCTCCTTGAGATCAATAAGATGGCGGCTCAATATTTCTATGCACAGCTTAAGGATTCCAGAGGGGCTCCCGCGCTGTCTTACCTTAAAAACCGCGGGCTTACAGATGATACCATCCGGGGCTTCGGTCTTGGATACTCCAATAAATACAGCAATGATCTGTACAAGTATCTGAAATCCAAAGGATATCAGGATGATATGCTGCTTCAGGCAGGGCTCATCAGTGTAGATGAGCGCCAGGGTGCATATGATAAGTTCTGGAACCGGGTGATGTTCCCGATCATGGACGCTAACAGCCGGGTGATCGGGTTCGGCGGCAGGGTCATGGGGGACGGGAAACCGAAATATCTGAATTCGCCGGAGACCATGATCTTCGACAAGAGCCGGAACTTATACGGCCTGAACCGGGCGAGGAGCACGAAAAAGCCGTATTTTCTGCTGTGCGAGGGGTATATGGACGTGATCTCCCTTCACCAGGCGGGCTTTACCAACGCGGTTGCGTCCCTCGGGACGGCTCTGACCCCCGGACATGCATCTCTGATTAAGCGTTACGTAACGGAGGTCTATCTGACCTACGACAGTGACGAGGCAGGTACGAAGGCGGCTCTCCGGGCGGTTCCCGTGCTGAAAGAGGTGGGAATCACGGCCAGGATCATCCGAATGGAGCCATACAAGGATCCGGATGAATTTATCAAGAATCTGGGAGCGGAGGCTTTCGAAGAGCGGATTGGTAAGGCCCGGAACGGTTTTATGTTTGGTCTGGAGATTCTGGAGAAAAGCTATGACCTGAATTCTCCTGAAGGGAAGACAGAATTTCTGCGGGAGACGGCCAGAAGGCTTACGGAGTTTGATGAGGAAATTGAGCGGAACAACTATATTGAAGCGGCGGCGAGGGCCTACCATGTGGGATACGAGGATCTGAAAAGCCTGGTACATAAGATGGCTGTACAGACTGGTCTTGCAAGGCCGGTGACGAGACCCAGGAAGACGCAGAGCCGGGAAAAAGACAAGGTGGACGGCAATATGAGATCCCAGCGGCTTTTACTCACCTGGCTGATTGAGGACGAACGTATTTTCCGGCAGGTGTGCAAATATATTACTCCGGCGGATTTTACAGGAGACCTGTATCGGACGGTCGCGTCTCTTCTGTATGAGCAGTATGAAGCCGGGGAGGTGAATCCGGCAAGACTTATGAATCATTTTACCGATGAGGAGGAGCACCGGGAGGTGGCAGGCCTGTTCCACACGAAGATCCGGGAACTCAGCACGAAAGGCGAGCAGGAGAAGGCGTTAAAGGAGACTTTGATCCGGGTGAAGAATCACAGCATTGAGCAGGCGGCAAGGGAACTTGACGCCGCAGATCTTAACGGCATGCAGCGGCTGATGGCAGCGAAAAGGGAATTGCAGGACCTTGAAAAACTGCATATTTCCGTTAATTAAGGATAAAATATAAACAAGCAATGAGAGGATGGACACTATATGGAAGAAAACATAGTGAAATTTGAGGAAAAACTAAAAGAACTTGTAAAGCTTGGCAAGAAGAAAAAAAGTATTCTGGAACTGCAGGAGATCAATGATTTTTTCAGGGATATGGAACTGGATTCTGAGCATATGGAGAAGGTGTTTGACTATCTGGAAGGGCAGAATATTGACGTCCTTCGGATCAGCTCAGATGACGATGATATAGATGACTCTGATATTATTATTTCAGAGGAGGACGAGGTGGATGTCGAGAAGATAGATTTGTCTGTCCCGGACGGCATCAGCATTGAGGATCCTGTGCGGATGTATTTAAAAGAGATCGGTAAGGTTCCCCTTCTGACAGCAACTGAGGAAGTAGAACTGGCAAAACGCATGGCTGACGGGGATGAAAATGCCAAGAAGAGGCTGGCAGAGGCTAACTTACGTCTGGTGGTCAGTATTGCGAAGCGCTATGTGGGGCGGGGCATGCTGTTTCTTGATCTGATCCAGGAGGGGAACCTGGGGCTTATCAAGGCGGTGGAGAAGTTTGATTATCACAAGGGGTTCAAGTTCAGCACGTACGCAACGTGGTGGATCCGTCAGGCAATTACAAGGGCTATTGCCGACCAGGCAAGGACGATCCGTATCCCGGTCCATATGGTGGAGACGATCAATAAACTGATCCGTGTGTCCAGACAGCTTTTGCAGGAGCTGGGGCGTGAACCTGCGCCGGAGGAGATCGCGCAGGAGCTGGACATGCCTGTAGAGAGAGTGCGTGAGATCCTCAAGATCTCCCAGGAGCCGGTTTCACTGGAAACGCCTATCGGAGAAGAGGAAGACAGCCATCTTGGAGATTTCATCCAGGATGATAATGTTCCGGTGCCTGCGGAGGCAGCAGCACAGACATTGTTGAAGGAACAGCTGGACGAAGTGCTTGACACGCTGACGGAGAGGGAGCAGAAAGTATTGAGGCTTCGTTTCGGAATGAACGACGGGCGTGCACGTACGCTGGAGGAAGTGGGAAAAGAGTTTGACGTTACCCGTGAACGTATCCGTCAGATCGAGGCGAAGGCTCTGCGTAAGCTGAGACACCCGAGCCGGAGCAGAAAACTGAGAGATTATCTGGATTAAGAAAGAAGGCGCCTATGGAACTATCAAAAAGACTTTATGCAGTTGCAGGTCTTGTGACAGAGGGCGCCTCTGTTGCAGATGTGGGGACTGACCATGGCTACATACCGATTTATCTGGTGAAGCAGGGGATTGCTTCGAAGGCTCTTGCTCTTGATGTTAATGAGGGGCCTCTTCAGCGTGCCCGGTTCCACATTATCGGACATGGACTTAAGGAGCAGATTGAAGCAAGACTGTCGGACGGCTTACGTGCGGTTGCCCCGGGGGAAGCAGACACGATGATTGCCGCCGGGATGGGCGGCAATCTTATCATTCGGATTCTGACAGACGGCAGGCAGATTGTAGATACACTGTCTGTCTGTATTTTACAGCCCCAGTCCGAGATCGAGAAGGTCAGGCGTTACCTTGCCGCAAACGGACTGGTGATCGAGGATGAAGATATGGTGGAGGAGGATGGGAAATTCTATCCGGTGATGCGCGTGGTCCATGGGATTCCGGATTCCTGTGAGGATTATGAATATAGATACGGGAAAAAGCTGCTGCAGAAAAAACATCCGGTCCTTCACAAGTTTCTTCTGCGTGAAAAGGGGATACAGGAGAGTATATTGGAACAATTGGCGGCAAGGACAGAGAGTGAGAGCGCAAGGCTCAGGGAGGCAGAGATCCTGGAGGAACTCAGGCTGACGCAAAAGGCGCTTAAAAGCTATGGAGGGTAAAAGTATGTTGTGCAGAGACGTGATCAATGTGATTGAGAAGGCTTATCCGGGGGATTATGCGGTCTCCGGGGATAATGTAGGGCTTTTGGCGGGCAGGGATGACAAAGAGGTGGGGCAGATCTATGTGGCTGTGGATGCCACGGATGAAGTGATCGAGGATGCTGTACGGGCAGGCGCGGATATGCTTGTGACCCATCACCCGCTGATCTACGGCAGTATGAGACGGGTGAATAATCTGGATTTTATCGGGCGCAGGCTGATCCGTCTGATTCAGAAGGACATCTCTTACTATGCTATGCACACTAACTATGACGTGCTGCGGATGGGCAGGCTTGCAGGGGAACGGATAAAGCTTAGAAATGCCTGTGTGCTGGAGGTTACGGCAGCTGAGGAAGGGCTTGGGAGGATCGGCTGCCTGGAGGCTCCTCTGCCTCTGAGAGAGTGTGCGGCTCTTGTGCGGGAAGCATTTTCCCTGGAGCATGTGAAGGTGTTTGGCAGCCTGGACCATGAGATTAAACGGGCGGCCATCTGTCCGGGTTCCGGGAAAAGTGTGATCGGCGCGGCGATTGAGAAAGGGGCGGATGTGCTCATTACCGGAGATATCGGACACCATGAGGGGATTGACGCAGCGGCACAGGGATTGTGCATTATTGACGGCGGACATTACGGGATCGAGCATATATTTATAGAGGATGTAATAAAATATCTGGAACTGCACATTGACGGGGCAGATGTGATCGGTGCGCCGGTCAGCCGCCCATTTATCATTATGTAAGAGGTTTTAAAACAGGAAGAAAGGATGGGACGGAAGATGGAGAAAAGGATGTATCAGGTGAAGATTGGCAGTGAAGTGCGCAAGTTTGAGGAAGGGACGCCGTATCTGCAGATCGCGCAGGAGTACCAGAAGGATTATGACAGTGACATTGTGCTTGTGATTGCAAACGGCAAGCTTCAGGAACTGCATAAAACTGTGAAAGGGGACTGCACGCTGGAATTTGAGACTACTGCGGGTGAGATCGGGCACCAGACCTACAGAAGAAGTATGTGTCTGATGATGGTGAAGGCGGTCTATGACGCGGCGCACCATGAGAATATCAGAAAAGTGCGGATACACTATTCTGTCAGCCACGGGTATTACTGTACGATCGAAGGGGAGATCGCCCTCACCCAGGAATTCCTTGACAAGGTAGAGAAACGGATGCATGAAATGGTAGACAGGAAGCTGCCCATCCAGAAGAAGACGATCAATACCGATGACGCTATCACTGCATTTCGTCAGCACGGCATGTATGACAAGGAAAAGCTTTTTACATATCGGCGGGTGTCAAAGGTCAATATCTACAGCATGAATGAATTTGAAGATTATTACTATGGTTACATGGTGCCGGATGCCGGGTATCTGAGGTATTTCAAATTGTATCTCTATGACGATGGTTTTGTGATCCAGATGCCAGAGAAGTCTGAGCCGGGGACGGTGCCGGAATTTGCGCCCCACAATAAATTATTCCAGGTACTTAAGGAGGCTACCAGATGGGGGGATATGCAGGGTATTGAGACTGTAGGCGCGCTGAACGATAAGATCACCAGAGGCAACATGATGGAGACTGTGCTGGTGCAGGAGGCACTGCAGGAGAAGAAGATCGCAGAGATTGCGGCTGTCATCGCGGCAAGGCCGGAGCTTAAATTTATCCTGATCGCGGGTCCGTCCTCCTCTGGAAAAACCACGTTCTCCCATCGTTTGTCTGTCCAGCTTCGGGCGAATGGGCTGGCGCCTTATCCCATCGGAGTGGACAATTACTTTGTGGAGCGGGAGGAAAACCCGAAGGACGAGAACGGGAATTATGATTATGAGTGCCTGGAGGCAGTAGATGTAGAGTTGTTCAACCGGCAGCTTCAGGAACTGTTGTCCGGGAAGGAGGTTGTGATCCCCAGGTTTAATTTCGTGACAGGACATAAGGAGTTCGGGAAAGAGACGAAAAAGCTGGAGGAAAATGAGGTTCTTGTGATCGAAGGGATCCACTGTCTGAATCCGAAGCTTACAGAGAGCCTGCCGGACGAAAATAAGTTCAAGATCTACATCAGCGCCCTTACGCAGCTGAATGTGGATGAGCATAACCGGATTCCGACAACAGACGGACGTCTCCTTCGGCGAATTGTCCGGGATGCGAGGACCAGGGGGTCGTCTGCGGAGCGGACCATCCGTATGTGGCCGTCGGTGCGCAGAGGAGAAGAGCGCAATATCTTTCCGTATCAGGAGGAGGCCGATGTGATGTTCAACTCAGCGTTGATCTATGAGCTGGCAGTGCTTAAGCCTTATGTGGAGGCGCTTTTGTTCGGGTTTGACCGGAGTGTGCCGGAGTATATGGAGGCCAAGAGACTGCTGAAATTCCTGGATTATTTTGTAGGGATCGGCAGTGAGAATGTGCCGACTAATTCGCTTTTGAGGGAGTTTATCGGCGGCGGATGCTTTAATATTTAGAAGATGAGAGGATAAGCTGGTGAAAAAATATACCGGAAAAAGAATTACCTATATTGTAATGGATATACTGGCACAGATTTTGTGTTTGTTTCCGTGGCTCACCGTAGGTGAGAGTCGGTACAATGCAATAATGTACCTGTACCGGATGTACAGGGATCCCATCGCGGTCTTCCGGGCGGATAAATTCGGCGGGGATTTTGCGGCTTTTGGCCTGACGGAGAATGATGTGAATTCCTGGGGCATTGCACTGTGCGTGGAACTTAGTTTTATGGTAGCGGTTCAGATACTTTTATTGCTGCACCTGCTCCTGAATCTGACAGGGAAGAGTTATGCAGACCGGCTGCCGGCAATTGCAACTGTAGCTTCCTGCATTCCTGTTTACTTTTCTACGTTGGGGGACGGCGGGGATACACTTCTTACCTATGTGTATCCGCCGCTCTTGTTTATGTTCTATGGATTTATCACCGTGGGCGGCAAGATGGCGGAAGCATGGAACGAGGCTTCCCGCCAGGAGAAAGAACGAAAAGAGGCCAGAAAACAGTTTAAAAAGGAAAAAGCTGTACGTCTTAAATTTGACGGAAAGTATTCCAGGGACTTTTACCGGGTGGCCTGGAAGAACTTTCAGCACAGCGAAAAGGACTACCGCCTGCTGGCAGCAGCCGGGTCGGTGTCCTGCGGACTTTTGTTCGTAAGCTCCGGTATGCAGGAACTTCTGAGCGGGATGAATACTCACGGGAAGTTCTACAACGGGCGTGGTGTGGACGCAGTGCTTATGAATTTCTTTCTCGTATTTACCGTGCTGGCAGTCTTTTTGATTACCTATATTTTAACGTATTATCTGAAAAACCGTATGAAGAGCTTTGGCCTTCTGCTGATGCTCGGCATCCGGCAGAAGGCTATGAAGCTGCTGGTGGGATTTGAGCTGGCGGCCAGCGTTGTGCTGTCAATGGCCGGGGGCTTGATCGTAGGAAATATACTGTTGTTTGCGTTTCGCAAGACTGCGGGTGTTCTGCTTGCCGGACGGATCGTGCTGGGCACAGTTACGGCCGGCACTTACGGGAAAACACTGGTCATGGTGTTGGTAGTATTTGCCCTGGCGTTTTTATTTACTTTTGCCGTGTACAGGGAGACAAATGTCATGAAGATGAAAAGCACCGATGTGGCAAGGGAGAAGATGCCGGGGAAGCTGCGTTATCTGGGTTTGGCGGCCGGCATTGTACTTGCAGTGAGTGCATTTATAGCGTTTTCCAGGATAGAGGCTGCCGAAGGTGCCGAAGTTGTCATTTTGTTCATCCTCGGGCTGTATTTTATGCTTCGGAATGGCTGGGGAGCCTTCCTTAAGCGAAGAAGGAGGCACAGGAGAAGTTACTGTCAGAAGTTGATCCCAAACCAGATGCTCTACCACAAATTCCAGCGGGCCAACCGGTATGTCTTTTTGCTGGCGATCATACATATTTTTGCATTTGTCCTGTTTTCTAAGGATGCCATAGCGATCATGATCGCGCCGGAGCCAGAGAAGGAGCTTCCATATGATTATGTCTGTATGGCGAACAGCGAGGATGAGGAGCTGATCGACGAGATCGAAGGATATGGGGCCGAGGCGCTGACCTATCCTATGGTGCGTGCCACGACGGTGGACCGGACACTCAGGATCGAGGATATCCGCCAGTGTATCTTGCCGCAGGGACAGAATATCGGGATCTCGGAATCGACCTACTATGAGTTAAAGAAGCTGGTGGCACAGGAAGAGGTGAAGCTTCCCCAACTGGATGACGAGGGAAAAAGGATCTATGTAGTCTACCAGCAGGATATCGGGGATAACGCCAAGCCGCTGGATTATTATATGGAAAGGACGAATCCGCATATTTTTATTGGACAGCCGCTGGACGGGTACTGGTTTTTGTCCAGGGACAAGATCTACGTGCCGCGTACGATCGCAGGGTCTGAAACAGGGCCGCTGGTCGGCGTATTCCGGGAAGGGCTGCATGAGAATGTGGTGGTATTTTCGGATGCATATTTTGAATCGGTGAAGGATAACTGGAAGCATATTGACAATGCTACCGGGGAAGAAGTACCGCCGGAGCTTGCCGGGGAGTGGGAAAATATCCGTGAGTGGCCTACACGTTTGGTGCTGATCCGGTTAAATGGCGCGGACCCTAAAAAGGTGGAGGACGTACTGGCTGTGTTCAAGGCAAACCATAAGGCAGATGAGCATTATGACAGTAATGTGCTGTCTTATTATGGGAAGGAAGAAACGGTATCCGAGAAAGAGGCGGAGCGGCTGTTAAAGGAGATCTCCAACGGGTTTATTGTAGTGATCCTTCTGTTGATCAGCCTGCTGATCTTGTATATGAAGGTGCAATCCGAACTGTCGGAGACAAAGAACCGGTATGAATTCCTGGACTATATGGGAATGCCCCAGAAGGAACGGATACAGTCTATGAAAAAGGAGATCAGCCGTTTTGTATGGATTCCTCTTGGGATTACGGCAGTGACTGTGCCGGTATTTACGGTTCTTGTATGGCGGCTCCGCCATTTTACGGAGTCGGATATGACGCGGTATCTGCAGATTATGGCCGCTGAGGCAGTGATCTATGCTGCAGTTCAGGTATTGGCAATGTTGGTGCTTCAGTATTATGTGATCAGAAAGGTTGAGGGGAAACAGGCATGGAAAAAGTAAGAGAGCAGGAAATACAAGGACAGGAAATAGAGGAACAGGAGTTAAAGAAGATATTGGAAGTGCATGATCTCCACAGAAGTTATTTTTGGGGGGAGAATGAGCAGACAGAGGTTCTTAAAGGGTTGGATTTTACTATCTATGAGGGAGAATATGTGGGGATTATCGGGAAATCCGGCTGCGGGAAGACGACGCTTTTGAAGGTGTTGGGGCTGATTGACCTGCCTACCGGAGGAGACATTTTGTTCAAGGGAAGAAATTCCAGGGAGCTGTGGAAGGATGAGCTGTCCGATATCCGCAGGAGAGAGATCGGATTTGTGTTCCAGGATTTTTATCTGATGGACAGTCTGACGGTGGAGGAGAATATTATGCTCCCCATGATCCTTGATAAGGCGGATCCTGATCAGGCAGCTTCGGTCGTGGAGAAGCTGGCGGGGCAGTTCGGGCTTGGGCACCTACTCAGAAAGAATCCTTATGAGCTGTCCGGTGGAGAGAAGCAGAGGGTTGCCATCTGCCGTGCGCTCTGCAATAATCCGGGGGTGATCCTTGCGGACGAACCTACCGGGAATCTGGATGCCAGGTCAGGTGATATTGTAAATAAGGCGATGGAGGATATTAACAGGAAGATGAACAAGACAATCATCCTTGTAACTCATAATCCGGAGATGGCAAGCTATTGCAGCCGGATCCTGATGCTGAAAGACGGGGCGGTGAAAAAGGAACTCCGCCGGGAGGGCAGCAGGGAAGAATTCTACCAGAGGATCATGGATGAGATCAGCGCGGGGAATCTGTAGGTGAAGAAAGAGGAAACTAAAAATAGATTTCCGACTGCATTTTTGGATGCCAGGGGTAAAATGAATATTGTAAAAATTTTTCATGAATCAGTGCCTTTTGTAGAATTTCGTTATAGATTCCAGTCTTGAAGACATATTCTGCATCAGAAGATCCACCAAAGTGACGGCTGCCATAGATTCTACGACTACAACGGCTCTGGGAACGATCACAGGGTCGTGGCGTCCAGTGATGGATATGGCAGTGTTTCGGCCGTCCCGGGTTACGGTTTTTTGTTCCAGGGAGATGGAGGGCGTTGGTTTTACGGCTGCCCGGAGAATCAGGGGGCTTCCGTCGCTGATGCCGCCGAGGATGCCGCCGGAGCGGTTGGTCTCTTTGGTTGGCTTTCCGTCTTTCATGCGGAAGGAATCATTGTTGCTGCTCCCTGTGGAGGCGGCAGCGCCGAATCCGTCTCCGATCTCCACGCCTTTGACAGCCCCTATGGACATGACGGCGCCTGCAAGGGCAGCGTCTAATTTGCAGAAGACCGGCTCACCGATTCCGGCGGGCAGGCCGGTTACCCGGCATTCGACGATGCCGCCGGCGGAATCAGATTCTTTGATGCATTTTTCCAGGTAAGCAGATGCTTTTTCGGCGTAATCATTGCCGGGCATGTACAGAGCATTTTGGCAGATCTGTTCATAGCGGCAGGCGGAATCGGGGACAGTGATATCACCGATGGAGCGGGTGAAGGCTGTGATTTCTATCCCAAGTTTTGCCAGAATCCGGGAGGCTACGGCACCTGCGGCAACACGTCCGATCGTCTCCCGGCCGGAGGAACGTCCGCCGCCCCGGTAATCCCGGAAGCCGTATTTGGCATCGAAGGTATAGTCGGCGTGTCCCGGACGGTAGCAGTCTTTGATCTGCTCATAGTCATGAGGGTTTTGGTCTACATTATTTATCATAATGGAGATGGGGGTGCCGGTAGTGTGCCCTTCGAATACGCCTGAAAGAATTTGTGCCTGATCTCTTTCTTTTCTGGACGAGGCATATTTATTCTGACCCGGCCGCCGCCGGTCTAAGAAGCTTTGAATATCCTCCGCCGTGAGGGGAAGGCCTGCGGGGCATCCGTCGATCACTGCGCCGATTGCCGGTCCGTGGGATTCCCCCCAGGTAGTGACCTTATAAAATGTTCCGAACGTTGATCCTGCCATGTGAAATACTCCTTTTGTGATAGATGATTTTATCTTTCTTTTTATTATAGTAGCGTGGCGGCGAAAGTGCAATGGCGGAATATTCAGACAATCTTCAATAAATCTTCATATTTTTTCTGTATTTAAGACTGTACTTTTGCAGAGAGGCATATTATAATAAAGTCGTGTGAAAAAAAGGAGTAAGGTCTATGTTTAAAAGAAAGAAAAGATTAGATGATGATTTTATAGAGATTGATCTTGACAGTGAGGAATTTGACAGGAAAGTGCCTGACAATAAAGAGTTCGATGAAGAGGATTTTTCCGGGAACGACGAAGAAAATGAAGAGTCCGGGACCGTGGAAGAGGAAGGTTCTGTGAAATCCGAGAAGGCGGATAAGGCTGATGCGTCGGAAGAAGGAATCCCGGAAGCACAAGAAGAAAATGTCCCGTCTGAGGAAGAAGAGGGACAGAAACCACCGAAAAAAACACGAAAGGCCAAAAGATCCAGGAAGAAAGAGCTGGAGAACGAAGAAGCTGAGAACGAGAAAGCAGAGAAGGAAGCTTCTGAGGAGATAGAGCTTACGAAAATTGATCTGGAGGAGGAACCGGAGGCGAAGGTGGAAGAGACGGAGGAAGAAAAAGCAATTCGCAGGCATAAGCGAAGGAAAACGGCCGCTATTATCTGCGGTAGTTTTCTTGGGGCGCTGGCAGCTGTTTATCTGGGATTTGCGTTTTATTTTGACAGCCATTTTATGTTCTACACTACGATAAACGGAACTGATTTTTCGATGCAGAATGTCAGCCAGGTAGAAGAATATATGAAGAAACAGGTTACAGATTATTCACTGACGCTTGAGGAGTCCGGCGGCGCTGCGGAACAGATTGCGGGCAGGGATATTGCGCTTGAGTATGTGCCGAGTGATGAGCTTACGCAATGTGTGAAAAAGCAGGATAAATTTTTGTGGCCGAAGTCTTTGTGGGAGCATCCTAAGATCCAGGCTTCCATCGGCGTCAAATATGACGAAGCTGCACTTGCAGCAGTAGTTTCCTCTCTTGCATGTATGCAGGCGGAGAACCAGACCCCGTCTGTGGACGCTCATCCGGCATTTGGAACGACGGCATTTGAGGTGGTGCCGGAGGTGATCGGTACTCAGATTGATGCAGAAAAGTTTTACGCGGCATTGACAGAAGCGCTCAATGGTTTTCAGGAGAAGGTGAACCTGTCGGAGTGCGGAGTCTATCTGCTGCCGCGTTTTGTTTCAGACTCAACGGAGGTTCTGGCGGCGGCCGAGAGTATGAACAGTTATCTGGGCGCGCAGGTTACGTATGATTTTAATCCGAATACGGAGGTTGTAGATTCAGCTGTGATTGCCCAGTGGGTAAAGGTCAATGAGAATATGGAAGTGACCTTCGACGAGGAGGCAGTGAAAACATATATCGCCAGTCTGGCGGAGAAATACGACACAAAGGGAAAGCCGCGCCAGTTTACTACGGCAACCGGAAATACAGTGACCGTAGAGGGAGGAAAATATGGCTGGCTGATGGATCAGGAGGCAGAATATGAGGCTCTTATTGCAAATATCCAGAATGCGGAGACTGTAACGAGGGAGCCGGCATATAAAAGCAGGGCTGCAAGCCATGGTGCTATGGATGTAGGGAGTACTTATGCGGAAGTAGACCTCAGCAATCAGAAGGCTTATTTTATCAAGGACGGTCAGGTAGTTCTGGAATCTGATGTTGTGACAGGTAATCCAAATAAAGGGAATGCTACGCCCCAGGGGACTTATTCTCTGACCTACAAGACGAGAAATGCGGTCCTTCGGGGAGAGCGCAAGCCGGACGGCACGTACAGCTATGAATCTCCGGTAAAATACTGGATGCCATTTAACGGCGGCATTGGTTTCCATGATGCTTCCTGGCAGTCTGCATTCGGCGGGAGCAGATACAAATCCCACGGTTCTCATGGGTGTGTGAACATGCCGACCAGCAAAGCGGCCGAGATGTATGATCTGATTTCTGACGGGATACCGGTTGTGTGCCATTATTAGAGATGACTGCGGACGGAATCCCGGAAGCAGCGTAAAGCGCAGTATGTCTCATACTGTGCGGATAGAAAAAAGATAACAGGAAAAGGTGACAGGACTATGTATGAATTATTAAAGAAGGATGGTCTTGCCAAAAGAGGAAGATTGCATACAGTACATGGGGTCATTGAGACCCCTGTATTTATGAATGTGGGGACGATCGCGGCTATCAAGGGCGCCGTCTCCACAGAAGATCTCAAACAAATCAAAACACAGGTGGAGCTTTCCAATACGTATCATCTCCATGTAAGGCCCGGGGATGAGGTTGTAAAAAAAATTGGCGGGCTCCA